>JBAYSC010000088.1:0-9976 GCA_041676345.1 Flavobacteriaceae bacterium | reverse complement strand
GATTTGATTAAAAACCGTGCTATTGTATGGCATGATGAAAACCACGGAAGCACATTCGACATTGTTGAGATTCCTGCTGATATGGTTGATGAAGTTAGACAATTCAGAGGTCAGTTGATTGAAGAAATTGCAGGTTATGACGAAAATCTTCTTGAAAAATATATGGAAGATGAAGAGTCTATCACAGAGGAAGAAATCAATGCTGCTCTTCGTGCTGCTACTTTGGATATGAGTATCATCCCGATGATGTGTGGTTCTTCTTTCAAAAACAAAGGAGTTCAGTTTATGATTGATGCGGTTTGTCGTTACTTGCCTGCACCAACAGATAAAGAGGCTATCGAAGGAACAAATCCTGATACAGATGCTCCTATCTCAAGAAAACCATCAGTTTCTGACCCGTTTGCTGCATTGGCATTTAAAATTGCTACCGATCCATTCGTAGGTCGTTTGGCTTTCTTTAGAGCTTATTCAGGTAGATTAGATGCTGGTTCTTATGTGTTGAACACCCGTTCAGGAAACAAAGAGCGTATCTCTCGTATCTACCAAATGCACGCTAACAAACAAAATCCAATCGAATATATTGAAGCAGGAGACATTGGTGCTGCTGTAGGATTTAAAGATATCAAAACAGGAGATACATTGTGTGAAGAAAAACACCCGATTGTATTGGAATCTATGGATTTCCCTGATCCGGTAATTGGTATCGCTGTTGAGCCTAAAACTAAAGCTGATGCTGATAAAATGGGAACTGCTTTGGCTAAATTAGCGGAAGAAGATCCAACATTTACAGTAAGAACAGACCAGGCTTCAGGACAAACAATCATCTCCGGTATGGGTGAGCTTCACTTGGATATCATCGTTGACCGTATGAGACGTGAGTTTAAAGTTGAAGTAAATCAAGGTGAACCACAAGTAGAGTACAAAGAGGCTATTACCCGTATGGCGAATCACAGAGAAGTTTACAAAAAACAATCTGGAGGTCGTGGTAAATTTGCGGATATCGTATTCTCTATCGGGCCAGCTGACGAAGTTGACGGAAAAGTACCTATGGGATTACAGTTCGTTAACGAAGTTAAAGGTGGTAACGTACCAAAAGAGTATATCCCTTCTGTAGAGAAAGGATTTAAAGAGGCTATGAAACAAGGTCCTTTGGCAGGATTTGAAATGGACTCGATGAAAGTTACTTTATTAGATGGTTCTTATCACGCTGTCGATTCAGATTCACTATCATTTGAATTGGCTGCTAAAATGGGATACAAAGAGGCTGCGAAAGCTGCTGGTGCTGTAATCCTTGAGCCAATTATGAAAATCGAAGTAATCACTCCGGAAGAAAATATGGGTGATATTGTAGGAGATTTGAACAGACGTAGAGGTCAGGTTAACGATATGGGTGACAGAGCTGGTGCAAAAACCATTAAAGCCAATGTGCCTCTTTCAGAAATGTTCGGTTATGTAACTACACTTAGAACATTGTCTTCGGGTAGAGCAACTTCTACAATGGAGTTCTCTCACTATGCAGAGACCCCGTCTAATATTTCAGATGAAGTAATCAAAAAAGCAAGAGGTAACGCTTAATTTTTAAAGAGATGAGTCAAAAAATCAGAATAAAACTAAAATCATACGATCACATGCTGGTTGACAAATCGGCCGAGAAAATCGTAAAAACTGTAAAAAGTACAGGAGCTGTGGTAACAGGACCAATTCCGTTGCCAACTCACAAAAAAATCTTTACTGTTTTGCGTTCCCCACACGTGAACAAAAAAGCAAGAGAACAGTTTGAGGTAAGCTCATACAAAAGATTGTTAGACATTTATTCTTCTTCTTCAAAAACGGTTGATGCTCTTATGAAATTAGAGCTTCCTTCAGGAGTAGAAGTAGAAATCAAAGTCTGATAAAATACAGCTGGTGAAATAATAAGCATTAAGTTTTGCAAATTAAAACTTAATGCTTATTTTTGCAGCCTTTTACAAAAAGGAATTTTAAATAAATTTTAATAAATAATCAATATGTCTGGGTTAATTGGAAGAAAAATCGGTATGACCAGCATCTTTGACGAAAACGGAAAAAACATTCCGTGTACTGTCATAGAAGCAGGGCCGTGTGTTGTTACCCAAGTCAGAACCAACGAGGTTGACGGGTATGAAGCGTTACAACTTGGTTTCGATGACAAAAAAGAAAAGCATGCTACAAAAGCTGAAGTAGGACACTTCAAAAAAGCAGGAGTAGAGGCTAAGAAAAAAGTTGTTGAGATCAAGGAGTTTGAACAAGACTACAAATTAGGTGATGTAATCACTGTTTCTCTGTTTGAAGAAGGAGAATATGTAGATGTGCAAGGTATTTCTAAAGGAAAAGGTTTTCAAGGTGTTGTAAAAAGACACGGTTTTGGCGGGGTAGGACAATCTACTCACGGTCAGCACAATCGTCTTAGAGCACCGGGTTCTGTGGGAGCATCATCCTATCCGTCAAGAGTATTCAAAGGAATGCGTATGGCTGGTAGAACAGGAGGGAAAAATGTTACCGTTCAAAACCTTGTAGTTTTAAAAGTTGTTGAAGATAAGAATCTGCTTGTGATTAAAGGAGCTGTTCCCGGACACAAAAATTCTTACGTAATCATTCAGAAGTAATGGAAGTAAAAGTTTTAAATATCAGTGGTAAAGAAACCGGAAGAACAGTAACACTGTCTGATTCGGTTTTCGGTATAGAGCCAAACAAACATGCTGTTTACTTGGATGTTAAACAATATTTGGCTAACCAAAGACAAGGTACTCATAAATCCAAAGAGAGAAATGAGGTAACAGGAAGTACCCGTAAAATCAAAAAACAAAAAGGTACAGGTACAGCTCGTGCAGGAAGTGTGAAAAATCCTTTGTTTAAAGGAGGAGGAACAGTTTTCGGGCCAAGACCAAGAAATTATTCTTTCAAATTAAACAAAAACCTGAAGCGTTTGGCTCGTAAATCAGCCCTAACAGCTAAGGCAACCGAAGGAAATGTAATCGTATTGGAAAGCTTCGATTTTGAAACACCAAACACTAAGAATTTTATCAATGTTCTGAAAGCTTTAGGGTTAGAGAATAAAAAATCTTTGTTTGTGTTGGGAGAATCAAATAAAAATGTATATTTGTCGTCTCGCAATTTGAAAGCTTCTAATGTTATAACCAGTTCAGAATTAAACACTTACACTATTTTGAATGCAAATAGTTTGGTGCTTTTGGAAGGGTCTTTAGAAGGAATTGAAGAGAATTTAAGTAAATAATCAACTGTGATGAGTACTATAATTAAACCTATCCTTACAGAAAAAGTAACCCGTGAAAGCGAAACTTTAAACCGTTACGGATTTGTGGTTGACAAAAAAGCCAACAAAATCCAAATCAAAAATGCGGTTGAAAAAGCTTATGGTGTTTCTGTTGTAAGTGTAAACACAAGTATCAGTAGAGCAAATCGCTCCACTAAATATACTAAAAACGGACTTATTACCGCAAAAACAGGTGCCTACAAAAAAGCATTTGTTCAGGTAAAAGAAGGAGAATCGATAGATTTATATACTAATATCTAATAAAACGTAAAGACTAAAATGTCAGTTAGAAAATTAAAACCTATTACCCCGGGTCAGCGTTTTAGAGTTGTGAATAGTTTTGACGCTATTACAACTGATAAGCCGGAGCGTAGCTTGCTAGCACCGAAAAAAAACTCAGGAGGTAGAAATAGTCAAGGAAAAATGACCATGCGTTATATGGGCGGTGGTCACAAACAAAAGTATCGTATCATTGATTTTAAAAGAGCCAAAACAGGAATTCCTGCAACGGTTAAATCAATCGAATATGACCCGAACAGAACTGCTTTTATTGCTTTGTTGGCCTATGCTGACGGAGCAAAAGCCTATGTTATTGCTCAAAGTGGTCTGAAAGTAGGACAAACTGTAGTTTCAGGAGACAATGCTGCTCCGGAAATCGGAAATGCTATGTCACTTGCAAAAATTCCGTTGGGAACTGTAATTTCTTGTATCGAATTGCGTCCTGGTCAGGGAGCTATCATTGCTCGTTCTGCAGGAACTTTTGCTCAATTGATCGCAAGAGACGGTAAATATGCTACCATTAAAATGCCTTCAGGTGAAATCAGATTGATTTTGCTTACTTGTATGGCTACTATTGGAGCTGTATCAAATCACGACCACCAGTTGATTGTTTCCGGTAAAGCAGGACGTTCAAGATGGTTGGGTAGAAGACCGAGAACAAGACCGGTAGCGATGAACCCTGTTGATCACCCGATGGGTGGTGGTGAAGGTCGTTCATCAGGAGGTCACCCTCGTTCAAGAAAAGGTATGCCGGCTAAAGGTTACAGAACCCGTGCTAAGGCTAATCCTACGAATAAGTATATTGTAGAACGTAGAAAGAAATAATAAGATATGGCACGTTCATTAAAGAAAGGACCTTTCGTTCATTATAAATTAGAAAAGAAAGTTCAGGAAAATATCGAAAAAGGCAATAAAGGAGTTGTGAAAACTTGGTCAAGAGCCTCTATGATTACTCCTGATTTTGTAGGTCAAACCATTGCAGTTCACAATGGTCGTCAGTTTGTTCCTGTATATGTAACAGAGAATATGGTAGGTCATAAATTAGGTGAATTTTCTCCGACAAGATCTTTTAGAGGTCACGCTGGAGCTAAAAATAAAGGTAAAAAATAAGTAAGTCATGGGAGTTCGTAAAAGAGAAGCAGCAGAAGCCAGAAAAGAAGCGAATAAGCAAATTGCTTTTGCAAAGTTGAATAACTGCCCTACTTCGCCTAGAAAAATGCGTTTGGTAGCAGACTTGGTAAGAGGTCAGAAGGTAGAAAAAGCTCTTAATATATTGAAATTTAGTCAAAAAGAAGCGTCAAGAAGAGTTGAAAAACTATTGCTTTCAGCTATCGCTAACTGGCAGGCTAAAAACGAAGATGCTAGTATCGAAGATGCAGGTCTTTTCGTAAAAGAAATCAAAGTAGATGGAGGAATGATGCTAAAAAGACTTCGTCCTGCACCACAAGGTAGAGCACACAGAATAAGAAAACGTTCTAACCACGTAACAATCGTGCTTGGAGCAATCAATAACACACAAAGCAATTAATAAACAGTATGGGACAAAAGACAAATCCAATAGGAAATAGACTTGGTATCATCAGAGGATGGGACTCAAACTGGTATGGTGGAAATGATTACGGTGATAAAATCGCTGAAGATTACAAAATCAGAAAGTATATCCATGCTCGTTTATCAAAAGCTAGTGTATCAAAAATAATCATCGAGAGAACTCTAAAACTTGTAACCGTTACTATCACTACGGCTCGTCCTGGTATCATCATTGGTAAAGGAGGTCAAGAGGTAGACAAGTTGAAAGAAGAGCTTAAGAAGATTACAGACAAAGAGGTTCAAATCAACATCTTTGAAATCAAAAGACCAGAGCTTGATGCTTATCTAGTTGCAAATAGCATCGCTCGTCAGCTTGAAAGCAGAATTTCATACAGAAGAGCTATTAAAATGGCTATTGCGGCTGCAATGCGTATGAACGCTGAAGGTATTAAAGTAATGATTTCAGGTCGTTTGAACGGAGCTGAGATGGCTCGTTCAGAAACTTTCAAAGAAGGAAGAATTCCTTTGTCGACTTTCAGAGCAGATATCGATTATGCTTTGGCTGAAGCTCATACTACTTATGGTAGAATGGGTATCAAAGTATGGATCATGAAAGGTGAGGTTTACGGAAAAAGAGACCTTTCTCCGCTTGTAGGTATGGATAAAAAACAATCTAAAGCAGGAGGGGCTCCTAAGGACAACAGACCTTCAGGAAAACCTGCTCGTAAAAGAAAGTAATAATTTTTTAATTGAAACAAGAAAATGTTACAACCAAGAAGAACGAAATACCGTAAGGTACAGAAAGGTAAAATGAAAGGGATCTCTCAAAGAGGTCATGAACTTTCAAACGGAATGTTTGGTATAAAAGCGTTAGATTCTGTATTCATTACTTCTCGTCAGATTGAGGCAGCTCGTATCGCAGCTACCCGTTATATGAAAAGAGAAGGTCAGTTGTGGATTAAAATTTTCCCGGATAAACCAATTACCAAAAAACCTCTTGAGGTTCGTATGGGTAAAGGTAAAGGTGCTGTTGAGTACTGGGTGGCTGTGGTGAAACCAGGAAGAATTATGTTTGAAGTAGGAGGTGTGCCTCTATCTGTAGCTAAAGAAGCTCTTAGATTGGCAGCTCAAAAGCTTCCTGTGAAAACTAAATTTGTTATTGCCAGAGATTTCGAGGCATAAAATAAAAAGTTATGAAACAATCAGAAATAAAGAATCTGTCAGTAGCTGAATTGCAAGAACAACTTGCTCAGCTTAAAAATTCCTATGCCGAATTAAAATCAACTCACGCTGTTTCTCCGATTCAGAATCCGTTACAAATCAGATCGGTTAGAAGAAGTATCGCAAGAGTTGCTACGGAACTTACCAAAAGAGAGTTACAATAATTGTAATGACGCTAAAAATGGAAAAAAGAAATTTAAGAAAAGAAAGAATAGGTGTGGTGACCAGCAATAAGATGGAAAGATCTATCGTTGTGGCTGAAACTAAAAAAATCAAACACCCGTTGTATGGTAAATTCGTGTTGAAAACAAAAAAATATGTGGCACACGATGAAACAAACGATTGTAACATTGGTGATACCGTAAGGATTATGGAAACTCGTCCTTTGAGCAAAACCAAACGTTGGAGATTAGTTGAAATCATTGAAAGAGCTAAATAATTATGGTACAGCAAGAATCAAGATTAAAAGTAGCAGACAACACAGGAGCAAAAGAAGTTTTGACTATCCGTGTGTTGGGAGGAACGAAACGTCGTTATGCCTCTGTTGGAGATAAAATTGTAGTTTCTATTAAAGATGCAACACCAAACGGAAACGTGAAAAAAGGTGCTGTGTCAACTGCAGTTGTAGTTCGTACCAAAAAAGAGGTTAGAAGAGCAGACGGCTCATACATCCGTTTTGATGACAATGCTTGTGTTCTTTTGAATGCAGCAGGAGAAATGAGAGGAACTCGTGTGTTTGGACCTGTAGCCAGAGAACTTCGTGAAAAACAATTCATGAAAATTGTATCATTAGCACCTGAAGTGCTTTAATTTTTATAATGATGACAAAGTTAAAAGTAAAATCAGGAGATTTAGTAAAAGTTATTGCCGGAGATCACAAAGGTGCTGAAGGAAAAATCGTAAGAGTTTTCCCAGACAAAAACAAAGTGATCGTAGAAGGTGTTAACGTGGTTTCAAAACATACTAAACCGAGTGCAAGCAGCCCTCAGGGTGGTATCGTAAAAAAAGAAGCACCTATCCATGTTTCTAATGTGGCTTTGGTTGACAAAAAAACCAAACAAGCAACACGAGTAGGATTTAAAATGGAAGGTGATAAAAAAGTGAGATTTTCAAAAAAATCTAATCAAGTAGTATAGTGATGACTTATATACCAAGATTAAAACAGGAATATAAAGACAGAGTTATCTCTGCTTTAAAAGAAGAGTTCGGATATAAAAACGTAATGCAGGTTCCAAGACTTGAAAAAATCGTTTTGAGTCGTGGAGTCGGTGCTGCCACTTCAGACAAAAAATTGATCGAATATGCAGTGGATGAGCTTACAAAAATCACCGGACAAAAAGCTGTGGCTACTATTTCTAAAAAAGACGTTGCTTCGTTTAAACTTAGAAAAGGAATGCCAATCGGAGCAAAAGTTACGCTTCGTGGTGAGCAAATGTATGAATTCTTAGATCGTTTGATTACGGCTTCTCTGCCACGTGTTAGAGATTTTCAAGGAATTAAAGCAACAGGTTTTGATGGTAGAGGAAACTATACCTTAGGAATCACAGAGCAAATCATTTTCCCTGAAATCAACATCGATAAAGTGAACAAAATTTCCGGTATGGATATTACTTTTGTTACCACTGCACCGACAGATAAAGAAGCAAAATCATTGTTAACAGAACTGGGTTTACCTTTTAAAAAGAATTAAGACATGGCTAAAGAATCAATGAAAGCCCGTGAGGTGAAAAGAGAAAAATTGGTTGCTAAATATGCAGCTAAAAGAGCAGCATTATTAGAAGCTGGAGACTATGAAGGTCTTCAAAAACTTCCGAAAAATGCTTCACCGGTTCGCCTTCACAATCGTTGTAAGTTAACAGGAAGACCAAGAGGATATATGCGTCAGTTTGGAATTTCTCGTGTAACTTTCAGAGAAATGGCTAACCAAGGATTGATCCCTGGTGTTAAAAAAGCAAGTTGGTAAAAATTGAGTTTAATTGGTTTCAAGTTCGGCAGGCGTGGTGCCTGCGGAATACTGTTACCGCAATTTTATAAATATGTACACAGATCCTATTGCTGATTTCTTAACAAGAATCAGAAATGCTGCAAGAGCAAACCATAAAGTGGTGGAGATTCCGGCATCAAAACTGAAAAAAGAAATCACAAAAATTTTGTTTGAACAAGGTTATATCCTCAGCTACAAGTTTGAAGATAACACTGTTCAAGGAACTATCAAGATTGCTCTAAAGTATGATAAAGATACCAAAGAGTCTGTAATCAGAGATATTCAAAGAATTAGTAAACCAGGTTTACGTAAGTATGCCGGTTCTGCCGACCTTCCAAGAATCCTTAACGGACTTGGAATTGCTATTGTTTCTACTTCTCAAGGTCTTATGACCGGAAAGAAAGCAAAACAACTCAACGTAGGTGGAGAGGTAATTTGTTATGTTTACTAACCAAAAAAGACTTTAAGAAATGTCAAGAATAGGTAAAAATCCGGTAACAATTCCCTCTGGAGTAACAGTAGATGTGAAAGACGGAATCATTACAGTAAAAGGAAAATTAGGAGAATTAAAACAAGAATACTCTGACGTTACCATCAAAATGGAAGAAGGTCAGGTAATTGTTGAACGTTCGTCTGATCATAAAGATGAAAGAGCAAAGCACGGTCTATATCGTTCGCTTATCAACAATATGATTATCGGAGTATCAGAAGGGTTTACCAAACAATTAGAACTTGTTGGAGTTGGTTACAGAGCTTCAAACCAGGGTCAGAAATTGGATTTGGCTTTAGGATTTTCTCACAACATCGTGATGGATATTGCTCCCGAAGTAAAAGTGGAAACCATTTCTGAAAAAGGAAAAAACCCGATTATTAAACTTTCTTCTTTCGATAAACAACTTCTTGGGCACGTGGCTGCCAAAATCAGAAGCTTCAGAAAACCTGAACCTTACAAAGGAAAAGGAGTTAAGTTTGTAGGAGAAGAATTAAGAAGAAAAGCAGGTAAATCAGCTTAAAAATAGAAATTATGTCATTAACAAAAGTTGAGAGAAGACAGCGTATTAAGCTAAGAATCAGAAAAACGGTTACAGGTACTGCATCTATGCCAAGATTATCTGTATTCAGAAGTAATAAAGAAATCTATGCACAAATCATAGACGATGCAAAAGGAATTACTTTGGCAGCAGCTTCTTCAAGAGATAAAGAACTTGCCGGAGCAAAAGGTACTGCTACCGAAATTGCAGCGCAAGTGGGTAAAGTAATCGGAGAGAAAGCTCTAAAAGCAGGAGTCGAAAAAGTGGCTTTTGACAGAGGAGGTTATCTCTATCACGGACGTGTAAAATCATTGGCAGAAGGAGCAAGAACTGCCGGACTTAAATTCTAATTATAGTATGTCTAAGTATAAAAATATAGAATCAGTAAAACCGGGAGGTCTTGAACTTAAAGACCGTTTGGTAAGTGTAAATCGTGTGACTAAGGTTACTAAAGGAGGTAGAGCTTTCGGCTTTTCTGCTGTAGTGGTAGTAGGAGATGAAAACGGAGTAGTAGGGCACGGTCTGGGAAAATCAAAAGATGTTTCAGAAGCGATTGCTAAGGCTGTGGAAGATGCCAAAAAGAATTTGGTTCGTATTCCGTTGCACAACAAAAGCGTTCCTCACGAACAATTAGGAAAG
>JBAYSC010000087.1:0-10102 GCA_041676345.1 Flavobacteriaceae bacterium | reverse complement strand
GTCTGTTCCCAAAACTTTAAACGGATTGGTGGCATCTGCTACGTTTTCAAATTTCAGAGTTCCTACCGTATGCAAATTGGCAGAAGGATTAGCAGTGTTTATTCCTACCAAACCATTCGTATAAATAGTATCGTCAATAGAGGAGGGGAGAGTTCCGTCAGGTTTTAACCAGTCTGCATCTGAAGTTCCGGAGCCTGCCAATTCTGTGGGGTTATATTCAAACACATTTCCGCTGCTGTCTGTTCCCAAAACTTTAAACGGATTGGTGGCATCTGTTAAGTTTTCAAATCTGACTGTTCCTGTGGTATGCAATAAAGCTGTTGGAGTTTCTGTTCCGATTCCTACATTGTTATTTGCGAGGATAGTCATAATTTTATTTGAATTATTTCTCCATTGAAAAACGGGACGATTTAATATTGGTATTGTTGTTCCTGAATTTCCCCAAGGAAAATCTCCCGTTGTTGGAGCATTAGGTTGAAATATAGGGGCAATATTTGTAGTGAATAACATTACAGGACTTGTACCAGTATCTAAGTTTGAGGCAATAGAAGAAGTCAGAACCAGACCAAAAGTGTTATTTGTACTCCTGTATGACCATAAGGTAGGTATAAATATTTCGTCATTTTGAGTCCCATTAACAATTTCTAATCTGTCGTTTGCTCCTAACACAGTAAAACTCGAAATTCTTTCAGCCATTTGAGTCCCTGCAGAGAGAGAGTTGTTAGGAAAAGAAACTTGTGAAAAACTGTTATATGCTATTAAATAAAAAAAAAAGAGAATTTTTTTCATAATGTTGGTAAGTAAAATAATTAAATATTTTTTTTGTGTATGCAATTATGAATATATATTTTAGCAAAAATAAAGAAAAACTTTATGTACGAAAAATATTTCCCCAACAAACGATACAAACACAGTTTGGAATTTTTGAAAAAACACATTTCTGTTTCCGAAAAAATTCTGGATTTAGGGATTGTCAATCCTTTTTCTGAAATTATGAACCAGGAAGGATTTCAGGTTTACAATACTCAAGGTGAAGATTTGGATACTGACCAATCTGCCTTAAAAACAACGGAATATTCAGTGGTTACGGCTCTCGAAATTTTTGAACATCTGCTGAACCCCTATGTGGTTTTAAAAGAAATTCGGTGTGATAAAATGATAGTTTCTGTTCCTTTGCGGTTGTGGTTCAGTCCTGCTTACAGAAGCAAAACCGATATGAGAGACAGACATTATCACGAATTTGAAGACTGGCAATTGGATTGGCTTCTGGAAAAAACAGGTTGGAAGATTTTGGACCGGCAAAAATGGACGAATCCGGTTTCAAAAATAGGCGTCAGACCTTTACTCAGAAGATTTACTCCCCGATATTATATGGTTTATGCAGAAAAAATTAAGTGATAAAAAAAGCCTCTCAATTTTTTAATTTGAGAGGCTTTTTTTAAAAGGTATAATTTCGAGAAATTACAACCCGATATTGATACGGTTATCGTTGATTTCGGCTTTGTTTCTAAGGGCAGCAAACACTCTGCTTTGAGCCATTCCCTGGGTTTGTTGTTTTACTCGGTTGGTAAAACTCACATAGTTTGGCAATTCAGGAGCAGCTACTACCGATTGGGTTTTTACAAAGAAAATCCCCATTTTTCCTTCGATAGCCTCAGATACTTTACCAACTTCAGACGAAAATGCTCTTCCTGTTACTTTTGGTTCTAAACCAACTCCCGGAAGATTCGGGTTGGCAAGAGTGATTCCGGTTGCAGACCTTACGGTTTCGCTGTTGGCAGTAGCAATTTCTTCAAGTGTAGCTCCTTTGGCTTTTTCTTTTAGGATAGCTGCTTTTTTCTGGTTTTTGATAATAGGCTCAACAGAAGCTCTGATACGTTCTACAGATTGCAATCCGTTGTCGTTTATGTTTTTGATTTTTGCAATCACGTGTCCCTGAGTAATGTCAAAACGTCTTACACTTCCTTTTTGGGCATCAGAACCAAAAGCCCATACGATGATGTTTCGTTGAGAGCCTAAACCTTGCAGATTTTCGTCTTGAGCGGTAACACCGTTGGCTTTAATGATTTCGAGATTGTTTTCTTTTGCCAGGTCTTCAAATGATTTGGTTTGAGCTTCTAATTCCACTTTTTGTGAATGTGTATAAACCTCATCGTTTGTCGTGTTTGACGGCTCGATTTTACGGGCAATAGTAGCGATTTGATAAGCAGGTTGTTTGCTTCCTGTGTCATCTACCTTAATGATGTGGTATCCGAATTTGGTTTCTACTACCTGAGAGCTACCTTTAGGGTTAAAGAACATAAATTCTGCAAAATCCTGGTCGAATCCTTCATAAGAAATCTGAGAATACTGCACCCAACCGATGTCTCCGCCTCTTCCTTTGGTTCCGTCTGAGTTGATTTGGTCTGCTACTTCTTTGAATTTAGCTTCGTTTGCTTTTACCAAATTGTAGATGCTGTCAATTTGTTTTTTTGCATCTTCTTTTGAGGTAGTGGCTGCAGATTGGAAAGCTCCTGCATACGGAATAATGATATGACTTGCCTTTACGGAGTCAGCAATTGTTTTGCTGTCTAAAATACGGGAAACTTTTACGTAATCTCCGTCTCTGTACACCTGAGTTGTGCTGCCTACGGTAAAATCAGTAATAGCAGGCACTTCTTTGGCAAAAACATATTTTTCGTTAAAAGGAATATCAGAGTTGGAAGTTACAAACTCTTTTACATCGCTGGTTGTGGCAAATCCGTCAACCGATTCGTTTTCGCCTTTTTCTTCGTTAAAAACGGTTTTTGCTTCCAAAAGAGCGGCTACGTTCTGCGAAATTTCTTCAATGTCTTTTTCCGAAGCTTTGCTTTCGATTAAGAAAAACTCGATATCACGAGAGTCATCTGCTTTATATTGGCTTTTTCTCTTTGACATATAGTCAATGATTTCTGCATCGCTAACGCTTACTTCGTCATCGTTCACGTAGGTGTAAGGAAGCATTACATAATCAAAAGAAACTTTGTCGTTCTCTCTTTTATAAAGGGCTTTTCCTTCCACATTTGAAGCGTTGATACCTGCTTTTACCAGCGTATTATAGGTTTGCTCGTTGGCAAAATCCATCAGTTGTTGCTCATAACTCTCAAGCCACATTTTCCACTGAGTCGGGTTTTGAGCCTTAACCATCTCGATATACTGGTTGTATTTTTCCTGGCTGAATCTTCCTAATTCGTCCAGAAACATAGCATTTACCTGAGGGTTTTGTTCAAATATACCTTCGATTTGCTTTTTCCCGGAACGAATTCCCGCTTTTTCGATTTGCTCGGCATATAAAACTCTTCGTATTTCCTGATTCCATAAGCTGTTGGAAATCATCGTGGTAGAACTTCCCTGACCTTGTTGCTCCTGATTGGATACTCTGAGGCGGAACTCTTCCGAAGAAATGTCTTCTCCGTTTATAGAACCTGCATAACGCATAGAATCGCCTAAAACTCCACCCTGAATTGCATCGCCTATCACAAAGGCCAACAGTGAAATACCAACTACTACAATTACTAAGATTGAACGTTGTCTGATTTTTGATAAAACTGCCATTTTATTTCTGAATTTATTTTATTTTGAGTGTGCGAAAATACAACTTCTCTTTAAATAAGAAAAAAAAGAGACGTATATTTTCAATAATTTTTTTGTAAAGGTGTTTTTTAGCAAGAAAACAGTGGGATTTAGGGTTCAGATTTGAAATTTGAGATTGCTGACCACTGACCACTGACCACTAAAAACTGCCTACTGATCACTGCCTACTGATCACTATTTTTGGTAACCCATTTCACGATATATATACTTGCTTCATAAAGCACTATCAAAGGAATGGACACTACAATCTGGCTTACCACATCGGGTGGGGTGATAATGGCCGCAATGATAAGAATCAAAACGTAGGCTATTTTGCGGTATTTTTTCAGAAAATCGGGTGAAACAACACCTAATTTTCCTAAGAAGAACATCAGTATCGGAAGTTCAAAAATAAGTCCGCAGGAAAGGGCAGAGGTCTTGATAAGCCCGATATAGGAATCAATGTCAAAATCATTGTGCACCTGTGAGCTGACCGAATAATTTCCCAGAAAGTTTATCGAAAGCGGAGCGGTAACAAAATATCCGAAAAGCACTCCTATAAAAAACAAAAGCGAAGCGATGATGATAAACCATTGGGCATTTTTCTTTTCCTTTTCGTATAAAGCAGGGCGAACAAATTTCCAGAATTCCCATAAAATAAACGGAAAAGCAAGAATAAATCCGGCTGTGATTCCCATCCAGATAGTAGCGGCAAACTGCGAACCCATTTTTCGGCTCTGAATGTTGAAATTCAATTCCTCAATACACATTCCCTCATCGGCTCCGAAGAATTTCCCCAGTTCACAAAAAAAGCGATAGGTAACAAAATCAGGATTTTTAGGTCCGAAAATAATGGCATCAAAAATGAAATCAATAAAGAAAAACGACACACAAGCTCCAATTACTATAGCCAGACTGCTGCGAATAAGCACCCATCGCAACGATTCTAAGTGGTCTAAAAAAGACATTTCTCCTAAGGGTTTGTTCATTTTTGGTTTAAAGTTTAAGGTTTAAGGTTTAAGGTTTAAAGTCAACTGAACACTAAATTCAAACGATTCCTTCTTTGAGCAAATCGTGCAGGTGAATGACTCCTACATATTCCCGGTTTTGGGTAACGATAAGTTGGGTAATCGAAAAGTTTTCCATAGTATTCAAGGCATCAACAGCCATATTTTCAGCTTCTATGGTTTTCGGGTTTCGGGTCATAATATCCTGAGCTCTAAGGTGTGTAAAGCTGTCCTGTTTTTCGAGCATTCTCCTGATGTCTCCGTCTGTGATTATGCCTTGAAGGTTGTTGTTTTCCACCACAGCTGTCACCCCCAATCGCTTTTGAGAAATTTCAACAATCACATCTTTTATGGTAGAATCGGGAGCTACACTTGGTTTATTTTCTTTGTCGAGCATATCTTTTACTCTCAAAAGCAGTTTTTTCCCCAAAGCTCCTCCCGGATGATATTTGGCAAAATCATTAGCCGAAAATCCTCTTTCATACATCAGGCAAACAGCCAAAGCATCTCCCATTACCAGTTGGGCTGTGGTGCTGTCTGTCGGGGCAACATTGTTCGGGCACGACTCTCTTTCCACGAAAGTGTTCAGAATAAAATCAGATTGTTTTGCCAAAAACGAATCGGTATTACCGGTCATCCCAACCAAAGTGTTTCCGAAATTCTTAATTATAGGAGCCAACATTTTTATTTCGGGGCTGTTTCCGCTTTTGGAAATGCAAATCACAATATCGCTTTGCTGTATCATTCCCAAATCTCCGTGAATGGCCTCCGAAGCGTGTAAAAATTGAGCCGGAGTACCCGTAGAATTGAATGTTGCCACGATTTTTTGGGCAATAATAGCGCTTTTTCCGATACCGGTTACAATTACTTTTCCTTTCAGCTTTAGAATGGCAGTGATGGTCTGGGTGAAATTTTCGTCCAGAAAATCAGATAGTTGGGCTATGGATTTGCTTTCAGATACAAAAACCTGACGGGCTTTTTTGAGGATTTTTTCGGTTGATTTCAAAACTTGATATAAAATTTTGCAGATTAAAAAAGTTATTGTACTTTTATAGAATGCAAATTTAGGTAAAAAAATTACATTGAAACGAAAATGGATTCATCGGAATTGGATTTACACAAAGAACTGAAGAAATATTTTGGATTTAACCAGTTCAAAGGATTACAAGAACAAGTTGTAAAAAGTATTATCAACAAGCATAATACTTTTGTAATTATGCCCACAGGAGGAGGGAAATCGCTGTGTTATCAGCTGCCTGCCTTGGTTCTGGACGGAGCTGCAATTGTGGTTTCGCCTCTTATTGCCCTGATGAAAAATCAGGTCGATGCCATCAGGGGAATTTCTGCCAACCCGGGAATTGCCCACGTGTTGAATTCTTCGCTTACTAAAGGAGAAATCAACCGGGTGAAAGAAGATATTCAAAACGGAACTACCAAACTGCTCTATGTGGCTCCCGAGAGTTTAATCAAAGACGAATATGTGCAGTTCCTCAAAAAACAGAAAATCTCTTTTGTGGCTATTGACGAAGCTCACTGTATATCAGAATGGGGACACGATTTCCGTCCTGAATACAGAAATCTCAGAAGCACCGTAGAGCAGCTGGGAAAAGACATTCCTATTATCGGGCTAACGGCTACGGCAACGCCTAAGGTGCAGGAAGATATATTGAAAAACCTCGAAATGCCCGGAGCAGACACTTATAAAGCTTCGTTCAACCGACCCAATTTATACTATGAGGTTCGCCCCAAAACCAAAAATATCGAATCAGATATCATCCGCTTTATCAAACAGCGAAAAGGAAAATCGGGGGTTATTTATTGTCTGAGCCGGAAAAAGGTAGAGGAAGTAGCTCAGCTCCTGCAAGTGAACGGAATTTCTGCCGTTCCTTATCATGCAGGTCTCGATGCTAAAACCAGGGCAAGACATCAGGATATGTTTTTGATGGAAGAAGTCGATGTGGTGGTGGCTACCATTGCTTTCGGAATGGGAATCGACAAACCCGATGTTCGTTTTGTGATTCACCACGACATTCCCAAATCGTTAGAGAGCTATTATCAGGAAACCGGAAGGGCGGGTCGTGACGGAGGTGAAGGTCATTGTGTGGCTTTCTACTCCTATAAAGATATAGAGAAATTAGAAAAATTTATGGTGGGCAAGCCTGTGGCAGAACAGGAAATCGGTTTTGCCCTCTTGCAGGAAGTGGTTGCCTATGCAGAAACCTCCATATCCAGACGAAAATTCCTGTTGCATTACTTCGGAGAAGAATTTGATTCCGAAACCGGAGAAGGTGCAGATATGGATGACAACGTGAGGAATCCGAAAACCAAAGTCGAAGCCAAAGATCAGGTCGTATTGCTTTTGCAAACCATAAAAGAAATCGGACAGATTTATAAAGCCAAAGAAATTATTTTTACCCTTACGGGAAAAGTAAACGCTCATATCAAAGCCTATCGTACGGATATGCATTTCCTTTTCGGAAAAGGAAAAGATTTTGACGAAAAATACTGGATGGCTTTGCTCAGACAAGTATTGGTAGCCGGACTTTTGGACAAAGACATCGAGAGCTACGGAGTGATAAAGCTAAACGAAAAAGGTGAAGAATTTTTGGTAAACCCTACTTCGTTTATGATGACCGAAGACCACGAATATGGCGAAACCGAAGATGAAACCATAGTTTCTGTTGCCAAAGCTCAGGTTACAGCCGATGCCAAACTGATGGAATACCTGAGGGATTTACGTAAAAAAGTAGCTAAAAAATTAGGCTTACCGCCTTTTGTGATTTTTCAGGATCCTTCGCTGGAAGATATGGCTCTCAAATACCCGATAACTATCGAAGAAATGGCAAACGTTCACGGAGTAGGTGAAGGGAAAGCCAAAAAATACGGAAAAGAATTTATTGAGCTCATCGCTAAATACGTAGAAGACAACGATATTATACGTCCTGATGATTTGATAGTGAAATCGACCGGAGCCAATTCTGCCCTGAAACTCTATATCATTCAGAATGTTGACAGAAAACTCTCTTTGGAAGACATTGCTAAAGCCAAAGGACTTTCGATGGAAGAACTCCTTAAAGAAATGGAGCAAATCGTTTATTCGGGGACAAAACTCAACATTAAATATTGGATAGACGAAATTCTTGACGAAGACCAGCAGGAAGAAATTCACGATTATTTTATGGAATCAGAATCCGATAAAATAAGCGATGCCATGAAAGAATTTGACGGAGATTATGACTATGATGAGCTCCGCCTGATGCGAATTCAGTTTATCAGTCAGGTGGCGAATTAAATTTGTTTAAGGTTTAAGGTTTAAAGTTCAGCAACCTTAAACCTTGAACCTTAAACTTTAAACCAAAAAATGCTAAAAACAGGCGACAAAGCACCCGAAAATTTAGGAACCGACCAAAGCGGAAAAGAACATAAATTATCCGATTACAAAGGAAAAAAATTGGTTGTTTTCTTTTACCCGAAAGCAAGTACTCCGGGCTGTACGGCTGAGGCTTGTGATTTGAGGGATAATTACCATAGATTTTTGGCTTCGGGATATGAAATATTGGGAGTGAGTGCAGATGATGCCAAAAGACAGACAAATTTCAAAGAAAAAAACAATTTGCCTTTTCCGCTTATAGCAGATACCGAGCGAAAAGTTATCGAAGCCTTTGGAGTCTGGGGCGAAAAAAAGTTTATGGGCAGAACCTTTGACGGCATTCACAGAACTACTTTTGTCATTGACCCAAACGGAGTTATAGAAGAAGTAATCTCAAAAGTAAAAACCAAAGAACACGCTAAACAGATTTTGAAGCAAAAGTAATTATTTAGATTTGTTTTAAATAACTAACTTCCCTTTCTTCTTTTTCTTGGAATAAATACCTACTTTTGTCCGTATGATTTTTACAGATGTTTCTTTTTTGGAAGTTTTATGGATACATTCAGATATATTGGTTCTTTTTTAACGGTTGCATTTTTGCTGTGTTTTTCGGTTGTTACTGCTCAGGAACAGTCAAATGAACAGTTGAAAGCGAAAATCCGTCAGAACGGAGAACTGTTCAAAAATAATATTGATGAGGCTTTTTTACAGATAGACAGTTTACTGCAACAGGCTGTTCAGGTTAAAGATTCGGTTTCCGAACTTGTGCTTCTGGAAAGAAAATGCCGTTATTACTACGGTAAAAAGGATTTTAACGGTCTGGTTACTACTGCCGGGCAGCTCCAGCAGAAAGCAGAAAAATATAACGATATACAAATGTTGGGAATGGCACATATTTGTTTTGCCGAAACCTATTCTGCCAATAAATTTTATAACAAGGCTGTCAGGGAGCTGGAAAAAGCACTTGCGATTTTAGAAAAAGGAGACCCGAAAAATCCGAAAATATTTTTTACTAAAATAAACGCTTTAGGAAGTTTTGCCAACGTCTATAATGATAAAGGCGAACCTGAAAAATCCGTAGAAAAGCTGCTGGAAGCCATTCAGCAGTACGACAAACTTGATAATCCTGAAGATGTCAGGAAATATCAATACGTCAATTATGCAAATCTGGCTCTTACCTATCTTTTGTTTGATATTATCAATGCAGAATATTATGCCTTAAAATCAATGGGGCTTAAACCCAAAGACACTCCCGATGACAAAATTATGGCGAGCAATTATTTTGTTCTGGGCAAAGCAAATAAAGAATCGGGAAGCTACCAAACGTCATTGGAATATTTTCTGAAATCGTATAAATTGAGTGAAAAATACGGAGAAATGCTCAATGCAGAAGGACTTTATAAAGAACTCGTGGAAGTTTATACTGCTTTAGGAAAAACAGAAGATGCTAAATCTTTTGAAATAAAATTAAAGGAATATGAGCTTTCTGCTTTGCAAAGCAAATATGATTCTTTACACAAAGTGATGGATAAACAGGAAGAAGTAAAACCTGAGAAAAAAAGCAATTATTGGGGTTTGATTATTCCTGTTGCTCTTTTGGTTGTATCGGGAATCGTTTTTTTCCTTTTCAGGAAAAAGGGAGCGGATGATGATGAGGAAGAAGGGGAAGACCCTTCAGATGCTTATGCTGCTCTTGTTGAGATGATACAAAAAGACGACCCTGCTTTTATGTTTGCTTTTGAAAAAATTTTTCCTGATTTTTCTGAAAAACTGCTGGCAGTAAATCCGCAGCTTGTAAAATCGGAAATTGAATTTTGTGCTTTGTTGAAGCTCAATCTTTCCACCAAAAAAATTGCTCAGCTGACATTTATTGAAATCAGAACGGTGCAGAACAAAAAACATAGAATAAGAAAAAAGCTTAATATCCCCGCTTCAACCGATTTGTATAATTGGTTCGACACCCTCTAAACCCTTATGTTTCCTATGAAAATACTGATAGAGTAGGTGTTGTGTAGCTGCTATAGAGTATTTATTGTGTAGCTTTTTGAAGGCAGGGTAAACATTTGAGTACGTTTTATCTAAAAGGTTAAATATAATTTTGGGAAAAGTTTAACCACTAAAATTTAAAACGTAT
>JBAYSC010000086.1:0-10391 GCA_041676345.1 Flavobacteriaceae bacterium | reverse complement strand
TATTAGGATTATTTTCATTCCAAATAGCACGAAGATTATCTGCTCTCATTTGTAAATCTGGAATGCGATTTAAGAGATAATTTATAGCTTCTTGTGCTTTTTGTGTGGTGTTAATTTTAAAGTATCCTTGATTAGAACTACCAATTAAATTATTTTGTTCATTCACTAATTCTCTGATATATTTCCTGATAGTTTCTTGTGTTCTTCCTGGGTCTACATTTTGTAATAGTTGATTGTAGATTTGGTCAGCAGTAATGTAACCGTTACTATTATCTATTATCAGTAAAATTCTTGCTTTAATTTGCTGTTTATTCATTGTTGAGTTTTATGAATTTGTTTTTATACTTAAAGTCAATGGAATTATCTACCAACGCTAAATTTTCTTTCAATAAATGAGCATTTATAAAAGTCTTGTTTTCAAGATATAAATAAGCCATCAGGTTGTTTTCATTATCGTGTTTGATTTCGTCATATTTCAGAAACACTTTTTTTCCACGAAGTTTGTTGATTAAATATTCGGTCGCTTTTCCGTTGATTGTAGGGTTTTGTTTAATACCAATTAAGCGAATTGTCAAATCATTACTTAATCGAACTAATTCGGGGCTTATGATTTCTTTTACAGAGAAAAATTCTTCTCGTTTTCCTGTGCTGTTAGCGTCAATTTTAGAACCGTATTGAATTTTCTTAACGTCTATTTTCTTGTCTAATTTGTGTGTATCCACAAATTGATAAGGTAATTCTTTAATTCGTTTTTCAAAATCCGTTTTTAATTGAGGTTGTTTGATGATTTCAGTTTCAACTCTCATAAAAGCATCATCTGTTCCGATTTTTTCTTTGATGATTGAAATAAAATCAGGGTTAATTTCATACCCAATAGAATTTCTGTCTAAGTTTCTCGCAGCCAAAGCAGTTGTTCCGCTTCCCATAAAGGGGTCTAAAACCGTTTCGCCCGGAAATGAAAACATTTTGATTAAACGATGTGGTAATTCTTCAGGAAACATTGCTAAATGTTTGTCTTGTTTTGCTCCCGAAAAATACCAATGTCCGTTAAAATAAGTATTCCATTCTTCATTGGTCATTGCAGCATTTTCTTTCTGCTCTTTGGTTGGCTTGGGTGCATTTCCTTGTTTTTTGAATAACAAAATATATTCAAAATCTAACTTTACAATTCCGTTTCTCGGGTTAGGGTAACTTCCCATAATGCTTGCTCCTCCCGAAGTATTCATCGTAGTTGCTTTCTGCCAAATGATTTGTCCCATAAAGTCAAAACCTATCATTTCGCAAAACTTAATGATTTCTGCATGAATAGGAATAATTTTATAGCGACCATAATAAGTAGAACGGGCAAATTGATCTCCGATATTGATGCAAAGACGGCAACCTTTGTGCAAAACCCGAAAGCACTCTTGCCAAGTCAAATTCAAATGATTGATGTAAGTTTCATAATCATCGTGAAATCCGATTTGGTTTTCCGTTCCGTAATCTTTTAGTTGCCAATAAGGAGGCGAAGTAGCAATCAAATGAACACTTTCGTCTTTGAGTTCGCTCATCTGCCTGCTATCTCCATTTATAATTGTATGTTTGGTTTTGTTCAACATTTTTTTCGTTAATTCAATTCACACCTACAAATGTACAAAATTACTTCGGGTTATTTTTAGGCAGAACGTTTCATTAAGCTTGTGCCTAAACAAATTTTTTACGATAATTTTATGGAGATAAAAAAATTAATTCGCTACAGCCTCCAACCCGAAAACTTTTTCAATCCACACAAGGCTTTCTTCTACTGAAGTTTCTTCGTTTTTCAGGTGGTTGGCAAACTGGGTAGTGATTTTCTGAATGATGCGGTTGGAGATGATTTCTGCCTGAACTTCATCAAAATTACTGATTTTTTTCTTCTGAAAATCGAGTTCCGATTCTTTGATGTGGTTCAGTTTTTCTTTTAACGCATTGATGGCAGGGGCAAACGTTCTGGCTTTTATCCAATCAAAAAATTCCGTTTGGATTTCTTCGATTATCGCTTCTGCTTGTGGGATGCTTTTTTTGCGGTTTTCCAGAGTAGAATCAGTAACTTTTGAAAGTTCGTCAAGGTGAACCAAAGTTACATTTGGGTTGTTTGTGATGGAGTCATCTACGTTTTTCGGAATAGACAAATCCAAAACCAAAACAGGTTTTTCAGCAGTGAAATTCTCAGGAGTAATGGTCGGAGTATCGGCTCCGGTTGCCACCACCAAAATATCGGTTTTAAGCAACTCGTCTGACAGGTTTTCGAATTCTTTTACGATAAGATTGAGTTTTCCTGCTACTTTTTCGGCTTTTTCTTTGGTTCGGTTAATCAGTGTAATATGCTCGTTTTTAGTGTGTTTCACTAAATTCTCACAGGTATTTCTACCTATTTTACCCATTCCGAAAAGGAGAATATTTTTTGAGGAAACATCCGAAACATTGTTCAGGATATATTGCACCGAAGCAAAGGAAACCGAAGTGGCTCCCGAGCTGAGTTCGGTTTCGTTTTTAATGCGTTTGCTTGCCTGCACTACCGAATTTACCAAGCGTTCGGTATAGGCAGTCGAGAGTTCTGCTTTTTTGGAAGCGACAAAACCGTTTTTTATCTGGCTGATGATTTCAAAATCTCCCAGAATCTGGCTGTCGAGCCCTGTCCCCACTCTGAAAAGATGGTCAACGGCTTCTTTGTTTTTATAGACATAGGCCACTTTTTGAAATTCATCAACAGTGCCCAGGCTGTTGTCACACATTAGCTTTATCAGCTGAAACGGATGTTCTGCATAACCGTAAAGTTCGGTTCGGTTACAGGTCGAAATAGCAAAAACACCTTCCAATCCTTGTTGTTTAGATTGTTGGAGAATGTTGTTTTTTGCTTGTTCGTTCAGGCTGAACTTCCCTCTGATAAGGGCATCTGCCTTTTTGTAACTCAATCCGATACAGTAAAAATGCTGGTGTTTCGACATAAACTATCTTTCTTTTCTGAAGAAATCGAAGCAAAAGTAAGCTGACTATTTATATAAAAATAACGCTAAAGGTTCTTTTTGTATCGCTGGAAGTTTTTTAGGCTCATTTTAAGTAAAAATTGTACTTTTGTAGCAAAATCAAGTGCTTGCAAGCTCTTTATTTAGATTTATTCTAAATAAAAACGAACTGATTTTTGGAAGTTCAACTAAAAAAATAACGTTATGAGTTCTTTCGATGAAGTGATAAACGAAGAAAATTTTAAAATATTCCGTCTGGAAAATAATTTATCAGAAACCGCCCATTTCCAGAAAGTGGTCAGTGCTGATTTGATTCAGTTTCACTTCGGAGTCAAAGGAGGTGCCAACTTTATTTTCAATCAGGGAAACTATGTGTTGCCGTTGCGGGAAAATCTCTTTTTGTTTCTGTATAATCCTCAGAAAGAATTGCCCGTTCAGCTGAATTTATTGCCCGAATCCGGAGTTATTTCTGTTTTTATTTCCATAAAAAAATTTCACAGTCTTTTTTCGGAGCAGGCGGGAAGTATTCCGTTTTTAAGTCCTGAAAACGAACAGAAAAAATATTATAAAGAAGAGAAAATCACTTCACAAATGATGGTGATTCTCAATCAACTTTTCAGCTACAACCTGAGTTCGCCTGTGAGAAAAATGTATTTTAAAGGTAAAATTTATGAGCTTTTAAGTCTGTTTTTTGGTCAGAGCGAAAGCGGAGACCTTGAGCAATGTCCGTTTTTGGCAGACGAAGAAAACGTGTTGAAAATCAGAAAAGCAAAAGATATTATCCTTTCCCGAATGGCAGAACCCCCGACTTTGCAGGAGCTGGCAGACGAGGTGAACATCAGCCTGAAAAAGCTCAAAATGGGTTTTAAACAAATCTACGGAGACAGCGTTTATGGATTTTTGCTCGATTACAAACTCGAATATGCCCGAAAACTCTTAGACAGCGGTTCCTATAACGTAAACGAAGCAGGTTTGAAAATCGGTTACAGCACTTCGAGTCACTTCATAGCTGCCTTTAAAAAGAAATTCGGAATCACACCTAAAAAATACCTGCAATCGGTTTAAGAAAAGACTAACTTTTAAGACTAAATAAAAATAAACTACCTTTGCAGAAAGAATAAAAATTATGAATTTTGATGTTACAAAAATCCGTGAGGATTTCCCTATACTTTCGCAAAAAATCGGTAAAAATCCGCTTGTTTATTTCGATAACGGAGCCACTTCTCAAAAACCCAAAGCTGTTATTGAAACCCTTGAAAATTATTACACCACCATCAATGCCAACATTCACAGAGGCGTACATACGCTGAGTCAGCTGGCAACCGATGCCTATGAAGTCTCCAGAGAAAAAGTAAAAAACCACATCAATGCCAACGAAGCTGCTGAGGTAATTTTCACTTCCGGAACTACCGAAAGCATCAATTTGGTGGCTTCGTGTTTTACTTCGCTTCTGCAAAAAGGAGACGAAATCATCGTTTCTTATATGGAACACCATTCCAACATTGTGCCTTGGCAACTTTTGTGTGAACGAACCGGAGCAATCTTAAAAGTAATTCCGATAAACGAAAAAGGAGAACTCATTCTTTCGGAATACGAAAAATTGCTTTGTGAAAACACAAAATTAGTATCGGTAAATCACGCTTCGAATGCTTTGGGAACCCTGAATCCGGTAGAGGAAATCATCAAAAAAGCTCATGCTGTTGGAGCAGCCGTTTTGATAGACGGAGCTCAGGCAGTGGCTCACCTACAACCCGATGTACAAAAACTGAATTGTGACTTTTATGCCTTTTCGGCTCATAAAATGTGTGGCCCGACAGGTGTTGGTATCCTTTACGGAAAAAGAGAATGGTTAGAGAAACTGCCTCCCTACAAAGGCGGAGGTGAAATGATCAAACAGGTGACTTTCGAGAAAACCACCTATGCTGAAATTCCGCACAAATTTGAAGCAGGAACTCCCAACATAGCAGGCGGAATTGTATTGGGAACAGCAATTGATTATTTGAACGAAATAGGTTTTGAAAACATCGCTCAATATGAAAAAGAACTTCTCGATTATGCTACCCAAAGGCTTCTCGAAATTCCCAATGTGGTGATTTACGGAACTTCCGCAAAAAAAGTTTCGGTGATTTCGTTCAACGTTACCGGAATCCACCCCTATGACATCGGGACAATTATCGACAAAATGGGAATCGCTGTGAGAACCGGACATCATTGTGCCCAGCCCGTGATGGATTTTTACCAAATTCCGGGAACCGTAAGAGCTTCGTTTTCGTTCTATAACACCAAAGAAGAAATCGACCTTTTCATAACCGCACTCCAAAAGGTGGTTGCAATGTTGTCATAAACCCTCATTGTCAGTTAATTATCAATAGAATAGCGGAGAGACATCCGTACTGTTGATAGTATTGTCTCAGGCTAAGATTTAAAAACAATCTCTGTAAACCTTTGGAAAACAAATCTTTATTGTTTTTTGTTGTGATTCCAAACGGCTTTATCTCTGTGCTGTAAAACAAAAAAAATCTTCTCAAATTTTGATTTTACAAAAAAACAGGTACTTTTACAGAAAATTATAAAATTAACACCTTACTTAGTATGAGCACTACCCAGACTATTGACCCTGAATTGGAACAGATTCAGAATTTCGAAGGTAAATACCCGAAACAACTTTGGTATTTGTTTTTCTCTGAAATGTGGGAACGTTTCTGTTTCTACGGAATGAGAGGAATGCTAACATTCTTCATGGTGCATGAGTTATTCTTTAACGAAAAAGATGCCCAGTTGCAATATGGAGCTACACAGGCCTTTGTGTATGCCTTTACCTTCATCGGAGGACTTTTTGCAGACAAAATTCTCGGATTCAGAAAATCACTTTTCTGGGGAGGACTTCTGATGATTACCGGAAGTTTGATTTTGGCTGTTGACCCGGTTAAATTCTTCTTCTTAGGGATTTCGTTTACCGTTGTCGGAACCGGTTTTTTCAAACCCAACATTTCTACTATGGTAGGAGCTTTATACAAAAAAAATGACTCCCGAAGAGATGCAGGTTTTTCGCTTTTTTATTCGGGAATCAACTTAGGAGCACTACTCGGAGGTTATGCCTGTATTGCTATCGGAAAAGGAGAACTTTTCGGAAATATTATTGCAGAAGGATTGCGTTGGAACGTAGCTTTCGGATTGGCTGCTGTGGTAATGACCATCAGTTTGATTACGTTTGTTTTTACCAAAAGAAGTATGGGAACTATCGGGCTTTCTCCTTTGAAAAGCATAGACGGAAAAAAGCGTTCTATATATGAAATTGCTGTGTATATCGGAGGTTTGGCTTGTATTCCCCTGATTATGAAAATGGTTGCCAAAACCGAATATACCGACTACTTTATGTATATCATCGGGCCTGCTACTTTACTCTATTTAGGTTATGAAATGACCAAACACTCTTCTTCGGAAGTAAAAAAACTCGTAGCAGCTTTAATCTTTATTATATTTTCTATTTTGTTTTGGGCTTTCTTCGAGCAAAGCGGAGGTTCGCTCAGCTTGTTTGCAGCCAATAACCTGAACAACGAACTCTTGGGAGGAGCCATCAAACTTGACCCCAACGGAGTAAACAACTCAGCAAATGCTTTTTTTGTAATCATTTTTGCTGCCCTTGTCGGATTGATTTGGATAGCTTTGGCTAAAAAGAAAATCGAGCCGAATAC
The DNA here is from genome assembly GCA_041676345.1 of Flavobacteriaceae bacterium. Classification (GTDB taxonomy): domain Bacteria; phylum Bacteroidota; class Bacteroidia; order Flavobacteriales; family Flavobacteriaceae; genus Flavobacterium. Next base: position 3,712 of record JBAYSC010000086.1, on the reverse strand, counting down.
GGTTGTGAAGTTCGGATTAGGATTTTTGTTCCTGGGAGCATCATTCTATATTTTATATTCAACCCGTTTGTTCTCAGACGAAAACGGAATGACTTCACTTGATGTGTTTACGTTTGCTTATTTCGTAATGACCTTAGGAGAACTTTGTTTGTCTCCGATTGGGCTTTCGATTATGACCAAATTATCTCCTGCAAGACTTCAGGGAATTATGATGGGGATGTGGTTTCTGGCTTCTGCTTACGGACAATATGTAGCGGGAATTCTGGGAGCAGGAATGACTTTGGCAGACGAAAATGCTACGAAACACGAAAAGCTGATTGCCTATACAGACGGATACCAACAATTGGCAATTTATGCCCTGATTGCAGGAGTGGTGCTGATTGTGATTTCGCCTTTAGTTAGAAAACTAATGCAGGACGTGAAATAATTTTTATTGTATAATGTATCACTGTATAATGTAAAAATAACGAAACCCTTTCAGAATTTTGAACTCTGAAAGGGTTTATATTTACAACAACATATAACTTACAATCTACAATAATTAAAAACAATAATTATGTCAGAAATATTTACACTACCTGAAAAACAGCTTATGACTGTTTTGTCTTGGTTTAGAAGTCGTTACGCTTTGTTTTTAGAACTGTCTTTAGAAAGGAAAGCAAATCGAGAAAATATTGAGCACTTCGGTAAGGTATGGGTAGGAGAATTCAAAATTGATTGGACAGAGGCTTTTGAATCTCTTATTGAAAAAAATATTTTGAAAAAAGACGATGATGAATACGATTTTACCGAATATGGGAACGAAATAAAAGGTAAGATAGAAGCAGAAACGCCTTTTTTTAAATATGAATATGATAATTTTTTCAATCTAGAAAAACAAAGCAAAGCTCATTCTTTATTTTGCGAGCGGGTTTACGGAAAAGACCTTTCGCAACACGGACTGATAGACCAAGAGGAACTTTCTGTATTGATTGAAAAGCTCAAAAAACAAAATCCAGATAAAATTCTTGATATAGGCTGTGGCAACGGAAAAATTACCAAAGAAATTGCAAAAGAAATACAAGCAGAATGTTTAGGAATTGATATTTCAAGTGAAGGAATAAAAGAAGCCAACCTCCAAAATAAACAAAATTTAAAAGTTCGCTTTCAAGAGGGGAACTTTAATAACTTTCTTATTTCGGAAAAATTTGATGCGACTCTCTTTTTAGATACGCTCTACTTTGCGGACAATCTAACCAAAACCGTTCAAGACAGCCTGAAACTATTGAACAAAAACGGAAGACTATATGCCTATTTTTCCCAATGGATAATGGACGAGGCCTATAATGAAAATCTGAAACCAGAAAACACTCATTTGGGAAAAGTATTAAAAGAGTTGAATCTTGATTTTTCTGTAACAGATTTGACACAGTCGGGAATAGGGCACTGGAAGAAGAAATTACAATTACTCGAAGAAATGAAACAGGATTTTTTAGAGGAAAATAACGAAGCCTTATGGCAATATCGCTTTAGGGAAGCCAATCGTTATGCCAATTGGGGAGACACAAAGTATTCAAGATTTTTATATGAAGTAAAAGGATTGTTATGAGACGTTTTATATTGGGAATAGGGTTTACAATAATGTTTTTGAGTTGTTCCGAAACAGAAGAAATTATCGCTGTAAACGGCATAAAATCTGATATTTTGCAAATCAATCAGATTGACACGATATACAAAAAAGCCAAATTTTTCCCAAATGAAGCTCAGATGGCTTTTGCCTTGATAAAAAACGGAGAAATTTCTTACTTTGGTATCAAAAGGACAAACGACACGCTTATTACTGTTGAGAACAAAGATAAAGCATTTGAAATCGGTTCTATATCAAAAGTTTTTACGGCTACATTACTTTCAAATTTTATTATAGACAAAGAGCTTTTGCCTGATGATAAAATCAACACATTTTTCGATTATTCCTTTAATGATAATCTTGAATTTACGTTTGAGGAGTTGGCAAACCATACTTCGGGTTTGCCCAGAATGCCCTCAAACATTCATCTTTCAGCAATGTTAAGCCCTAAAAACCCCTATAAAAATTATGACGAAAAGAAGTTTGAAAAATATCTGAAAGAAAGTATTTCGCTAGAATATTCAAAAGGAGAAAAAAGCGAATATTCAAATCTCGGTGCAGGCTTGTTGTCATATACTTTGAGAAAATATTCAAGGAAATCGTATGAAGAATTGTTGAAAGAGAAAATATTCAGCAAATACCAAATGACCAATTCCACAACAGAAAGAAGCAGAATTTCTGATATTTTAATAGGAGGATTTGATGAGAAAGGAAGGAAAACATCGAACTGGGACTCTGGAGTGCTGATAGGTGCAGGAGGTATTTATTCCACAACAGAAGATTTGGCAAAATTTGCTTTGGCACAATTTGACGAATCAAATGCTGAGCTTGCTTTCACCCGACAAAAAACCTTTCAGGAAAATGATTTCAGAGATGTCGGTTTGGGTTGGTTTATCATCAACCGTAAAGATGGAAATAAATGGTATTGGCATAACGGAGGAACAGGAGGTTACACTTCTTCGATGGCCATAGATATCAAAAACAAAAACGGAGTTATTATTTTAACTAACATTTCTTCTTATCACGAAAAGTTTGCATTTATAGACCAATTGTGTTTCTCTTTAATGAACACATTATATATTCACTAAAATAAAAATATTATGTCAGAAAACAAAAAGAATCTTAGGCAAACTATTGGTTCACTAAACAAAAACTTTTGGATTGCCAGTGCAATGGAATTGTTTGAGCGTTGGGCTTGGTACGGTATTTACACCTTATTCGGACTTTATTTAGTCGGTTCAACAGATGTGGGAGGTCTAGGCTTTGACCACATCCAAAAAGGTAGTATTATGGGTAACATTGTGGCCATACTCTATCTTTTACCGCTCTTTTTTGGAGTGATAGCAGACCGTATAGGTTATAAAATTTCCTTAGCTATTGCCTATATTTTGCTCATAACCGGATATTATTTGCTGGGTGAGGTGAGCACCTATTCTAGTGTGTACATAGTGTTTTTGTTGGTGGCTGTCGGGGCAGCTTTCTTTAAACCTGTTGCTTCGGCCATTGTCGCTCGAAATACTGATGAAACTACAGGAACTCTCGGGTTTGGAATTTTTTATATGATGGTAAACATCGGAGGATTTGTAGGTCCTGCAATGTCATCGTATTTGCGTACTGAATATGGTTGGAGATTGATGTTTATTCAAGCAGCGGTAGTGATTACTATCAATATGGTTATCCTATTGTTGTTCTATAAAGAACCAAAAGTTGAGAAACCAAAAGATTCTATCGGGAAAGCCATTAAAGATTCTTTATTAGGAATTTTTGAGGCATTAAAAGATATTCGTCTAGGAATTTTATTGCTTTTGATGGTTGGGTTCTGGACCATGTTCAACCAATTGTTTAATACCTTACCTAACTTTATTGAAGATTGGGTGAACTCAGCGGTTATCAGCGATTGGATTAACCAAAATATGCCAGCCGGAGTAGCCACAACGCTTACGGACGGAGCACAAGTAAAAGCAGAATGGTTTACGAATATTGATGCTTTAATGATTATCATTTGCCAAGTGATGGTGTCGTTTTTTGTAACAAAAATGCGTCACATTAGTGCTGTGATAAGAGGAGCGGTGATTGCTACAATTGGTATTGCCATGTCGTTTTATT
>JBAYSC010000085.1:0-10440 GCA_041676345.1 Flavobacteriaceae bacterium | reverse complement strand
GTTTTGCCGGTTAAACTAAAGCTACCATTTGCGACTCATACGAGATTCGAACTCGTAGCACCCGAGAGACAGTCGGGCAGGTTAGCCATTACCACAATGAGTCGGTTCCTTTCTAAAGAACTCTTTTGAGGTTTCAAAAGGAATCGAACCTTCAGCCTTCTGTTTCTATACAGACGTTCTTCCATTTTGAACTATAAAACCATTAAACATAAAAAAAGCACCTTTTTTGAAGGTGCTTCACATTGCTTATAAGATACAACTATCTTAAAGGTATGTGTTGATGCACCTTGCAAAATCTGAATCCAAAATCTAAGTGGTTTTGGTTGCATGTAATCAGTATATGATGTATTGTTTTCATCTGTTTGTGTCTTAGTTTATTTCGTGTTGAAATTCGTTGGCAAAGATAAAGTATAAAAAACCAAACTTCCAAATATTTTTTAATTTATTTTACTGATAATCAGTGCTTTATGTTTAATTTTTTGCAATAAGAATCCTGTCCGCTTTTCAGCAGATATTCTTTGAAATATCAAATGACTGTCTCTCATTTAGTTAATTTTCAATTCCTGTTTTTCGTGTTATTTAATTTTTACCAAACATTTTTTTTGTTTTTTATTCTTTTCGTCATCTTAAACATAAAAAAAGCGTCCTTTTTTGAAGGACGCTATGTGATTTGTATCGTGATTTTTTGTTTCTAATCAAAAAAACATTCTAAATTACAAAATATAACATCCGTTTCATTCACAAGAAATCCCTTGTGTGAATAGAAATTAAAGTCTGTTGCTGTCGGACGAATATGTAATTTTAGTGTTTTCATTTCGATTGCAAATATAAGAACTAAATTTAAACAAGCTCTATAAAAACCTAATCTTCCCGACTTCCATCATCAGCCATTCTCACGATTTTAGGAGTGAATTTGGCGACAATATCTACTAAATCTCTTTGAGAATCCATTACCATATTGATATCCTTATAAGCCATAGGTGCCTCATCGAGTCCGGCTCCTATGAGAGTAACTCCATGTTCTTTTAGAATTTGATTCAATGCACTTCTTTTGATGGTTTTTATGGCTTGAGTTCGGCTCATTTGCCTCCCTGCCCCGTGTGAGGCCGAATTAATAGCATCTTGTTCTCCTTTCCCTCTTACTAAAAATCCGGGAGCGGTCATTGAACCCGGAATAATCCCCATTACTCCTTTTGAGGCAGGTGTGGCACCTTTTCTATGAACAATTACTTCTTCTCCGTTCCAGATTTCTTTCCAAGCAAAGTTGTGATGATTTTCTACTTGGCACAAAATAGTAGCTCCTAATGCTTTTTGCATTTTATTGTGGATAATTTCATGACAAGCTGAAGCATAGTCTCCTGCCAAGCTCATAGCCAACCAATATTCCTGACCTTCCTCGGAGTTTAAGTCCAAATAAGCCAAATTTTTAGCTTCATAAGGAAGCCTACAAACTTCTTTAGCAATTTTTGTATAATGTCCGGCAACGGTCGCTCCCAATCCTCTTGAACCCGAATGTGTTAACAACGCAATATATTTTCCTTTAGGGATATTCAATATTTTATCATCTTTTTCAAATTCGATGATTCCAAATTCAACGAAATGATTTCCTCCCCCAGATGTACCGAGTTGTGACCAGGCTTTGTCTTTCAGGTTTTTGATAAAGGAATTTTCTTCAAACAACTTGTTTTCCAATATTTGGTGTTCTGATTTATATTGTCCGTGAAACCCGTGACCTGCACCAAATTTTGTATGATTCACCAAATGCTTTTGGAACAATTCCTGATTGTTGTTAAAATACTCCTCAGGAATATCATATACCGAAAGGGCCATTCTACAACCAATATCCACCCCAACTCCATACGGAATCACAGCATTGTTTGTCGCTAAAACTCCACCAATAGGGAGCCCGTAACCCTGATGAGCATCGGGCATCAAAGCACCCGAAACCGCAACAGGAAGTTTCATAGCAATTTCCATTTGCCTAATGGCTCCTTCTTCAATTTTATCAGCTCCATAAATCGCATATTCTCTTTTGTTTTCATTCAGAGGGATTATATCTTCTTCGATTTTTGTGCCTACCCCTTCAATTATCGCCTGGGCTAATAAAGAAAAAACAGAATTATCCAGATATTTTTCGGGGTCTTTTAAAATCAAAACATAATGTTCTAACATTTGAGCTTTTGTCAGTCCGTTTCTTTTTTTATTGATTTTAAGTGCAATGCCTAATAATTCGTTCTCAGGATATCCCAAAGCAATTAAATCGGCTCCGTTAATAGGTTTTTTATTCTCTTCCATAACTTTAAAATTTTATCAGGCAAATTTATCTGCATAAGTACGCAATTATTTTGCGTAGTAAAATTAAAAAATTAAATTTGTTTTTTTATTTGTAGAATGGCTCAAAACAAAAATGCACTTATCCGATATAAGGTTATAGACAAATGCTTGCAAAACCATTATAGAAAATGGACTTTAGAAGACTTAATCGAAGCTTGTAGTGAGGCTCTTTATGACTTTGAAGGAAAAGAAACCAATGTGAGTAAACGTACTATTCAATTGGATATTCAGACCATGCGAAGTGAAAAATTAGGTTATAATGCTCCTATTGTTGTATATGACAAAAAGTACTATAAATACGACGATGAGGATTTTACGATTACCGATATTCCGCTTACCGAAAATGACATGAATGTTCTTTCAGAAACAGTAGCGATGCTCAGACAATTCAAAGATTTTTCACTTTTTAAAGATGTTTCAGATATCTTACAGCGTTTGGAAGACAAGATTCATTCCGAAAAAACACATACAAAGCCTATCATTTATTTAGATAAAAACGAAAATTTGAAAGGAGTTCACTTTCTGGATGAACTGTATCAGGCAATTCTAAAAAAAGTTGTTTTAAAAATAACTTACCAGTCTTTTAATGTTGATAAACCTACTGAATTTCTATATTATCCATTTGCCCTAAAAGAGTTTAACAACCGTTGGTTTTTGGTGGGTAAGAGGGATCAAAAGAACAACATTCAGCATTTGGCTTTGGATAGAATTGTTAGTGTTGATTATGATTTTTCAATTCCGAGTATTCCAAATACTTTTGATGGAGAAGAATATTATAAAGACATCGTAGGGGTTACTTTAAATAGGGTTGGACTTTCTGAAATTGATGTATGGATAGATAAAGATAATGCACCCTATGTAAAAACAAAGCCCCTCCATTCTTCCCAAGTTATAATAAAAGAAAATGAAGATAAAAGCATTATAATTCGCTTATACGTAAAAATAAATTACGAATTTGAACGGTTACTTTTAGGTTTTGGAGAAAGTTTAGAGGTACTCCGCCCTGAGAATCTAAGACAACGACTAAAAGAAAAATTACAGAAAGGTCTGAACAGATATATTTAACATTAGATAAATAACCTAACTTTGTCGCAAGTAAATTAGAACAAAATTTCCCCAAGCAATGGACAAAGTAAAAGCCAAAAAACACCTCGGACAGCATTTTTTAAATGACGAAAATATCGCCCGAAAGATTGCAGATACGCTATCACTTAGCGGTTATCAAAAAGTGTTGGAAATCGGTCCGGGAATGGGTGTACTTACCAAATATTTGCTCGAAAAGCCCATCGAAACCTACGTTATCGAAATTGATACAGAATCGGTTGAATATTTAAAAAGTCACTACCTGAAATTATCAAATAAAATCATCTCTAAAGACTTTTTGAAGTATGATTTAAAAGAAGTTTTTGGTGACGAACCCTTTGCTATCATCGGGAATTTTCCTTATAATATTTCTTCGCAAATTGTTTTCAAAATGTTGGAAATCAGAAATCAGGTGCCTGAATTTTCGGGTATGTTTCAAAAGGAAGTAGCAGAGCGAATTTGCGAAAAAAAAGGAAGCAAAACCTATGGAATTCTGTCGGTTTTAGTTCAGGCTTTTTATGAGGCAGAATATCTTTTTACGGTTTCTGAAAATGTGTTTACTCCACCCCCAAAAGTAAAATCGGGTGTTTTAAAACTCACCCGAAAAGAAGATTATCACCTGCCTTGTGATGAGAAATTATTTTTTAACGTAGTGAAAACTGCCTTTAACCAAAGGCGGAAAACCCTCAGAAACAGCCTGAAACCCATCGGAATTCCGGAAGAGAAAAAAGACAACAAAATTTTTGACCTTCGCCCCGAACAATTATCAGTCGAAGATTTTATTGAGATTACGAAAATGGTTGCAGTTAGCTAATGGTTATTGGTTAATGGTTATTAGGGGGAATCTCATCAATCAAAATCCCAAATCCCAAATCCTAAATCCTAAATCCTAAATCAAAAAATATTACCTTTGCAGGGCTTTAACCCAAATTAAAGATATGGAGTTCAAAATCAGCAGAGAACTTATTGAGCAGATTCAACTGCATGTCGAGAGTAAAAACGATAGAGAATTAGAGTTTTTACTCCAGGATATGCACCATGCTGACATTGCTGAAATTCTGGATGAACTGGAATTTGAGCAGGCTTCCTATGTCTTTAAAATTCTGGATTCTGAGACTACTTCTGAGGTTCTTTTGGATATTGATGAAGACCTGAGGGAAGATATTTTGAACAGCCTTTCGCCTAAAGAAATTGCGGAAGAGCTTGACGAAATGGATACTGATGATGCTGCCGATATTTTTGCGGAGCTTTCGGAAGAGGTCAAAAAAGAAGTAATTTCTGAGCTGGAAGACGTCGAGCATGCTAAGGATATCGTTGAACTTTTGCGTTATGACGAAGATACGGCAGGGGGGCTGATGGGTAAAGAGCTGGTGAAGGTCAACGAAAACTGGAATGTGCTTACTTGTGTTGTCGAAATGCGAAAACAAGCCGAACACGTGACCCGGGTGCATTCGATTTATGTTGTGGATGACCAAAACCGACTCAAAGGCCGTTTGTCTCTGAAAGATTTATTGACGAGTTCCACCAAAACCCATATCAGCGAAATTTATATTCCGAAAGTTGATTACGTAAGAGTCGATACCAAAGATACCGAAGTAGCCCGAATTATGCAGAAGTATGACTTGGAGGCGATTCCGGTAATTGATGAACTCGACAGATTGGTCGGGAGGATTACCATTGATGACATCGTTGACGTAATTAAAGAAGAAGCCGACAAAGATTACCAGTTGGCAGCGGGTATTTCGCAAGATGTTGAAGCAGATGACAGTATTGTCGATTTGACCAAAGCCCGTTTGCCTTGGTTGGTTTTGGCTCTTTTCGGAGGGTTTATTACCGTAAAAGTAATGGGCATTTTTGATGATGCTTTGGCAAATCACGGAGAACTGTTTTTCTATACTCCGCTGATTGCTGCGATGGCAGGAAATGTGGGGGTACAATCTTCCGCCATTATTGTGCAAGGACTTGCAAACGGAACTCTGAGTGGTTCTTTATGGAAACGCCTGGCAAAAGAAATTTCTTTGAGCCTGCTCAACGGATTTATTCTGGGAATTATTCTCTTGGTAGGAAGTCATTTTTTGCTGGGAGTAGATTATATGACCGGGATTACCGTTACCGTGGCTCTGATGTCTGTAATTTTGATTGCTTCCCTTCTGGGAACTTTTATCCCGATTACGTTAAACAAATACGGAATCGACCCGGCTCTTGCCACAGGACCTTTTATCACTACCAGCAATGATATTTGCGGAATCCTGATTTACTTCTCTATTGCCAAGCTGATCTTAGGGTTTTAGATAACTACAACTAAAAATAAATCTCTGTTATCAGTTCGTTCTTTTATTCGTTTGTCCGCATTTTATTTATTCGTTTTTGTAATTCTGTCAAGCGTTTTATGAGTTCATTAAATGATAGTGGATTGTCGTAAATCATACTGCCTTTCATTTCTTCATAGTCCGCTTCCCACTTTTTTATGATTGTGTCAGGCGGAATAAATCTGATATTTTCAGGATTGTGCTTGTCATAGTCAATACCCGAAATTGCTGTAAACTTACTGCGATGTCTTACGATTGTGTTGTAAAGTTCTGTGTTTTGCAAAGCTGCTGTTGCATAGTCTGTTTGGCTTAACTTTTCAATGTCGTAAAGATGTCGGCTAAGTCGTTCCACTCGTATTTTGTCTTGCGGCTTTTGAAATTCTTCGTGTAGCAAAAATACTTTTTCCAAAAATGTCCGTTCGGGATTTACAACAGGAATGGTTATTGGCTTGTCGGTAAAAGGATTGTCTTTATAAATTTCAGAAACAAATGTGCCGAAAGTTCTTTGTGTAAAAGGTTCTTTCAACGAACGACTGCCAACTTCTACCAAAACACCGGGTTTCAAATAAGGGTCTGTTTCCGTGAGTTTGTTGTAATAGATTTCAATAATTAAAGGGTCTTGGTCGTGATTTTCTACTTCACGAGGTTTTACAGTTACGTCTTTGAAACCCAATTCAGCAAATTTGTTTTTCAGTTCTTCTGTAAAAACTTCTGTAATGAATTGAAATGATTTTCTTCTTAATTTTCTGATGTCGCCTTTCGTAAGTTCACCCGAAAAACCAAGAAATTCCCTATCCAAAGCCAAATCAATATCTTCCGAAAAACGCTGTATTACATTCCAACCTTTGCTTAATGATGTTCCGCCTTTAAAGATTAAAGCGTTTGCACAATCCATTGAAAAGATAACTGCTAAAGTTTGTACTACCCACCAATCTTTTTCTGCTGCTGCCGAAGAAGGTAAACCAAGTTGTCTGCTTGTTTCCGCAAACAATCTGATTTTTGTTTCATCGGGTAACTGAAACCATTCCTGTAAATATGTAAACTTATTCATTGTTCGCAATCAACTTTCTAATCCAAACAGGTGCTAACAGTAAATCGTGTTGCAAGTGTTTAGGGTTTTCGTTTTTCAATAAAGTTTTTATTTGTTTTATTTCGCTGTCAGTTACATTGTCTCTCCCGATTGTTCGCAATGCCTGAATAGCCAACATACTTATTTCACCAACGAAAGAAAGATTTTTTGAACTTGCTTTTTTAAATGTGATAGTTTGTTTGCCGATTTTAATTTTTCGTGCTGATGTGTCGGAGTAATACACGATGTTTAACGGAACTTGCGTAGTCAACCCCAATTTATACATTGCATAACTTCCTGTCGGAACAATCGTAGCTCGATCTCGTTTTGCAATGGCAATGGCAATTTCTTCAATGCTTGGCAATACTTTTCCAATGTAATTGTCAATGACAGGGCGAACGTAAATACCTTGTGCAATTCGTTCTATTTCGCCCGATTTTGTCAAACGTTCCAATGCCTTGTTTACCGCTTTGGTATTGCCAATCGTAGCAAAGCTATCCACAAAGAAAAGCGTTCCTTTCGGGTTTCGTTTTATCTTGTCTAATACTTGTATTTCGATGCTTTTGAACATTTTTACGTTTTAATTTTGTCGCAAATTTAGTAAATATTTGCGACAAAACAAATCGGTTTATTCATTTATAAAATTTAAATCACTTCAAAATCATATCTTTATCAAACGTCATTTCAAATTCTTTACGAAAATGTGTTTTTATAATATGCTCCCCAATAACTCTTCTCCATACATCTGCTTCGGCAAAACTTATTCCTGTAATTTCTTTTGATAAATGTAGAATTTTTATGTTTTTGCCACATTTCCTTAAAAAAGAGTTGTGCAACGGTTACTGATGTTGGTGGCTGCCCTTTTTTGTCTGTATGTTGTTTCTTCATTCATTTGTCAATACCGTTTTTGTTATTCAAGTTGTTTTATAAATTGTATTGCTTTTTGTAAGTCAACATAACAGTAATAGAAGATTGCTTTGTTGCCTAAACTGATTACTCCATAACGACAATCACCTTTTTGAATTGGGGTGAGTTCTATGTCATAAGTGAAAGTGAATTTTACTTTATTTCTAATACTTCCATTATCAAGTTTAAAAATCTTGTCAAAAATTACTTCGTAAAAATATGGCTTTGCAAGTTCCATAGAAATACGCTCAAACTCCTTTTCAGTAATTAGGTTTTCAATGTCTAAATACTCAAAATTTCCTTGTGGAATATTTAGTGTTTGAGATAAATTTACAAAGATATTATGTAAAAACTTATTATTGAAATCAAGTAAAAACTCAGGGTTTAAACCAATAATAGGATTAAACTTGCTTTTAAATGAAGTTGGTGAAGAATATGTAATATAACTACTCATTTTCTGTAATGTAAAGTTCTTGTAGTTTCAAAAAATTTCTTTTGTAAACAGTAATTTTAGATTTAATAAATAATTCATGAAGTCCTATTACTTCAACAAAATCCTTTTCGTTGTCATCAAAATAATATGGTATCCAAAATTTTGAAAATGTCCAACCACCTGTATAGTTTAATTGTAATGCAAATTCATACACAAGTTGTTTTTTAATATCAAGAATTCTTTCTTCTGATAAATTTATTGTGCAACAAGTTTCTTCTGTGATGTATTTATAATCTATTACATCAAAATTAAATATGCAAGGCTTCTTTTTCATCAAATCACGAACTTTGAATCGAGAAAAATATGTAGTTACCCTTGCTAAAAATTCATCTTTATCTTCTGCTCTAATAAATTTATTTCTATAATCACTTGGGTCATTTCTATATCTTGGATTTCTATTTAAATATTCATTATAAAGTTCATCAAGCTCATAAAATTCATGATTACGGCTTTTAGGAAATAACTTTAAATTTTCTCCGTTCCTCAACTCAAAAGTTTGTTTATTGTAAATTTTTCCAAAATACTTTTCACCAATAGTTCCATCAAAATTTGTGTAAACAAGATCAGGACGTAATTTTCTTCTCTTATCTGAATGAGAATTGATTTGTAAATAAAAAGGGCTATCAAATTCATTAAATGTTTCAATCACTCCTAATCTATCTGCAAATAATAATTGAGTTTCTAATAGTCTGTTTTTTGCTTCTGCAAAACAAAGTTCTTCCCACAAAACTGCAAAGTTGGAAATTCCCCAAACGTTACCATCTTCGTCTTCTGGGTTTTCATTTTCCCCGTATAGGAACTTATAAATCGCATCATAAAAATGCCAATAATCACTGTCTTTGTATGGCGTAGTTCTATCTATTTCGTCTAAGATGTCTTTTAGAATAGCAATAGTTTCTTCAAAGGTTTCTTCTTCAAAAATTGAACTTTCGTGAGTTAAATATCTTTCTCTAAACTCATTTGAAAGCGTTTTTACCCTATTACTTTCAATAGCTTCTTCTAATGCTTGTTTTATTTCAGAATAGATGAAGCAAAACATTTCTACGACTGTAGGACTATCCGTATTAATAATCTTTTTCGGAAATTCCATTTCATCAATAAAAACGGTTTCTTCGTCAACGAAAATAGCTTTGTGTAAATAACGATGAATTTTTGTATAATCAACTTCATTTGTTCTTGATAACTTGTTTTTGATTGTAAGAATTAACAACTCATTATAAGCATCAAGAATTGCATCTAACATATTAAGTTTTGAATAAGAAATAGTTTCACCGTCTTTACCTTTTAACGAATAACCATTGTCTAATTCACTAAAACCGTCAAGTTGATTTTCCTCTGACAGTCGTTTTTTTTCTTCAAAAAATTTTCGGTATGTTTTGTATGTTCTGAAAAATAAAGTTTTTACAGAAGAAAATTGGTCTGTTGGAAACTGCTGAAATCCTTTTGGTAGCTGAAACTCGAACTTGTCGGTGTCTTTGTTTTTTCTAACACCAACAAATGTGTCTTGCCAATCCAAAGGATTATATGAAAATGTAAGTTCTTTGAGGTTCAGCATTAGTTACTTATCTTTTTTATGATTGCTGTATTAAACTCTCTGTAAAATCTTACAAAATCACCAAACGTAACAAGTTCATTTTTAGCAATTGGATTGTTTGCTCTCAATGGACTTGAATTTAATAATTCCAAAAGCGGTTTCTTTTCATTTGAAAACACACTGTCCCACAAGAAAAACATTAGTTTGTTTCTAATAGCTTCGTGTTGAATTGTGTCGCCTTTTATGAAATAGTAACCTATTTGTTTGTCCTCAATTCTTCTAATTTTGTCAGAATGACTTTTGATGAAATCATTGATAGCATCAACCATTTTTTTCCAGAGTTCTCTATTGATGGTTCTCAATTGACCGTCTATGTCCTTAAAATAGTTTGGTGTAGGCGGGTTTATGTCAATAAATTCCCAATCCCAACGTCTTTTGAAGGCACTATCCATAAAATAAATGGAATTGTCAGACGTATTCATTGTGCCAATTATTGAAAGGTTTGGCGGAAGTTTTATATAATTAATGCTTAATTTAAATTTTTCATCTTCAGACAAATCGCTTGTTATGTGTTCAATGTATTTATTAAACTCTGCCTCTTTTATTGCTGCTTCATCAGAATTGAAATCTTCTTTGTAGTAGTGCTGATAGCCTTTGTCCTTTCCTAGAAAAATTTTTGTAAATCCAATTTCTCTTAGAAGTGTCTTTGCTT
>JBAYSC010000084.1:0-10453 GCA_041676345.1 Flavobacteriaceae bacterium | reverse complement strand
TCCCGAAAAAGAATTGTTTGAATTCTCAATAGGAGGGATGCGGTCTTTTGCAGAACTGACCAAAGAACTTTTGGCTATTGCCGCTCCCGGGCTGAAAGAAATCGTAAATCGTGAATCGATTCCGTTTGATGAAAAAAGGGAGAACATCAAAACCAAAGCAGATATTCTAAAGGTTTGGGACGAATCGACCGTTGTCATCAACGAATATTTCAACAAGATTTCAGCAGAACGATTCAGAGAAAATCACAATCTTTTCGGACAGTATGAATTTCCGATATATCAGAATCTTTTGTATTTTATTGACAACGAAATTCACCATCGAGGACAAGGATATGTCTATCTGAGAGCCTTGGGAATCGAGCCTCCTTTCTTTTGGGAGCGATAAAACAAAACCCCGAGTTACAAAGTAGTTCGGGGTTTGGTTTTTTTAAGAATATATTTATGTGAAAGTAAAATTTAAGAATCAGAGTAAACAAATCTGGCTAAAATTATATTGTAAAGTATTTGATAGTCAAATGTTTTTTATAAATTTACCTGAAATTTAAAATTGGTTTATTATGAAAAAAAATATTTTAAGTCTTTTGGTATCACTCTTCACAATACCTTTTTTTGCACAGAATATTTGGTATGTTTCTGCTGATGGGACAGGAAATGGAACTTCTTGGAATCAGGCTTATGGTAGCTTATCTATAGCTTTACAGAATGCACAATCAGGAGATGAAATTTGGGTAGCTCAAGGTGTGTATTCTCCCTCTTCTAATGACTCTTCTGCTTCTTTTATTTTTAAAGATGGAGTAAAACTTTATGGAGGTTTTGAGGGAACAGAAACTTCACTTTTACAAAGAGCTGATACTTCAGGAACTACTACAATTCTAAACGGAGAACTGGGAGAAAATATTCATATAGAAGTAATACTAAAAGTTCATAATGCTCAAAGTTCATTAAATTTAATCGATGGATTTACTATTAAAGGAGCAAATCGTATTATAAATACACTTGAGCATGGAGGAGCAGGGATTCAAGTTTTGACATCAACTTTAAACCTTAAAAATTGCCACATAAAAGAAAATCAGATTTCAACCACAGGAGTTGCAACCAGTGATTATGTATTTATTGGTGGAGCAGGTATTTATGGGAATAATAGTGATTTGAATTTAGAGGATGTTTATATCACTGATAATTCTTTTACTATAGATAACAGCAATAATCTTTCTGGCTTAGGTGTCGGAGGTGCAGGAATGTGTTTTAATGAAGGGGCATTTTCCTTTATAAAAGGTTCATTAGCAAATAATATAGTAAACTATACAGGATACGGTGTTAGTGGGGGAGGCTATTTTCATAAGGTAGATAGTGTCTTTATTGCTAATGTAATGATAAAAGAAAATAAATGTTTTGGAGATGGAATATTGTCTGAAGGTGCAGGGCTTTACTTTTTTGACTGTTCGGGTGTAGAATTGATAAACAATATTTTTCATTTAAACTGTACTTATTATACTCAGTCTAATGATGTTGTTGTGGGGACAGAAGGGAGTGATATAACTTTTGACAGAACCACTGCTGTAATTACTAATAATACCTTTGGTCATACTTGTTCTCTCTTTGTCACAGAATCTATTAAAGATCAATTTAACTCCAATCTCACTTTTAATAACTGTGTTTTTACTTATGGATTTGCTTTTCACAATAGCTCAACAGTTACATTTAATAACTGTATTTCAAAACAAGGTTGGGGATACATCACCTCAAATTTTACATTTAATAATGCTTATTTAGGTCAATTTGAGTTTATTTCCCCACAGCAAGGGAATTATATTCCAAAATATTGTGGTCAGTTTCTTAATTTAGGTAATAATGACTATAATCCGTTTGATACTGATATTTTAGGTAACCCCAGAATTGCAGGAGGAACAATAGATTTTGGTGCTATCGAATTACAGAATCCCATAGATGATACAATATATGTAGATGTTTACACTGATAACGAAGTGAGAGACGGAAGTAGTTGGGAAACAGCATTTAACAATTTACAGGATGCATTAGCTTGTAAATGTGTAGATGGTGATACTATCACGATGCCTGATCAAATTTGGGTAGCTGAAGGAGTGTATGTTCCCGGACCAAACAAAGGCGATACATTTCTTCTTAATGACGGTCAGAAACTATATGGAGGCTTTCAAAACGGAGCGGTTTCTCTTGACGAAAGAGATATTTCATTAGAAACTAATCAAACTATTTTAAGTGGGAAGTATGCAGAGGGTGTTCACACAGCCCACGTTGTATCTTCCATATATACAAATATAGATACAGAACTGAATGGTTTTATAGTACAAGAAGGAGAGACTTATACGGGTTCTAATATTCAAGGTCATATGGGTAATTCAGGAGCAGGAATTTTGGTAAGAGGACAGGCAACATTTAAAAATCTTTGGATAAGGAACAATAAAGCTATAGGAAATGATAGTGGCTTACACTGGGGAGCAGGCGTTTATGTGTATAGGTATGATTATGATGTGATTATGGATTCGGGAATATATATGGAAAATGTGAAAATAACAGATAATCAAGGTGCTGAATACGGAGGAGGGATTACTTTTAAATATTATGCACCTAATGGAACTATTCCTTCTAATAATTTTGTGTCTAAACTAAAAAATGTGGAAATATCAAATAACACTACCTATCACGAAAGCACTTTAGGGTCAGGTACTGTTATTGCAAGAGGAAGAGGAGCTGGAATTTATGTAGATGGAATGTTTAATATTGACATTGAAGATTTTTATATAGCAGATAATCGTGGGGTTTATAATTTGGGAATAGGCATAGTGAAAAATGATAATGCCCAAATTAATTTAAAGAGAGGAATATTTGAGGGAAATAGGCAATATTCAGAAAACCCTGAAAGACACGGAAGCAGTGTTATAGCTCTTGGAGCAGAAGAGTCAAACGGAACCTTGAATATTGAAAGTGTAATATTTAGTAATAATCAGGTTAAAAGCATTATTATAGCAGCATCAACAGGAAATGTGAATATAACCAATTGTACGTTTGTTAATAATATAGTCCAACAATCACCTAATTTCTTAGAACTTTCTTATGGAAGTAATACCACAATCAAAAACTCAATAATTGATTTTCCTGATAATGATTTAAGTTATATAGATAGTTGGGATAACGGATATACGCTTACAGCAGAAAATACGTTATTTACGAAAGATGCTCCCAGTGAGATAACTTTACTTGAAAATATTCTGGAAAACACAGAACCTTTGTTTGTAGATAAAGAAAACGGGAATTACCAGTTAGCATCAAATAGCCCTGCTATCAATGCAGGTAACAATTCCTTTCTGAGTTTAAGCCCGGATTTTGATGCAATAGGTAATCCGAGAGTTATTCACAATTTAGTTGATTTAGGAGCTTTAGAATATCAATCTGAGCTTTCTGTCATTGATTTTGATTCTTCTGACACTATAAAACTCTACCCGAACCCTACTTCGGATTATATGTATGTCAATATAGAGGATGCTAATATAAAATTCATTAACATTTACTCACTTCAAGGAAAAGAATTACTTTCTACTCACGATAAGTATATTGATTTGTCAAGCTTATCAAACGGGATGTATATCGTATTAATACATTCAGAAGAAGGAAAAGCATATTCAGCAAAAATTATCAAAGAGTAATTTTTCTAAATTGATAAAACCCCGAATTACTTTAGTAGTTCGGGGTTTGTTTTTTTAAGAACGCATTCTTTTGAGTGATTTTTCCATCAGGTCTCGTACTTCTTGTTTGAATTCTTCCGGTTCGATAATAGCTGCCCAATCGGCAAACATCATAAACCAGCGGGCCATTCCACGGTTTTTGTAATCGACTTCAAAGTGCATTTCGACATAATTTTCGTGCTTGATTTCTTTGGTAAAACCATAAAAATTCCGGTTGAAATGTAGAAATTTCGACACGCTTTTATCAATTCGGAAGCGAACCAGACTTTTGGTTTCGGTATCGGGTTTTTGTCGGTAATGCTCTAAATCTTTATGAGTTTTGGTAAAAGGCTTTTCACTTCGTGAAATACTGATAATTCGGTCTGCACGGAATTGCCTGTAATCTTTTCGTAAATGACAATAGCCCATCACATACCAAAAGTTGTTTTCGTGAAAAATGCCTACGGCTTCGATGTTTCTGTCAGACGGTTTTTCGGCTTCGATGCTTTCGTAGGTCAGCATCACTTGTTTTTTCTCAGCAATACTTTCGATTAAAATCTCTAAAGCATCAGGAATATCTTTATTGAAAAAATGAGTAGCGGGAGTAACCGCCATTTTTGATTCGACCGATTCTATCCAATCTTTTTGAGTGTCTTTCAAAACCGCTTTGATTTTAAAAAGTGCTGACTGAAAGTGCTTTTTCAGATTCGTATCCGTAAAGTGTTGCATCAGTTTTTCGGCTGTGATAAAACTCACCGCTTCCTCTTTGGTAAACATTACAGGAGGCAAACGGTAACCTTCAACCAACGAATAACCAATTCCTGCTTCGCTATAAATAGGGACACCACAAGCCTCTAAGGTTCGGATATCCCTGTAAATCGTCCGGAGGCTCACTTCAAAACGATCAGCCAAATCCTGAGCTTTGACAATCTTTTTAGATTGCAACTGAATCAGAATCGCAACGATTCGGTCGAACTTTTTGGGTGTTTGGTCAAACATCAGAATAAATTTTATTAGTCATATTCCTCCCCTTGGGGGAGGTTAGGAGGGGATTACCAATCAATCTCTTTCAATCCTTTGGATTTCAAAAACGCATTGGTTTTGCTAAAATGTTTGTTGCCAAACCAATAGCCTCTGTTGGCACTCATAGGCGATGGATGTCCGGAGGTTAAGATATGATGTTTATTTTTATCAATTAACGAAGTTTTGCTTTTGGCAAAACCGCCCCAAAGCAGGAATACTACGTTTTCTGTATGGTCTGAAACAGCTTTGATAACCGCATCCGTAAAAGTTTCCCAACCTTGGTTTTGGTGGCTTCCGGGTTTGGATTGTTCTACGGTTAGAGTTGCATTTAAAAGTAAAACACCTTGGTCTGCCCAACGCTCTAAATTTCCGCTTTTCGGAAAAGGTTTGTCTAAATCGTTTTCGATTTCTTTGAAAATATTGATAAGCGAAGGCGGAAAAGTGATTCCGTCATTTACCGAAAAACAAAGTCCGTTGGCTTGCCCTGCTCCGTGATAGGGGTCTTGCCCGATGATAACGACTTTTACATCTTCGAACTTACACCTGTCAAAAGCAGCAAAAATCTGATTTCCTTTCGGATAGCAGGTTTTGGCAGCATATTGTTGTTTTACGAAATTAATTAAAGACAGAAAATAAGGCGAATGGAACTCTCTTTCTAAAACCGTTTTCCAGGAATTATCTATTTTTACAGGCATATTTTTTGGTTTTCGCAAAGATAAAAATTGTGGATTATTACATTTCAAATACTTTTTTCACCATTACATCTTCTTGCAGGAGTGATTTATAGTAGGTTTCTTCCGAAAAAAGTTGACGGATAAACTCAGCTTTGAGGTATTTTTCTATGATTTTTCGGTTTTCGTCTAATGAAGAGAGATGAATGTTCTGACGATTCAGGAAATTTCTAAATTCCGTGTAATAGTTGTGGTTTGCCTTTAGTTTTTCTTCTAAGGCATCTAAAGTCAGGTTTTGAAAATTATTCCGGTTTTTGTCGATGGTTTCAAAGACAAAATTGCTGGCAAGGGCAGAGTTCATCATATAAAGCACAGATTCGTCTTCCATTTCATCATCTGCAATATAAATATCCGGATAGATTCCGCCTCCTCCGTAAACGATTTTTCCTTGTGGGGTATAGAATTTCAAACTATCTACCAACGGAATATCTTCGTCTTTGGTTTCTTCGGTTTCGTCCCAATAATGATAAAAATAGCGTTCTCTGTCGCTGTAATCTTTCTGGATGGAACGCCCTGTCGGGGTGTAATAGCGAGCTACGGTAAGTCGTACGGCCGAACCGTCACCAAAATAACTTTCCCGCTGCACCAAGCCTTTCCCGAACGAACGCCTTCCGATTATCGTTCCTCTGTCGTTGTCCTGAATAGCTCCTGCTATGATTTCGCTCGAAGAAGCCGAATTTTCGTTAATCAGTATAAAAAGTTCGCCTTGCTCATAAAGCCCTTCGGAAGTGGCATAGGTATTTTCTTCTTCACCCTTTTTGTATTTGGTCGAAACGATGCGTTTTCCGTTTTCCAGAAAATCGTCAGCAATCAGGATGGCAGCATCGACATAGCCTCCTCCGTTGTCTCGCAGGTCAACAATCAGTTTGTTGATGTTCAGCTTGTTGAGTTTTTCTAAAGCGGTTTTGAATTCGGTATAGGTCGTCTCGGCAAAGCGATTGATTTTGATATATCCGGTATTTTCGTCGAGTTGTAGCCCTACATCGACACTTTTGAGCGGAATGACATCTCTTTTTACGTTGAAATTATAAAATTTATTGTCTGCTTTACGAAAAACCCGCAAAGCCACTTCGGAGTCTTTTACACCTTTGAGTTTGGCAACCAAGGCATCCGAAGCTAATTTTTTTCCGAAAATAGTATCGTTGTCAGCTGTCAGAATCCGGTCGCCTGCCTTGAGTCCGGCTTTTTCAGAAGGGCCGTTTTCGATGGTTCGGATAACGGTCAGCGTGTCTTTATACACATAAAAATTGATTCCGATGCCCACAAAATTTCCCCGCATATTCTCTTCGATATACTCATAATTTTCAGGGTCGATATACACCGAATGCGGGTCAAGTTGTTCGAGAATTCCGTTTAAGGCAATATTGACAATCGAGTCTGTGTCGATTTCGTCAACATATTCATTTTCGATGAGATGTATAAGCCTGTTGAGTTTATTCCGATTTTCGGAAGTGGTCTTCAAAGTAGTCGCCTGATAAATGAAAGTCAATGTTATCCCGATAGAAATTCCTGCAATCAGGATGAAAGCAACCAAAAAAGGAATATATATAGGTTTGATTTTCAATTTTTTATGTTTTGGGAAATTACTCCAGATTAGCTATAAAATCAACAATTACACCTGCTTTTTTCAAAAATTCTATTCCCGAAGCATCTTTGTAATTTTCGTGATATACCACCCGTGTAATTCCCGCCTGATGAATGAGTTTGCTGCATTCTTTGCAAGGGGAAAGTGTGATATAAAGTGTGGCTCCGTCACAGGTTTGGGTCGAGCGGGCGACTTTCAGGATGGCATTTGCCTCAGCATGAAGTACATACCATTTGGTGTAACCCATTTCGTCTTCACAAAGATTTTCAAATCCTGAGGGAGTTCCGTTGTAGCCGTCTGAAATAATCATTCGGTCTTTCACGATAATTGCTCCGACTTTTCTACGATTACAGTAAGACAACTGCCCCCATTCTTTGGCAATTTTCAGATAGGCCTTGTCGTATTTGTTTTGTTTTTGTGTGGTCATTTTCTATAAAAATCACGAAGAACAAAGGTACGATTTAGTTTTCACTAATTTTGTCCTCCTTTTTATTTTCTAATTTTTCTTTTCTGTTTGAAATGCTCTATTTTCTGATTCAGAAAAGGTACTAATTTCAGCTTATAAATCAGTCCGAAATTTATCAACAAACATAGCGAAACCTTCGTAATTAAATTCCAGAAAGCCGAAGGAATATTTGGTATGAAATAAAGTAATATTCCTGTCAGCAAAACGATAAGCAGGAGTTTTGCGTATTTTTTATCGAACGGTAAAATTCCGAATTTCTGATAAATAAAATAGGTTTTCAGCAGGTTGAAAGCCGTAATGGAGAGGCAGGACGAATAGGCAACTCCGATAATTCCGATTTTGAAATAGAGCAAAAACAATAAATTTAAACCGATATTCAGGAAAATCATCAGCAAGATAGCTGCTACATTAAATCGGTAAAAATCGGAATAGGTGATAATCTCAGAATTGAATCCCGTTCCCATATTGATAACGATTCCGATTCCTAAAACCAGGATAACGGGAATGGAAAGCACCAATTTGTCATAGGCAGGTAAAAGCGAAAATAAATCGTCAATTCCCAGAAAAATACAGCTGTAAAAAACGGCTCCCACAGCAAAAAGCAGTTTAGCGGTTTCTTTATATTTTGAGGCTAATTCTGCTATTTTATTGTTTTTTACGTAATCTGAAATTAGTGGAGAATGTATGGCAAAAATGCCCGTTGCCGGAATGGCAAGAGTCGAAGCCAACACCACTCCGATGCTGTAAATCCCGATGCTATCCATCGAATAATCTAAAATATTGAGCATGATAGTATCAATTCGGAAAGCCAGAAGCGAACCCAGACTTCCGGTAAAAGCAAACAGGCTATAACGGAAATATTCCTTTTTCGGGATGGTTACAAAAATGCTTCTAAAATGGCTTTCCCAACGGGTTTGGTCGTGTTTTACGGTATAAATTGAGGTGAGAATCAGAATCAGGACATAGGCAAACACAAAGAGCAAAATCCCTTGAAATTCGGTTATAACCATAGCTCCGATAAGGATAAAAGCCAAAGGCAACAGTAACTTCGGAATCAATTTTTCAAACAGGGTAGGGTAGGCAATCTTCTGTAAATTGAGCGATTGTCTTTTGAAAACTTCGTTCAGAGCAATGGCAATCCCGATAGGGAAAGCAATCCCGACCAATCCGGAATAACCGAAATCAAAGATTTTGAAAATCAAAAACAGCACACAAAACAACACAATCGAATTTCCCAAAACCGAAAACAGGCTGTAGAGCAACAAGCGGTTTCTGTATTGTTTGTCCAAAACCGGATAAAAATGTACCAAAGCCTGTGAAGCTCCCAAAAGCAAAAGCGGGAAAATCACCTGAGAATAAGCCTCAATAGTTCTGACAATTCCCAGAAATTCGGTGTTTTCGGGATAAATAAAAAGTGTGGAAAGAATGCCAATCACCACACCTAAGTAGTTGATGAGGCTAAACCAAAAGACTTGTTTGGAGGTGGAATTTTTAGGCATCCCAGAAAATTTATCGTTTTAAAGAGAAATGTGATTTATATTCTTTTCGTATTCCGTTACAGTCATCATATTCGAGTCGAAACCAATAATCGGAAGAAAAAACATTTGTTCCGTTAAATTGTCCGTTCCAATAATCTTCGGGTTTTTTTAATATTTTGAGCAGTTTACCATACCGATCAAAAATAGATACTTCAGAAAAATCTGAAGCGGTAGTCCATTTTATTTTCCAATAATCATTTACACCATCGTTATTAGGCGTAAAAAACTTGGGGTAAGAAAAGCTTATTTCACAAGCAATACAAGGCTCGATTCGGGCTAAATATAAGGAGCTTTTTCTGATGAGCGTTTTTGGTTTGAGTACAATAACCTTTCCGGCTTTCATCCGTATTTCATTATTAAGTTCAGAAACCGTATAGTTACTTTCGGTAGCAATAGAGTTTTCTGCATTATAGGTATAGTTCGTATGTGTTTCTGAGCTGTTTAGAGTGAAAGAGGCTGTACAATCTGAATTGTTTTGTGTGGTTCTGAAGTTTTTTAAAGTATCGTTAGAAACCATAGTGTTTTTGTCGGGATAAAAAATATTTTTTCCTGACGAAAAGGGAACAACAAAATTTATGAGTATGAGACAGAGGAAGGTTTTCATTTTGTTTTAAGCTGTTCTATTTCAATTTGTTGTTGTTCTACTTTTTTGTCGAGTTCAATGATATACAGTGTGAGTTCTTCTATTTTTTGGAGCAAAATTTTGTTCATTTCTTTGAGTTCAACTCCGTTTTCTTTTACCTCTTTTGCAGTTGGCACTCCTTTGAGGTGTTTATTTTCTTTGATGTATTTTTCTACTTCATTCAATGCAGGAAGCAGATAATCGTTCTCAAATACAAAATCTGCCCATTCATTAACTACGGCTACCCGAACTTCCTCTGTGAGAATTCCTCCTGTTACAAACAACCCATATTGGCTGACACTTTCATTACCAACGCTGTTTGGAATCGAATTTGTCCCGATTCCTACTTTTCCCAACGTATAAATAGCATCGTTCAGAGACATCGGGATACTGTTATCTAATTTCAGCCAATCTGCATCTGATGACGAACTACCAAATTCCTCCGGATTATATTCAAACACATTTCCGCTGCTGTCTGTTCCCAAAACTTTAAACGGATTGGTGGCATCTGCTACGTTTTCAAATTTCAGAGTTCCTACCGTATGCAAATTGGCAGAAGGATTAGCAGTGTTTATTCCTACCAGACCATTAGTATAAATAGTATCGTCAATAGAGGAGGGTAGAGTTCCATCAGGTTTTAACCAGTCTGCATCTGAAGTTCCGGAGCCTGCTAATTCTGTGGGGTTATATTCAAACACATTTCCGCTGCTGTCTGTTCCCAAAACTTTAAACGGATTGGTGGCATCTGCTACGTTTTCAAATTTCAGAGTTCCTACCGTATGCAAAT
>JBAYSC010000083.1:0-10473 GCA_041676345.1 Flavobacteriaceae bacterium | reverse complement strand
TAAAAAGCTGTTGCATTGCTTTGTGGATAACCCTCGAAGAGATTCCTTTTTTGGTAAGCATTTCCGTAGAAGGATAAACGGGTTGCATAACCGTTTGAATGTTCTGTTTGTGGTCTGATAACAAATCCATTTCGGGGTGAGGCATCGAAAAAGTACCTCCAACCAAATTCGTTTTTCCGAAAACTACATAAGGTTCGTTTATTTTCAGGTTTTCCTTAATCCATTTATAACCCTGAAACCAAACGAGTTCCATTTGTCCGGTATCATCGACAAAAGTAGCAACCAATCGTTTTCCTCTTTTTTGTTCGACCACTTTCAGATGAATAATTTTCCCGACAATCTGAATTTCCGTATTAAAAGTGGGTTGTAATTGATTGATTTTATAGTATTTAGTCCGGTCAATATACCGATTCGGGAAAAGATGTAAAAAATCTTCGTAAGAGAAAATTCCCAATTCTTTTTTGAGCAAATCAGCCCTTTGAGGACCAATGCCTTTCAGATATTCGATTGGGGTTTTGAGGAGGTTGTTCATCAGTTGCACATCGGAAAAATCAAAAATAGTTAAAAAATCGGAAAGACAAAAAAAGAAAGCCGCAAACATAAATAGTATTCGTTATTTATGCCCGGGCTTTCTCGCTAACATCAACTTCATATTGACCTAAGACAGATGCCTTACACAACTCCTGTATAAATATTTCAAAAATGACCTTACTATTTTTACCATAACTGCAACTTTTTAACCGATGCAACTTCATTTTATGTGATGAAGAAAAAGCCCAAACACACGGAAGTTTTCGTATATTCGGGAGCTTTTCCACTGATCACCAACAAACTATTTTTATTCCCTTTTTGAATTTGAATTTATCTAAATTTTTTTCTGAATTTAATTTTAACTCCCTCTACTTTGTTGTTCTGGTCAAAATAAAAACAGAGCATTTCTTTTATTTCTCCGTTGCGAAAAGTGGAGAAAATATAACTCCAAACCCCATTTGTATATTCCCTGATGTCATAACCAAAGGTCTGAATGACTTCCTCTTTGCTCATCCCGATAGCGATTTTGCTTTCGATTATGTTTTTTACAAAGAGTCTTCTTTTTCGTAGTTTTTCTTTCCAAATATAACTGTCAAATTTATGATTACCGATTCCTAAATAAAGTAATAGCTTCCTAAAAAAAATCATGGTGTTTTAATTTTATGAGTTAGTTTTTTTTCATTTGTGTTTTTAAATGAGCTCCTCTCCTTTTAAAATTAGATAATAAACATCGTAGAATGTTTGAAACAGAGAGGAGCTGGTTGTGTTGTCAGATGAATTTTATCTTATAAAAAAGAGAAAAACAAGGTTTGAAACAGACTTAAACTTTTTGTGTTTTTAAGAGCACCACAAATTTGAAAAAAACAAGTTAATAAGGTAAAAAAAATAGGTTCGGAATCACGGAAATACGTTCGGAATCACGGAAAAGCCATACTACATAAGGTTTTTTTAACGGCTAAAAATATAAAAAATAACACTTGACATTACATTTATTGCTTGAAAACAACAACCGAAAAAACATAGGTTGAACTCCAAAAAACAGGGCGATTTCTTTTCATCGGATTGATTTTTAATTTTTTTACGGTAAAAATAAAAAGGTCTGATTGCGTTTTTTCACCCAATGAGCAAAGAGAGGTTTTCAATTAGAATTCGATAAAAAACCTCCGAAATATGATACTTCGGAGGTTATTAAATCTAAACTTTTTCAAAGTTTTAGGACTTTGAAAACTGAGTTAACGAACAAACCCTTTAGTAGGTTTCTCCGGTTAATCTAACACATAAAAAATCCCGACAGATTTTGTCAGGATTTTAAGGAATCACACAAAAGGATTGATATCAAATTAGTCCCATTTGTGATTGGTTGCCACGGAATATTTTCCACCTCCGGTAAACATCAACCCCAGACCTCCAAACAAGAATAAAGCAATTCCTTCGTGAGCCCAAGCTCCTGATTTTCCAAGCTCAAAAAAGTTTTGGGTGTGTGCCATAAGGAAAGCAACAACCATCACAAAAGTATAAACAAACGATGCTAATTTGGTTCTGAAACCTACAATCATCATAATTGCTGCGACGGTTTCACCCAAATGCACACCATACGCTAAAAATTCAGGAATACCGTAATTTGCTAACATTCCTTTGATACCGTCCACTCCGTTTATCAGTTTGTGTACTCCGTGAAAAAGCATCAAAATCCCCAAGTTTAATCGAAAAATCAATAAACCAATGCCTAAACTGTTTTCTTTATTCATCTCTATCAAAAATTAAATGATTAATACGCTGCTGTAAAATGCTCTTGATGATGTTTTGGTTGTTGCACTTCGTCAACAATCACAACGGCTAAATCTTCTACCGACAATCTACAAACCTGATTTTCATCAAATACCGGTTGATTTTTACCTAATCTATATTTGCCTGTTCTACCATCAGTTACACCCGGATGCATCTCAATTGCCGGACTAAAAAATGCCCAATCCAATTCTTTTTCTCCTTTCAAAATATTTAAAAAATCACGAGCTGCTGTTGCTCCCGGTTTTATGTTTTCCGGAAAATCGGCACCATCTACGATTTGAGTTCCATCGTTGTTGTACAAGCTTCCTGCACCACCAATCACGATAAATCTTTTTACACCTGAATTTTTTACCGCTTGCTGAATAGCTTTGGAACCCGAAATAAAATCATCATAAAGATTCGGATTCGTCCAACCTGCATTAAAAGCACTGATGACTACATCGTGTCCTTTTAGAATTTCGGTCAAACCCTCAATATTATTGACGTCTAACGATTTTTTGCTGACATTTTCATTTGTGATTTTATCTACATTTCGGGCAATTGCTGTTACCGATAAGCCTCTCGAAACTGCCTCTTTTACTAAATTTGAGCCTACAAAACCTGTTGCTCCGATAATTGTTACTTTCATTTTTTTGAATTTTTAATTTGTAATGATTTTTGTTACATTTATGTTTAAAAAAATTTTAATCGAACTGTTCGACAAAAGATTTCAATGATTTCTTTTCCAAGGCATTGATTACAATTTTGTCTGTTTCATCAAATAATTTTTCCAAAGCTAAATTGATTTCTTTTCCGACTGTACATTTTGTGCCATCACAAGCGTTCTTTTTGCCTAAAACATTAGAATTTTTAACAGCTTTAAAAATATCTGCCATCGTAATTTCACAACTCGAAACACTCAGCATTGTCCCACCTTCTTTTCCTTTTTTACTCACCACCCAACCCAGTTTGTGCAATACAGCTAACTCTTTTCGCACGATAACAGGATTGATGCTAATGCTTTCTGCAATCCATTCCGAACTCAGCCATTGGTCAGGAAACTTAGCCAAAAGCGTCAAAATATGAATGATGGTTGCAAATCGTGTATTGTTCATAATTGGGACAAAGATAAGACAATTTTTTAATGTAACAAATTTTATTACATTTTAGTTTTGGCTAAGAAAAAACCTCCAAAGTAAATGCTTTGGAGGTTTTAGGTCGGATTGAATTGATTGAGAAACTTTACTTTTTCACTATAATTTTAAACTGATAACGATTTCCCTCAAAATCAAAATTCAATATGTAAAATCCGGAAGACAAGTTTTGAATATCAATTTTTCCGTTTTGAATTTTTACAGAAATATGCTGCCCTGTAAGAGAATATATCGCTCCATTGATAGTCTGGTTTTCTAAACCGGTAATATAAACCTCATCAGAAGCCGGATTCGGATAAATTTTTAAATTTAGTTTTGCTACTTCGTTGTCTGTTGAAAGTAGCGATTCGCTGCTGTAATAATAGAACCCGGTGAGTGCAGGGTCGTTGGTGGCTACGTCTGTCATCATAATCGGAATGTCATTTCCGGCAAAAGCCAGTCTTTTCATCGGAACCTGTTCTCCGTTTATGGTCGGGAAAGGGACATGTATAAATTCATCTTGGTTGTCGCTTGGTATATAAATTCCTTCTTCAGCAAACGGAGTGAGTGTGCTTCTGACCAATACGTGTAATTTATTTTGACTGTCAAAAGCCAATTCGACATTTTTATTGGGTGAGGTTTGCCCGGTATTGATATTTAAAGTTATCCAATTTTGAGTTGTAGCATCCCAACGAAATACAGAAGCAGTGGACACTACATAAAGCGTATCTTCTTTATCTATAAAGATATTTCTTATAGTCTCAGGAGCATTCGGCAAGATAGTCCAAGAATTACCCTGGTCTGTCGAAGCGATAACCGTAGCCTGTGCCGTCTGGTTAGACAAGCCTAATATAAAATGAGTTTGCGTACCCGAACATACTTTGTTTACCGATAAAAATCCGGGTGAAACTCCGATAACTGTTTCAAAAAGCACCTCCCAGCTATTTCCCATATCAGGGCTGTAATCAATATGAGTTTGCACCTGATGCTGCAGCATAGCAATAGAGCCATTGTTGCCCACAAACATTTTTTGAGGAAACAAAATATCATAGACAGGAGCCAACGGAGCGGTTTGTGTGCTTGCCAGAATATTGATATTAGCTCCTTGGTTTTCGGTTTGGGCTATATAATGCATTCCGCCTATTACACATTGTCCATCAGGGGATTTTTCAAGAGCTAAAATGTTGGTTGAAACCAAATCTTCAAATAAATCAAAGGTTTCCCAACCCGGCTCATCAAGGTTAAATTTCGACAAAAAAGCAGTTCTGAAAGAAGCTGTGTAGATTTGATTATCGTCTGAAACCACCATATAATCAGCCGGAAGTATAAGACCTTCGTTTATCTGCTCAACCGATAGCGAAGAGTTTGAGATTTTATGAACTCCGTTTACCCTAACACCTCCAAACACTACCGAATTATTAGCTGTTGTGATGATTTCGTGAGCTTTATCAACCGGACTTACCGTTGTCCAATTGTTGTTTATAAAAGCGTGAACTCCAGAAGTGGTTGTTGCGAAAAGTCGGTTATTTTCCCAATCGAATGCCAGTTTAGAAACTCCACTGTTTTCAGGAATTCCGTTCAAAAGTGTCCAGTTTTGACCTCCATCTTCGGTTTTATAGACATTTCCGTTACCTGCTGCTTCAAGCACAGAAGCATACATAACATTTTCATTTACTTCTAAATCAGTAACTTCTAAACCTTCAAATCCGAGCAAAGTCCACACTCCGGAATTCACATTATCGGTTTTAAAAACTCCGCTTGCCGAATTAGAAACTACTATATCCTCATCTATAAAATGAAAATTTGTAGGATAAAAATTAAGCGTTCCTATTTGTGCGAATGAAACTCCGTTGTTAGTAGAAATAAACAAGTTATTTTGTATATCTCCCGTAATAGGACCAATAGTAGAAGCAATTATTTTTGTGTTGTGTAATCCGTAAGCTAATATCAAAGGGCTAAAGCCAGATTGCCCGTTTACGCTACCCACAGTAGTAGATTCCCAACTTTGTCCGAAGTTATCGGTATAGGCAAGTCCGCTTGAGGAAGTTAGGCAGAAAACTCTACTGGTAGTTTGAGACGCCTTGATACTACCAACATTATAAAAATCGGGAACCGTAATAAAAGGCTCCCATACCTGTACACTGGCATCGGTATAATAAATCCATCGGTCTGCAGTAATGGCATACGTAAGTCCATTTCCCGTAGCCATCCAAATCGCAGAGTTAGCGTTGTTGAATCCTGATAGTTTTTGCCAGGTTTGTTGTGATTGAGCTGTTGTGATAAATAAAAACAACAGTGCTGTTAAAATGATTTTTCTTTTCATTGGGTTGATTTTTAATTTTTGTGCGGTAAAAATAAAAAGGTCTGATTGTGTTTTTTTTATCGAATGAGCAAAGAGAGGTTTTCAATTAGAATTCGATAAAAAAAACCTCCAAAGGAGTACTTTGGAGGAGCGGGTTTTTACTGTTTAAAAAAATCACACAAATTCAAACCTGTCAATCTGCTTAAAATCATCTGGATTGGTACGGAATTCATTTTCAAGGTCATAATCGTCTTGTAATCCTAACCAGAATTTGGCAGAATTCCCGAAATATCTGCTTAATCTTAAAGCTGTATCAGCTGTGATTCTGCGATTTCCTTTGACAATTTCTGAAATTCGGGTTTGAGGAATCCCTAAATCTTTCGACAAACGATATTGTGAAATATTGAGTGGAATCAAAAACTCCTCTAATAATATTTCTCCGGGTGTTATGTTTTTTAGTGTTTCCATTTTTTTAACTTTTAGTGATAATCAATAATTTCAACCTCGAGAGCGTTTGAATTTTCCCATTTAAAAACAATTCTCCATTGGTTGTTTATTCTGATACTGTAAAAATCTTTTAAATTTCCTTTTAGCTTTTCCAAATGATTAGAAGGCGGAATCCTTAAATCTGAAACATCAACAGAGTTGTTTAACATTCTTAATTTTCTCCTTGCCACTTCCTGAATTTCTCCTGGTAATTTTTTGGAAACTTCTCCGTTCCAAATCTTCTCTGTTTCTTTATTTCCAAATGAAATTATCATTACGTCATTCGTTACTAACGTCAAAGGTAAGTAAAATATTAGAAAAATAAAACTTTTTGTTAGAAAATCAAAAAACCTCCGAAGTTATTGCTTTGGGGGTTTTAATCTAAATTTTAACTTTTCCAAAGTTTGAAACTTTGGAAAAGTTCGGCTTACATATTCCTTCTATACTGCCCTCCTACTTCAAACAAAGCCGAAGTACTTAAAAAGAAAATCCCTAAGCCAATTCTAACAGTTGTTCCTTTAACTTCCGGATAGCTTCATCAGCTAAAGAATCCGTTAAGCCAACCGTTGCACTTGTCTGAATAAGTTTGTTTTTCACAACATCAGGCAATGCGTTTAATGATTTGTCATCATCTATGATTATAAAATTCTCAGTAGTTTTATTAGAATTAAACCAATTCAGAATTTCATCTTTTCTACTTAGATGATTTACATTTTTTGGAAGTTTATCAATTTTATTGACAGTAATACCTCTATTTTCAAAAATACTTTTCCATTGATTCAAGTCAAAACTATCTTTGTGAGAAGTAGTCAATAGAATATCGGCACTTGTAGAAGATATAATTTTCTCAAGTGCTTTGGTTGCCTGTAAACTGAAATTCATAAAGTTATCTTCAAGAATTTCAGGTCGTTTCCAAGAGTTTGCAGGAACCATTACTCCGTCTATGTCTAACAAAATTAACATAAGGCAAAGTTACAAATTATCTTTTCAAGTTCCCCTCCTTTGGAGGGGTTAGGGGAGGATTTTACATATTCCTCCTATACTGCCCTCCTACTTCAAAAAGTGCAGAAGTAATCTGTCCTAAAGAACAAACTTTAGTAGCTTCCATAAGCTGTTCAAAGATATTTTGGTTCTGAATAGCGGTTTCCTGAACTTTGGTAAGAGCCTCTTTTACTTTTTCTTCATTGGCTTTGTTCAGGTTTTCTTTGGTTTTGATTTGGAATAATTTTTCCTCTTCCGTTGCTCTGATTACTTCAGCAGGAACAACAGTCGGAGAACCTTTACTGCTCAAAAACGTATTTACTCCGATAATCGGGAATTCTCCTGTGTGTTTCAGGGTTTCGTAATACAAACTTTCCTCCTGAATTTTAGAACGTTGATACATTGTTTCCATTGCTCCGAGAACTCCTCCACGTTCTGTAATTCTGTCAAATTCCGATAAAACTGCTTCCTCAACCAAATCGGTCAGTTCTTCAATAATAAACGAACCTTGAATTGGGTTTTCGTTTTTCGCCAAACCTAATTCTCTGTTGATAATAAGTTGAATTGCCATTGCTCTACGAACTGATTCTTCCGTTGGAGTCGTAATCGCCTCATCATACGCATTGGTATGCAATGAGTTGCAATTATCATAAATCGCATACAAAGCCTGTAAAGTCGTACGAATATCATTAAAATCAATTTCCTGTGCGTGAAGCGAACGTCCTGAAGTCTGAATGTGATATTTCAACATTTGAGCTCTCTCGTTTGCTCCGTATTTCAGCTTTAAGGCTTTTGCCCAAATCTTACGGGCAACTCTACCGATTACTGCATATTCCGGGTCGATTCCGTTTGAGAAGAAAAAAGACAAGTTTGGACCGAAATCGTTGATGTTCATTCCTCTTGACAGATAATATTCCACGTACGTGAAACCATTTGCCAGTGTAAATGCTAATTGCGTTATCGGATTCGCTCCTGCCTCCGCAATATGATACCCCGAAATCGAAACCGAATAGAAATTACGTACATTCTTCTCAATAAAATACTGCTGAACATCTCCCATCAATCGCAACGCAAATTCAGTCGAGAAAATACAGGTGTTTTGGGCTTGATCTTCTTTTAAAATATCCGCTTGAACCGTTCCACGAACTTGTGAAAGCGTTTTGGTTTTGATTTCGTTATAGACTTCTAAAGGTAAAACCTGATCTCCCGTAACTCCCAACAACATCAATCCTAATCCGTCATTTCCTTCGGGAAGTTCTCCGTTATATCGTGGTCTTTCGACACCTTTTTCTTTATAAATCGCATTGATTTTTGCTTCAACCTCCGCTTCTAAACCGTTTTCTTTGATGTATTTTTCACAATTTTGGTCAATAGCCGCATTCATAAAAAATCCTAACAACATAGGTGCAGGTCCGTTAATCGTCATCGAAACCGAAGTTGCAGGGTGCGACAAATCAAATCCCGAATACAGCTTTTTCGCATCGTCCAAACAACAGATAGAAACTCCCGCATTTCCGATTTTCCCGTAAATATCAGGTCGGTAATCCGGGTCGTTTCCGTATAAAGTTACACTGTCAAAAGCAGTAGATAAACGCTTTGCAGGCATTCCCAAGCTCACATAATGGAAACGTCTGTTTGTTCTTTCCGGTCCTCCTTCACCAGCAAACATACGGGTCGGGTCTTCGCCCTCACGTTTAAACGGATACAATCCTGATGCAAAAGGGAATTCTCCGGGAACGTTTTCCTGTAAATTCCATTTCAGAATATCTCCCCAAGCCTGATATTTTGGTAGTGCAATTTTCGGAATCTGTGAATGAGAAAGCGATTCTGTATGGGTTTGGATTTTGATTTCTTTATCCCTAACCTTAAACGAATACACAGGATTTTTGTATTTGTTTACCTTTTCGTCCCAAGTGAAAATAATTTCCCAATTATACGGGTCAAGGTTCATTTTTACACGGTCAAATTCCTTTAAAAGTAAATTAATAAATTCTTTATCTAACTCCGACAGAGTTTTGAACTCTGTCGGAGTTAAACTTAATCCTGATTTATCTAAAAACATTTTTTCGTCTTCTGGTTTTATCCCTGCAACCGAACAAATCGTTTTATAAATTCCGTATAGTTTTTGAGCTACTTCTACTTGAGTTAAAACCGTTTCGTCATATTTTCGGTTATTTTCCGAAATTTCAGACAAATATCTCGTTCTGCTGGGTGGAATAACATAAATTTTCTCACTCATTTCACGAGTGATTTCAAAAGTAGATTTTAAATCTGCTTCCGTTTTCTCTACGATTTTATCCATAATCGCTTTGTAAAGCGAATTCATTCCGGGGTCGTTGAACTGCGAGGCAATCGTTCCGAAAACAGGCATTGTATCAGGATTTTCGTGCCATAAATTATGGTTTCTCTGATACTGTTTTTTTACATCACGGATAGCGTCCAAAGCTCCTCTTTTGTCAAATTTGTTAATTGCTACCAAATCTGCAAAATCCAACATATCAATTTTTTCCAACTGCGTTGCTGCTCCAAATTCGGGTGTCATCACATACAAAGCCACATCGGAATGGTCTAAAATTTCCGTATCCGATTGACCAATACCCGAAGTTTCCAGAACAATCAAATCGTATTTTGCAGCTTTCAGCACTTCGATAGCTTCTGCTACGTATTTCGACAAAGCCAAATTCGACTGACGAGTAGCCAGCGAACGCATATAAACTCTCGGATTATTAATCGCATTCATACGGATTCTGTCCCCTAATAATGCTCCTCCCGT
Source organism: Flavobacteriaceae bacterium (assembly GCA_041676345.1). Lineage (GTDB taxonomy): Bacteria > Bacteroidota > Bacteroidia > Flavobacteriales > Flavobacteriaceae > Flavobacterium. The sequence goes on along the minus strand of JBAYSC010000083.1, from coordinate 500 downwards.
TTTGCGTTTTGACGGGTCAACCGAAATCAGTCCGATAGTTTTATCAGGAAAATCCATTAAAAATCTTCTGACCAATTCATCAACCAAAGACGATTTTCCTGCTCCTCCCGTTCCGGTAATTCCCAAAACAGGAATTTTCGAATCTTTATTTAATTCGTGGATTTTATCGAAAATATCTTTTGAAACTTCCGGAAAATTCTCTGCAGACGAAATAAGTCTTGCAATGGCTTTCGGATTTTTTTCTTCCAAATGGTCAATTTCTCCGTTTAATTCATTCCCAACAGGAAAGTCAGATTTTTCAATCAAATCATTTATCATTCCCTGTAATCCCAAAGCACGTCCGTTATCGGGAGAATAAATTCTCGTGATTCCGTAGTCTTCTAATTCTTTGATTTCTTCCGGTAGAATTACTCCACCTCCACCTCCGAAAATCTTGATATGACCTGCTCCTTTTTCGTTGAGCAAATCATACATATATTTAAAATATTCGTTGTGTCCTC
>JBAYSC010000082.1:0-10483 GCA_041676345.1 Flavobacteriaceae bacterium | reverse complement strand
GAGGGTGACCCAAGCAAAATACCACTATGTTAGACTATTTAACGTCTTCCGAACACTTATGGTTTAAAACTCTGTCGGAGTTAGAAAAACAAAAAAACTATGAACGAACAACATTCAGACGACATTTACGGCAGAGCTCGAGTTCAGGACACTCCCGAGCTCGAAGCTTATTACAAAGAATTAGAAGGTTTAGGAGCAGGAGCTCTTTGGACAGTTGCCAATGATATCGAACCTTGGGAACCAAGAAGTTCCTCAATCCCGATGCTTTGGAAATATGAAGATTTAAGACATTTGGTTTTAAAATCTTCCGAACTCGTAACTCCCGAACAGGCAGGACGAAGAGTGGTTTATTTGGTAAACGACAAACGCAGAGATGTCAGTGCTGCTGTGGGTTGGCTTTATACCGGAATTCAGGTTACTCGTCCGGGAGAATTTACTTCGGCTCACAGGCACGCTGCTTCTGCCTTGCGTTTTATTATGGAAGGCGAAGGCGGATATACGGTCGTGGACGGGAATAAAATTATGTTGGAAGTCAACGATTTTGTGATTACACCCAATTCAACCTGGCACGAACACGGAGTGGAAAAAGGCGGAAAAACCTGTATTTGGCAGGACGGATTGGATATTCCGCTCGTAAATGCTTTGGAAGCCAATGATTATGCGGTTTTGGACGGAACACAGGAGCTTGTTGCACCACTCAATTATTCTCCGATGACCTACGGAGGAACGGGACTTATTCCACCTGATAAGGAGTGGGATAAACCTTATTCGCCTTTGTTCAAATATTCGTGGAAAACGGTTTATCCTGCACTTTTGGAAGCCGAAAAAGTCAATACACCCAACCCTTTTGACGGAATTATTATGCAATACAGCAACCCGCTTACGGGAGGACACGTAATGCAAACGATGGGAGCTTCGATTCAATTGTTACCAAAAGGATTTAAAGGAAAAGCCCATAAACACACAGGCTCGTTTGTGTACCAATGTGCCAAAGGAAAAGGCTATTCCATAATTGACGGAAAACGCTTTGACTGGAAAGAACGGGATATTTTCTGCGTTCCGAGTTGGGCTTGGCACGAACATCATAACCTTTCGGATACCGAAGATGCTTGTTTGTTTTCGTTTAACGACTTACCTGTTATGGAAAAATTAGGGTTGTATCAGGGTAAAGAATATACGGAAAATGGTGGGAATCAGAATGTAATTGAGTAATATGATAAAAAATAGAAAAATTCAAATATTAGGGATTATATTTATTGTAATTGGCACTTTATCCATTACATTATCTCCTTTTACTTTATATTTTTATTATTTACCCTTAATCATTTTCATTATTGGAATTTTAATTCTTTGGTTCTCAAAAAGGAAAATTAAATCAAAAATTATATTAACAATTTTACCTTTTTTATTTTATGGAATTTTTACTTTTTTATGGGTAAAATTTAATACCGTTGCTCCCGAAACATTTTTAATTCCCGAAAATTACAGAGGACGTGTAAATATTATTTATAAAGAAAATTGCGGGCAATTTCTTGAAAAAACAAAAGAAGGTTTTATTTATTATATACCCGAAGACGGAATACTATTATTAAGTAATGAACAGAAATACGGATTTATTACTCACGAATATTATATGGTTGATGAAAATGGAAATAAAACAATATTACCCAAAATGGATGTTCGGGATTTTAATGAAGAATGGACATTAGAAAAGAATCCAAATGAACCTCCTCGAGATAAATTAGGTGTTTTTCATTGGGGAAGAACGGGGAGTATTGGAAAAATGATTGATGCAAATGGAAATGAGACTAATAAAGATGAGCAATATACATTTAAAGAATTTTACATATCAACATATAATGATTTAGAGGATAAATTCAATTTTAAATATGAAAGAGAGTTTGATTCTATAAGAGATAGTAAATTGGAGAAATGTAAATAAAGCTGCAATTTCCAACAATTCCAAACTCCTTAAATTCGACGGATTTAGAAAAGAGAAAAAAACTATGGCAAAAAACAAGAAAATAGAAGTTCAAGGTAGAGAAATTACAGTTCTTTCCCAACAAGAAGAAGACTATATTTCTTTAACTGATATGGCAGGTTATAAAGACAATTTAGAGGCTCGGATTGTTGTTTCAAATTGGATGAGTACTCATTATACCGTAGATTTTCTGGCAGTTTGGGAACAAGTAAACAATCCTGATTTTAACCGTATGGGTTTCCATACGGTTAGAAATAGCGAAGGCAGATTGTTTCTAACGCCAAAACGCTGGGTAGAGATGACAAACGCCATAGGTATATTTTCTAAATCGGGTCGTTATGGTGGAGGTATTTTTGCACATAAGGACATTGCTTTTGAATTTGGAACTTGGCTGTCTGCTGAATTTAAATATTTTCTTATCCGTGAATTTCAACGACTCAAAAACGATGAAAACGACCGCCTAAATTTAGAATGGAACTTACAACGTACTATTTCAAAAATCAATTACCACATTCATACCGACGCTATTAGGGAAAACCTTATTCCGAAAGAAATTAGTAAACAACAAGCCTCCTTTGTATATGCCAATGAAGCCGATTTACTTAATGTAGCTTTATTCGGAATTACAGCTAAAGATTGGAGAGAAAACAACCCCAACGAAAAAGGAAATATTAGAGATTTCGCTACTTTAGAACAACTGGTAGTGTTGAGTAATTTAGAAAGTATCAATGCATTATTGATTCAACAAGGATTATCCCAAAGCGAACGACTTATTCAACTCAACAAAGTTGCTATTACTCAAATGAAATCATTAATAGAAAGCAAAACAATCAAAAAAATAAAATAACAAACAATATGAAGCTACTAACCTATTTAACATCAGACAACGAGCAAAGAGCCGGATTTATCCATAACAACAAAGCGGTAGATTTGGCAGATTTTGGCGAAATTACCAATTTTCCGTTACCTTCAACCATTTTGGAACTGATTGATATGGGATTTGAGGTAATTGCTGAAATCAATACACTACTTTTAGAAGATATTTCGGAGGCAGAATTAGCAGAAATAAGCTACGATTTAAGCGAAATCCAAATCTTGGCTCCTATTCCGAAACCCCGAAAAAATATCATCGGAATTGGTTTAAATTATACCGAACACGTAGCCGAAAGTGCAAGAACATTAGATACTACAGGAAAACTGCCTCAAAAACCGATTATTTTCTCGAAACCGCCTACAACGGTTACGGGAACGAACACCAATATTTTACTCAACCCTAACCTAACCCAACAATTGGATTGGGAAGTAGAATTGGCAGTTGTTATGGGTAAAAAAGGAAAATATGTTTCCAAAGAAAATGCGTTAGATTACGTTTTCGGATATACGATAATCAATGATATTTCCGCTCGTGATTGTCGTATAGAAGGGCAATGGATTGTATCAAAAGGACAGGATACTTTTGCTCCGATGGGACCTTTTTTGGTTACCAAAGACGAAATCGGAAATCCGCATAATTTAAACCTTTCGTTAAAGCTCAACGGAATTGAAAAGCAAAACTCAAATACGCAATTTATGTTGTTTAACATCAATGATTTGATAGAAGATTTAAGCATTGTTTTTACATTGGAAGCAGGAGATATTATCGCAACAGGAACACCTGCAGGAGTCGGAGCAGGAAGAAATCCGCAGGAATGGCTAAAAGACGGAGATGTTGTGGAATGTTATGTAGAAAAAATCGGGAATTTGACTAATACAGTAAAAGAAATATAGTATTCAGTTGGCAGTTTTCAGACCGATAACTGACAACTGATAACCAATAACTTTAAACTTTAAACAAATGAAATACAGAATCGGACAAATCGTTCCGTCATCAAATATCACTATGGAAACCGAAATCCCTGCTATTTTCAGAGCAAGGGAAACCATTTTACCTGAAAGGTTTACTTTCCATTCGAGCCGAATGCGAATGAAAAAAGTAACCAAAGAAGAATTAGAAGCGATGGATGCTATGAGCCTGAAATGTGCTTTGGAGCTTTCTGATGCTCAAGTGGACGTTATGGGTTATGCCTGTCTGGTTGCCATTATGAGTATGGGACGTGGTTATCATTGTGTTTCGGAGGTAAATTTACATCAGGAAACGATTGCCAACGGATTTCCGACACCTATTGTAACTTCTGCAGGTGCTTTAATCAACGGACTGAATGTTTTGGGAGCAAAAACCATTTCGGTAATTACCCCTTATATGCGTCCGCTTACGGATATGGTCGTGGATTATATTGAACATCAGGGAATCAAAGTAAAAGAAAGCATTGCTTTGGAAATTCCCGACAACCTAGAAGTAGCAGCACAAAATCCGATGAATTTGTTGGAAATTTACAAACAGTTAGATTTAACCGGAGTTGATGTATTAGTAGCATCAGCTTGTGTGCAAATGCCCTCACTCGAAGCCATTGACAAAATCGAACAGGAAATCGGAATTCCGGTTACTTCGGCTGCGGTTTGTACGACTTACGAAATGATGAAAAAACTCGGTCTTAAAGCCCAATCAACCATTGGAGGAAGTTTGCTGAGCGGAAAATATTAAGAGAGAATTATTTAGCTTCGATAAGCTCAGCCTGACGTATGGAATCTGATTATGAGGATTTTGTCAGGCTGAACTTGTCGAAGCCCCTTTTCAGCAACGGAATGATTATCATTACAAGCCCTGTGACCAAAGCCAGTCCCGATATAAAAAAGACATAAAACCAAGGTCTCAGGCTGTTGATCATATCTCCATAAGCCACTTCGGGTTGGTTAAACTGCCAGTAAGCTTTCAAAAAACCCGCTACAAGCAGAGCCAGCCAGAAAACAATTAGGGAAATATTGGCAATCCAGTAGCCTTTGGTTGTAGTGGAGCAACTATGGTTTTTCCCCATACTATCCGAAGCAAAAGCCAACAGGAGCATACTGTTGATTCCGATAGTCGCTCCCATAGTGTGGGCAACTACGGTATGTGTTCCGTGCATATAAATATTCAGAGCAGGAATCGACATAGCAATAGCAAGTCCTAAAGTGAGAAAAACCCACACATCAGCAGCCAGCAAAAAACGAAAGGAATTGATGTGGAAATTCTTTTTTGCTTCCGTAACCGATGCTTTCCAGAGGTAAATAATTCGTCCGAAAATAAAGAGTTCGGTCATGCTTACTGCATAAGCAATGTGCTTGACATAGGGTTGGGTAGGTAACGTATAAATATGGTGCCCCCAGTTGAACATCAGGTTAAACAGCCCTAAGAAATAAAGCCAGAAAGCAATACTTGAAAAACTGTATTTTTTGTTGCCCGCAATTTTATCCATCAGATAAATCGAACTTCCGTAAATGAGCATATTCCACGAACCCACCATCGAGCCGTAGGATTTCCACTGAATGGTCATATCTTTGACAAGGTGATTTCTGATTTCGGGAATCAGCCAAAGGTTGGATTCCAAATACGTAAACAGAAAAAACAAAGCTCCCGTAAACCACATCCAGACATAAACAGGTTGATTTTTCAGGGTTTTGAAATTGGAAAGAAAAACGAAAATAAATAGCCCCCAACTAAGGGTAATCAATACCGAAAAAGCAGGGTGAAACTCCCAATATTCCCGACCTCCGAAGATTCCGAAACTATACGAAATCAATATCGCTACAAACGAAACAGCAAACAGATAAAACATCCATTTCACCAAATTCAGCCGTTTTAAATCCTGATTGTTGTGCTCTTTCAGAAAATAAAGCACACTCCCGATAGCTCCCATCAGAATCCAGAAAACAGCAGACGAAACGTGAAGCGGACGTATTTTTTCAAACGAAAACCGGTCTCTCCAAAATCCGGGAAGGGCATACTCCAAAGCTCCTGCCAATCCAAAAAGTAGTGCAGAAAGCAAAAACACTAATCCTGTGGCAATAAAAACTTTGGTATAATCGGGTTTAGGGTTGCGAAATGGTTCCATCAATGTGTTTTGAAAAAGTGGTTGGGTCTGCTACACCTGTGGTATTGGTGTATTTAAAAAACTCAATAAATAATTCTATTTCTTCTTTGGTAAGGTTATAATCGGGCATTACCTGAGTGCCCGACTGCAAAAAAGCTTCGATATAAGCTCCTGACCTTTTGGCAAAAACATTGGTAAGGTCAGGTCCCAGATGCCCTCCCAAACCATAGAGCTGATGACAGGAAATACAGTTTTTTTGCTGCCAGAGTATTCTCCCTTTTTGGGCAGCTTCATTAGGAGGTTGCAGCTGTTGGGGTTCCGTCAGGTACAATGCGGTACTGTAACTCAAAAAAGCCAGCAACAAGGAGAGAAAAACTACAAATTTATATCGGGTTGTCTGCATACAAAGTTTTATAAATTGCTCCGTAAGAAACGGATTTTATAAAATTTTTGTAAAGATAAAGCGATTGAAAATCCTATAATATGATTAAAGTCATACCCAAGAGTTTCCGGATTGTATTTTAGCCACAAAAGACAAGGAAATTTTTCTTTAGCAGAAAAGCATCGGATTTCCCGATACTTTTCCTGATTGTTTTTATAAAAATCTGTTTATACGACAAAAAATATAAATACCTCATTTTTCAAATGATTATTTTTATATTTTGAAGAATCCGGAGGATTCAGATATTTATAGCAATAATTTAAGATTCGATTATTCGACCCCAGCCGGGGTCGTATGTTTAGGAATATCATTGTTTCTATAAATATTTGACCTCTCTGAGGTCATACAACTATCAAATTTAAAAATTAAAATACTGATAATCAAATCATTATTGTTGATGAATATTTTTGTCGTGTACTAAGAAAAATCAGACCATTTCTTTCTCAAAAATAAGCTCAAGTCCGTTGTTGATGAGGTGAGCAATTTGAGGTCGGTTTTGTTTTACTTTTTCTAAGTGATTCAGCACTTTTTCGACAAAATCCTGATTGTTTTGTTTGTGTGCCAGTTCGGCTATTTCGACAGAAAGCAACCAATCATTCGGGTGATTGGCAGACACAGCTCCAAAAGCTTCTTTCAAAGTGGTTTCAGAGTGGTTTCCTTCTCTGAGGTTTCGTACAGCTTTATACAGATTTTCCAACTCTTGTCGCTCGGGAGTTTTCTTAGCTTTAATAGTCTGTGTCGAAGGAACGTGTGTAATCATATCAAAACTTTCTGCATCAGCAGGACCCGAAAATCCCGAAACGATTTCTTTACCCACAGCCATATCGTAAGTTCCCCATTCCGGACGGAAAAGCACTTCGTCTTTATGGGTTACCGTACAGTTTTTAAAGCTTATCAAAATGATTTTTCCCTGAAGGTTTCTCGAACCCGTAATGATTTCGCCCGAAACCGTAATATCGCCTTCAAACTCCAAAGTCACTTTTTTACCTTCATAAATATCATAGGCAATCAAATCTCTCGGAGACATATCTTCGATAGCCAAATTGATTCCTTTTAATGCTCCAATCGGGCTTCCGAAACCTTCGCTGTGATATTCTGTGGAATGCCCAACGAGTTCTTTTTCTCTATAAGCCAAAGCGGTTTCTCCGGTAGTCTGTATATAAACCGGATTGCCTTTGTGTTTGATCACTCCCGTAAAAACACCCGAAATCTGCAAGCCTGTGCTGAGCTCAACAGTTCCTAAAGCCTTAGACTGAATCAGTTTTTTTACCGCACTATAACCTCCGGTTCTCAGAGCCATTTTATTGGCAAATTCTTCCAAAACCATACTCAAATGAGCAAAATCAGGAGTTACATAGAGTTGAGGTTGCGGTTTGGTAATATCAAAACTTTGCTCTGCAGCTTCGATCGTATAAGGAATTTTCTTTACGTTATCAGTCATACACCAGGCACTCTCCCCTATCGATGACAACAATCCTGCTCCATAAATTTTTGGGGTTTCAACCGTTCCGATAAGTCCGTATTCAACCGTCCACCAATGCAGGTTTCTGATTTTTGCCATTTCAGAAAGGTCTGCCACTTCATTTTGAAGTTCATCTACTCGTTGCTCTGCCTTTTCGATTTCTTCCTCAGGAGTGCCTTCTGCTTCTTTGAGAATCGAAAGCAAACGGATAGCTTCATAAATTTCATAATCTCTGGCAGATGAAATGGCTTTACACCCGATTTCTCCGAAACGTCTGAGGTATTCTGCATATTCCGGATTGGCAATAATCGGAGCATGACCTGCACCTTCGTGAATGATATCCGGAGCGGGAGTATATTCGATATGTTCTAACTGACGAATGTCTGAGGCAATTACCAAAACGTTATAAGCCTGAAATTCCATAAAAGCAGCAGGCGGAATAAATCCGTCAACAGCTACCGCTGCCCAACCGATTTCTTTGAGAATGCGGTTCATTCCATACATACTCGGGATAGATTCAATCGAAATTCCGGTTTTTTTCAGACCTTCGAGATAGGATTCGTGAGCAACTTTACTCAAATAATCGACATTTTTACGCATAACATAACGCCAAACCGCCTGATTGATGGGAGTATAATCCTCATAATCCTGAGGTTTTATAAACTGCTTCAAATGCTTGGGCAGGCTGTCTATCAAATGATTGCTTTCGTATCCGGTTTCCATAATTAAACATTTTTAAAGAAGGGTTAAAGGTATGAATTATTTTTATAAAGCCGTAAAGTCTTTTCGTGAATAAGTTCTTAAAATTTAAAATTGATAGCCCAAAGACAGAATAATTCTCGGTCGTTCAGACGAGGTGAAATAGGAAATTTGTGCTGCTAATTTGTTGAAAAATCTAAAACTAAAACCTCCTCCGATAGAGGTGTGCCACTTTTGGGAATTTTCGCCTTCGAGCCAAACCCTTCCGTAGTCAAAACCAAAAAAAGCCTGATAACTCAGTGGAGCAATAGTATTTTTGAGCTTTCCTAAGTCAATACGAATATCGCTGTTTTGGTAAAAATAATGCTGTCCTGCAAAACGTTCGTTTCTGAAACCTCTCGGGCCTGCTTCCCCTCCGATGGTAGCTGCCTGATAAAACTCAAATCTTGGGTTCAGCATCGTTTTTCCTCCAAAAGTGGTTGCCAAAGTGAGATTTTTCTGTGAAGGCAGGTTGTATTCAATAGAAGTCAGCACTTCCAGATAGGGAATATTCCTGTTCATATCCCGAAAATTCACCACAAGTCCTGCTTCGACATCTAAAGCATATAACCAATTTTGAGTTTGATATTCTTTGAAATAACCTCCGCTTACAGACAAGAATATATTGGCTGTATTTCGGAGTTCGTTTTCACGAAAAATATCATCCCGTTCAAATTTTTGATTGTCAATCACACTCACATGTTCTACCGATGCTCTGAGCGAAATATTTTCTTTTTCGCCTTTGCGGAAAATAACCGATTGACTCAAACCGAACTGTTGCAGCAACACCCGGTTGTAGTCTAAACCAAACGTACTTTCATAGTTTTCGCTTTCGTTTCCGAAGCCAAAAAAGTTCTGAAAATGATTTTTTGAAGTAATCCACACATCAGACACAAAGAGTTTTTTCTCATCCAAAGACGGGAAACTTCCTTTATAAACCATCGAATAATAGTGATTCCAACCCAGTTCGTGTTTGAAATCATAGGGATTTTTCTTGAAGTGATTTTGGGTGTAGGAAATTTTGGCTCCTATCCTGACCGACATATCGGTATCAAAAACCACCCAAGGGTCAAAACGAAACGCATCAAGTTGCGGTTTTTGCGGATTATATGCTAAAATTTTCGGATTATCTGTGGTATAAATCTTTGCTTTTCCTGTGTCTTCCAATGATTGAGGAACATAGATTTTGATGTTTTTCTGAGCTTCTTCCATCTGAAAATTTCCGCCATTTTCATCCATAATCCGAAGGAGGATTCCGTTTTTTGTGGAGTTATGAAGTTCAAAAGTGTCATCTCCCGAAAATCCGTAAAGCCAGATTTCTTTAGTTTTTTGGTTGGAAAACTGCTTTTTCACTCGCTGTTGATGGGCTGAGTTTTTGAGCTCCACTTCGGTATAGTGAGCAGCTTGGTTGATGACAAAAGTATCGCTTTGGTGACTTCCGAAAAGTATAATTCTTCTTTGCAGAAAATCTGCATATTCCTCTGCCATAGCCTCCAGGTGCTGCAACCGAAATTCCAAAGCCTCCAACAGCTCCTGATTGGTGGAAATTGGCAATTGGTTAAAAATACTTTCCAGCACATCTTCTGTGAGTATTTCTTTGATAAACCGGGCTTGTTCTGCCCAAACTTCCTGAGGAATAGTCGAAGCCAGAACCACATCGACAGCATAATTATGTCGGTTGATTTTCTTTACGTTGAGTTTGTTTTTGTAATAATTATCTGCAAAATCAACTCCGATGGATTGCAACATAAAGTTGAAAAAAAGTCCGTCTTTTTTGAGAAACGAAAAACCTCTATCAGCTACGACAGGAACGAAAATTAAATCGGAATTCTGCTTTTTTGATTTCCATACATAGTCATTGACAACTTTGGAGGAATTCCCGATGAGCATATCCAAAAGCCTGGAACGGACGT
>JBAYSC010000081.1:0-10871 GCA_041676345.1 Flavobacteriaceae bacterium | reverse complement strand
TGCCTCGGTTTTTAAGGTGAAAAAATCACGTATTGAAGAAGTTATCGAACTTACAGGATTAACTCCGGAATCTCATAAAAAAATCGGACAACTCTCCAAAGGTTACCGTCAAAGAGTAGGGCTTGCCAATGCACTTTTGCACAATCCCGAAGTGTTAATTCTTGACGAACCTACCACAGGTCTCGACCCGAACCAACTTATTGAAATCAGAGAGCTCATCCGAAATATAGGCAAAGACAAAACGGTTTTTCTTTCGACCCACATCATGCAGGAGGTCGAAGCAGTTTGTGACAGAGTGATTATTATCAACAAAGGAAATATAGTTGCTGATGCCAAATTAACCGACCTGAAAGACAGTAAAAATCAGATAGTTGAAGTGGAATTTGACCTTAGGGTAGAGGAGGAACTCCTCAAAACGATTCCGCATTTGACTTCGTGTGTGAATACTTTTGATTTCGTATGGGAACTCACTTTTTCTTCTCAAAAAGATATGCGGTCGGTCGTGTTTGACTTTGCCCACGACAACGGACTCAAAACCCTTCGACTCAGTCAAAAAAATAAAAACTTAGAAAATATTTTCAGAGAACTGACGAGGTAATGTTGGTTATTAGTTAATGGTTAATGGTTAATGGTGGTCGCTACGTCAGGCTGAGTAATTCCCAAATCCTAAATTCTAATTCCTAATTCCCAAATCAAAACCGGGCTTTAAAGCTGATATGCACTATGGAATTGGAGAGCTTAATTTCCTGACCGTCAATGCTTCCGTTGGCATAAACCAGGTTGAAAAGCCCTCCGTTGGTGTAAAGCCCCAAACCAAAACCCAGTCCAAGCAGTTGGTTGTTAAATCCCGAAGCCTTATCCTGAAAATACCCGAAATCGGTGATGGAATGCACATAAAGAGACGGAGCCAAAACGTAGCGATATTCTGCCATAAGTCCGGTAAAGAGATTGGCTTGCAGGCTGTTTTCGGTAAAACCCCGTAGGGAATTTATCCCTCCAAACCGATATAATTCGCTAATAATATAGGAGTCACTGTCTAAATAATAGCCCTGAACTTTCAGGTTGATAATGTTTTTCGGATTCAGATAAAAGTTGTTGAAAGCCTCTGCACTCACAAAAAACTGCTGGTTGTCATCAAAAGCAGAAACCCGTTTTCCCGTTCCTGATTTGATATTTGCCCGAATCTTTTCCGGAAATAAAAAATCGGTTCGGTTTGGGTAAAAATATTCCAGACTCAGTGTATAAAACGTATTTTCAAAATCGTTCATAGACAGGGAGTTGGTGTTCTGAATATCGTTGGATTCCGTTGAGGAATAGCCCAGATAGGCTCGGGTATTGTAGTTGAAATAATACCCCAATTCGATATTGGTTCGGGTATTCTGAAACGTACTGTCTTGCTTGAAAATGTTCAGGTTTGCCCTAAGGGCAAAAGGCGTTTGAAACAAATAGGGCAGTTCGGTCAAAAAATCAAAGGTTTGCTGTTCTTTTCCGTCACTTTTCCAGTATAGTTTGAACTGTTCACCCGAATTGAGCAGGTTGTTGAGCATCAAATCTGCATAGCCCATAAAAATCATTTTTTCGCTTTCATCGGTCGAAAACCCGACAAATCCGTCGAAATTGTTGGCTCTGGCTTTTTCGAGATACAGAAAGACTTTGGTGGAATCTGTCGTAAACAAAATCTCGGGTGCTTTTATCTGATTTACGAAAACAAATTTCTGCACATCATCATAGAGTTCGCTCAGAATTTGTTTGTTGAAAACCTTTTTTCGATACCTTTTTTTGAGTTGTTTTTTGTGCCCTTTCGGGAAAAGTTTGTAGCCCAAAACCACGATGTCGTCTAAATGTCGGGCAGCGGTGATGTTTTCGGTTAAATCAGCTCGAAGGATATTTTTTTCGGTTGAGAAATTAGTAAGTTTCACTCCCGAAGTCGAAAAACCATGAACTTCCAGATTGTGCAAAAGCAAATTCATAAAGTTCTCGGTTTCGGAAAAAGGAAGTATGACCGTATCTTTTTCGATAAGCGAATTTTCTCTCAAAAAAGTAGCTTTTTGAGTGTTGATTTGAATAAAATCAATCTTTTGACCAAGAGAAAATTCAAAGACAAAAGTAGAGTCGTTGGCTTTTTGTTGTGCTATAACCTTGCTTGACAGATACCCGATTTTAGTCAACTTTTCGGAGAAAATATTTACCTCATCAACCACCGCTTTCGGGTTGATATGAGTGGTTTTATAGGCAAGCGAATCGATGGTTTTTTGCTCTTTTTCGGCTTGAGAAGTGATTTTCAAATAAAAATCCTGAGCTTGTGCAGCACCCATACAACAAAGAAACAAACAAAGAATCACAACTCTTGTAAACATGGAGTAAAAGTACGGTTTTTTATTTTAGATGGGAAGTGGAGCTAATTCATTTATCCATTCGTTAGGAATAGAATTTTTTCTATATGTTAATACAGCTAATCCTCCGGTAATGGCTGCGGTTGTATCTGTATCACTTCCTAAATTAACAGCTTTTAGCACGGCTTCTTTGTAATTGTTTGTGGTAAGCAAGCACCAAATTGAAGCTTCAAGCGAATGAATGACATAACCGGAACTCTGAATTTCATTTTCACCTAACTCAAAAATACCTCCGTTTAGTAATCTACTGAATTTTGCCATTTCATTTAGGCTGATTTGTTTCAGACTCATAAAATCAGAAAATTCGGTTTGCATTTCAAAATAGGATTCTTTGGGAGTTTTGCCTTCCAATATTTTTTTGGCAAATTCCAAATAATAATGACAAGCCAAAACCGAACGGATATGAGAATGTGTCATAGATGAAACTTTTTTGGTAAGCTCAAAACGTTCTTCCAAAGGTAAATCTTTTGTGAGTGCCAAAAGAGGCAATATTCTCATAAGTGAACCGTTTCCGTTGTCGTTTTCGCCTGAAAAGCCACAAAGTTCGGGAGCAATTCCGTCTTCCATTCTTCCGATAGCAGCCCTTGTAGTACCTCCGATGTCAAACATATAACCGTGTGGGGTCATATAACCATCGTTTTTCCAAGCGATGAATTTTTGAGCCAATCGGTTTAAATCTAAACCCTCCAAAATACTTTCTGCCAAGCATAACGAAAGCGAAGTATCATCAGACCAAGTGCCTTTGGGTTGGGTATGTGTTCCGTATTCCAACATATCCGTTACAGGATTTTTTCTGAGATATTCCCTTGATTTGAACTCAACAGGAACTCCTAAAGCATCTGCAACAGCTACTCCGAGAAGGATTTGGGAGATGAGGTTATTCATTTGGTATTATTGTTATTGTATTAGGATTAGTTACTTGAAAAGTAATTGCATCGTACAGATTGTAATTGTCTTGAATAAAATTATGCCATTGTAAACCTCCATAAAACCTAACACTTCCGTTTCCATTTATAGTTCTATTTATGGTTGTTTGGATAATTTCATTATTTGGGAACACGATTGTCAAAGGTTCATTATGATTACCTAAATGATGCGAAGCTACCACATCTACATTGAAATAATTCTGATTCCAATAGGTTTGTCCTATAATTCTGTGATACTGATTCATATTCTAAAAATTAATGTTCATATTTTGCAGTTCTTGCCAATTATTTGTTCTAAAATAGCTCATAATAGCTGATAACATAACAGTTGTATTCTGAAAATTATTGTTGACTCTCCAATTACATACAATAGGATTTCCTGCTAACAAATTTGGTCTATGAGCGACTGCGGGGCTAAAAGGAGTTACAACTGAAAATTCTCTTTCTGTCCCTTTTTGAAATGACTTACAAAAATCACTTGAATCATTATTTTGAATTTTCATCTTAAAAAATAACTTAATTTTTCTTTGATTTTGATTTAAATTAGCAATAGGTACCCAAGTATAACCTTCATCAAAACTGAATTGTACTTCATAATTTAATTCTTGAAGAGTTCTTACAAATACATCAAAAGATTTAGTGTCATTTTCTAATGATACTCTACCATTATTATCTAATTCTAAACCTTGTACTCCATAAATACTTGCTGTATTAAACAACAAATATTGGGCATTTTGATTATTTAAAATATGAGTTATTAGTTCTAGATTGGGTTGAATGTTGTATAAAAATTTATCTTTACCTGTATATTTATTATTATCTAACTGCCTTTGGGTACTCTTAATGATGTCTGAATAATTTATTTCAATTTCTGGTGAATTCAATATGTTAATTAAATACTGAGGAACTTCATCTTTATTTTGTGGTATATTATTAAATTCTATATCTGTTAAAAAATAATCCCATAACAATTTTTTATTTCCGTGAAAAAAATAAAATATAGGGTTTGGAATTCTTCTTCCAATGTTACCTCCAAATACTGGCTGTCTCAAAGCAGGTAAATTATATTTGTATAAATAACTAATAGGAGGAAATGTGCCAATAATATATTTGTCATAATCTCCTAAAGGAAAAACATTCAGATAAGGATGAATTTCAACCGGAGGTATTGCAGGTAATTGCCCGTGATTATTTGCAATTTGTTGAGCAATATGGTCATTGTTTTGAGGAAGATTTACTAAATACTCTTGCTCGTCTAGTCCGTGAGGGTGTGGTCTTAGTATCATAGTTTCAAAATTTAAGTTAGTTACATAATTATTTTATCGTGTTTATTCCAAATATCTAATAAACGTTCGTTTCGTTTGACAATAATAATAGCTATAAAATCTTCTTTATATCTGTAATTTACAGGAGGTATATTCTCGTAGTAAATACGTCCCACAAAATACATCATATCATCTCTTAAATATAAGTTAAAAAAACAAAATTTTTGTATTTCAGCTTCTTCATCAAAAAGCTCATATTCTCCATTTTTTCTGATGTACAACTCGTTTGAAATCATACTGAATGTTACTTCGGTCCTATCAAGCATTGTACAAGAAACCGTTAACTCTTCATTAAGTTCATAATCAACATCATATATTCGGATAGGTGATGAACTTGTATATGAAAAAATATGATAATTGCCTTCTAAATGCCTCAACAGTAAATCTGCCGAAAAATGCCTTGGAGGTTTTCTTACATATATCATATTCTAAAATTTAAGTTACATTTCTTCCTCCATAGCTTGTTGAAAAAGTCTTTCGGCTTCTTCAAGCATTTTAAGATTGTTTCCGTGTTTATCGTTTCTCAAAGTTAATTGATACCTAAACCGTTCGTTAAGAATACATTTTTCAGAATATTCTCTGTCAAAAGTTAATAATCCGTGTAATATGATTTGCCTCCCTTTAACTTCAAAATCCCGAAAATAATAAAAATAAGCGTGTTTGAGCTCTATATAAACTTTCTCGCCTTCATTCTCCAAAATCTGATATACTTTCCTGCCGAAAAGTACAAACATAAATTTCATATCCAAAATCTTAAAAGGCACACACCACTCTAAATCCTGCCCTCCGTTTATGGTAAGGTTAGGAATAAGTTTTAGCCTTTGATGACTCATTCTGTCGGGAGTTCTGTGAATTGCTTGGTTTGAGCCTTTATAAACCAATATTAGTTCTCCGTTATATATTAAAGGGTCGAGAATTTTCATAATTTAAATTTTTACTGTTTATCTAAAAAATCTTTTTCTTTTGGTGTCAGGCTTTTGATGCCATTTGCGAATATTTTTTCTAACAGAGTATCTACTGTTAAAACACGGGTATCTTGAAATGTGAATGGTTCTAAACGCAATAACTGTTCTTCGAGATGAATATTGATAAAAAAGTGCTCTTGATTTTCTCCCTCCAACTGAAAGTTATACCCGATAATATATTCGTCCATTACGAAAATTCTTGTCAGGTGTACTTTATCAAGTAGTTGTTTTACTTCGTAGGTTGTGCTGAAAAACTGATGAATTGCTTTGAATTTCTGATGTAAAGGCACAAAAAACTCCCGAAGTCTAAACCCTAATTCTTTTACATCAATTGCCATTACGTTTCTGACAAACGGAGCATATAACAAATCGTCTAAATTGTCATAGTTTTGAAATTCCCATAACTCCTGTGCTATCTTAGTTTTTTCGGTATTGGCATTGAAAATCCAATCAATAATTACACTTCGATAGATTTCTATATCTTTTAGCTGAATCGGAATCAAATTCTGTAATTCGCTAAACGAATATTCATCAAAATCAATTTTTAGGAGGTTGCTTTTTTTGCAATCAGCCAAAGGAAAATTATCAATCATATAAACCATAGCAACAGCATTTTCTGTTCCGTTGTTAATATATGATTTCAAAAGATTTTTGGTAGGCTCACTCGAAATATAATTTGTGGTAGAAAGCCAATTATTAAAAATCTCTATATCGGCATTGCGTAAATCCAGAAGTATGATTTTGTTGTAAGGCATAACGGCTTTGTTATTAAATGAACAATGCAAATATATTACAAAGAAAATGTAGCTTTGCAAAAATACATTTATTAGGACGTTTAATGTCGTATATTATGAAGCAACTTGAAAGATTAAAAACCATTTATAACCTCCTAAATCAGGAGAAACTTACTAAAGATGTCCTTTTTGAAAAGTTGAATAAAAGTGTTTCAACTCGTCAGATAACCCGAGATTTGAAAGACATAAGGGAACTTTATCTAAGAGCAGATGAGGAGTGGATTGTAAACACAGACAAAAAAGCACATTCTTATCATATCAAAAAAAATGAATCCTTTATTCTTTTTGAGCAATACAGACAATCCGTTCAAAATGGTGGTTTTGTCTCGGTTAATCCTCAGATAGATGATATTCTGGATAAAACTAATTTTTATGAGCTGAAAAAAAATGAATCGTTTCAGGAGAATTTTGAAATTCTATATAGAGCTATCAGCTCCGAAACAAAAATTTTTGTTTCAAAAATCAAATACTATGCAACTGCGGAAACCGACAAAGCAGAGTTACAAGATGAAGATTTAGAGCTGATTCCTGTAAAGATAATGTACCACAGAGGCGATTTTTATTTGTGTTCGTTTTATAAAAACACATTCCGAACAGATAAAATCGGACAAATGACAGGAATAAAAATTTTGGAGAAAAAGTTTAACAGGGCAAAGCAATTACAAAAAGTAAGCACAGAATTAGAAAAACGCTTCGGAATCACAAAAAATATCAATAAAGAAGTTTACGAGATAAAACTTCAGTTTTCGAGTGCTACAGGAACATTCGTAAAAGAATTCCGGTGGCATCCTACACAAAATTTTGAAACGTTGGAAAAGAGCACAACAAAAGATGTTGTAATGACCTTATACTGTGGCATCAACAGAGAGCTTGTAGGTTGGGTTTTTCAGTGGATGAGCAATGTTAAGATAATTAGTCCACCTGAATTGGTTGCGTTATATGATGAAATGTTGGAAGAGATGAGAAAAAATAAAAACAAAGATTATGTTCCAAGCACAAATATCTTTAATAAATAAGGGGTTGCTTTATTCCTATTTCGTTAAGGCAATCGGAATCTTTAAACCTGAAACTTTAAACTTTAATCGAAAAAGAATACATTTGCTTTTCATAAACAAAATGTATGTCTAAGAACGTTTTTTTTACGCTTTGTATTGCACTTGTGGTTTGGAGTTGTGCCAAAAGAGGGCACATTACAGGAGGTGAAGTTGATATTTATCCGCCTAAAATTCTGAAAACCACTCCCGAGAATTTTTCTACAAATTTTAATGCCAAAGAAATTGTTATCGTTTTTGATGAATATGTAAAACTCAAAGATGTCAACAAACAGCTCATCGTTTCGCCTCCGCTAAAATACCGTCCCGAAATTACGCCTTATACGGCTTCAAAACAGATAAAAATCAGGTTGAGAGACACGTTGCAGCCCAACACTACTTATAGTTTTAATTTCGGGCAAAGCATCGAAGACAATAACGAAAGTAACAAACTTAGAGGTTTTAAATACGTTTTTTCGACCGGAAGTTATATTGATTCGCTTTCGCTTTCGGGTTTTGTGAAAGATGCTTTGGAAAAAGAAACCGAAAGTTATGTTTCGGTTTTGTTGTATGAAGTAAACGAGCAGTTCAACGACTCGATTGTCTATAAAGAAAATCCGAGATATGTAACGACCACTATGGATAGCACGACTTCTTTTACTTTAGAAAATCTCAAAGAAGGCAATTATCTTCTGGTGGCTCTGAAAGACCAAAACAACAACTTTCGTTTTGACCCACAACACGATAAAATCGGGTTTCACAACGAAATCATATCCGTCCCGACAGAAGAGAATTTTAAGCTGGAACTCTTTAAAGAAGTGCTGGATTTTAAACCCATAAGAGCTTTTGAAGCTGCCAATAACAAGATTATTTTGGCTTATGAAGGGAATGCTGAAAAAGCTCAAATCGAACTCAGAAACGGAAATGAAAAGTTAGAAACCCGCATTACACCGCTTCCCGAAAGAGATTCGCTACAAATTTGGTATCGACCTCTTGAGACCGATTCGTTGCATTTGATGGTGCGAAATGACACCCTCGAAAAATCGTTTACCGTAAAACTCAAAGAGAAAAAAACCGATACGTTGGTTGTTTCTCCGAAATTTCCCAGAACTTTAGGTTTCAGAGACAAAGCTGCGATAGAGTTTTCAACTCCTTTAGAAAATTTTGACAGCTCCAAAATGAAAATATATAAAGATTCTGTCGAAATCAAGTGGGAAGCAACCTATGTAAATAACAAACAAAGTTTTGAGGAATTTATTTTTGAAAGGGAAGAAAAACAGAAATACACTTTTTTGATGCTTCCCGAAGCTGTTACCGACTTTTTCGGACAAACCAACGATACGCTAAAAGTAGATTTTTCGACTAAAAATTATTCCGATTTTGGGAATTTAAAAGTGGTTTTGCAAAACGTAAAAGAATTTCCGGTTATCGTTCAGCTCACAGATAACAAAGGAAAAGTAGTAGCAGAACAGTATAGCGAAGAAGAAAATACAGCCGAATTTATGCTTTTGAATCCTGCTGTTTATACACTTCGGGTGATTTATGACAGCAACAAAAATCAGATTTGGGACACGGGGAATTACCTCAAAAAAATCCAACCCGAAAAAGTAGTTTATTATCCTGAACCTATTGATGTTCGGGCAAATTGGGATATCGAGCAGACTTTTATTCTCAGGGAGTAGTCGAAGTAATTATGGAATTATGAATAAAAATATCTTTAATGCCATTCTCATAGGTTGCCTGATAATTATTATTTGTAATATTCTTGGGCATTATGTTCCTCCTTTTTCGCTGTTCACTTGTTGGATATATATGAATATTATTATCGGAGTTATACATCTTCCTTTATATAAAGTGAGTTTCAAATTAACATCTGCTTATAATTTCTTTTTATTGCTTATAAATGATTTGCTGATTCGTAATTATGCAGGAGGTGAGCACGATAGTGCAGGAAAAGGATGGTGTCTTTTAATGTTTGTCTTTACTCTTTTCATAGCTTCTGTGGTAATGATAGTATATTTTAAAAAAGAACTTTCAATAAAGTCGAATATGTTGGTAATGATAGTAGGAGTACTAATTACAAGTATTATTTATTGGTTTTATAACCTGCATATATGATTAGAAAACCAGACCAAAACTTTAAACCTTAAACTTTAAACAAAAACCTATGAACCAATTATTCCGCAAAAAATCAGTGGCCGATATTTTGGCAAATGCAGAAACACACGGTTTAGCCAAAAGGCTTGGTGTGAGAGATTTAACAGGCTTCGGGATAGCAGCCATCATCGGAGCGGGAATTTTTTCCACTATCGGGAGAGCGAGCTACGAAGGCGGCCCTGCTGTGGTTTTTTTGTTTTTGTTTACGGCTTTAGCTTGTGCTTTTACCGCTTTTGCGTATGCTGAATTTGCTTCACTTGTGCCGGTTTCCGGGAGTGCTTATACCTATAGTTATGTGGCTTTCGGAGAGCTTTTCGCTTGGGTTATCGGTTGGGCTTTAATTATGGAATATGCCATCGGAAATATCGTGGTGGCGATTTCGTGGAGTGATTATTTTACGAATTTGCTCAATCAGATTTCGGGTGTTCACATACCCGAATGGATGACGATGGACTTTTTTACGGCCAAAGAAGGATTTGCTGTTATTCAAAACCAATTAAATAACGGAGCTACTCTCGAAGCTCTGTCAACCTCTGAATTTAGTAGTGAAATTCCGAAATATCTGGCTTACAGCAATGCTCCGAATGTTGGTTTTCCGCTGGTGGTCGATGTGTTTGCCTTGCTGATTACTTTTTTGGTAACGGCTCTGGTTTACAGAGGAATTAACGAAAGCCGAAAAGCCAGTAACATTATGGTTGTCCTGAAAGTGGCTGTGGTTTTGTTGGTGATTGTCATCGGAGCTTTTTATGTGAATACTGAGAATTGGAGTCCGTTTGCTCCTAATGGAATGAGCGGAGTTCTGGCAGGAATCAGTTCGGTTTTCTTTGCTTATATCGGTTTTGATGCCATTTCGACCACTGCTGAAGAATGTAAAAATCCTCAGAGAGATTTGCCCAGAGGTATCTTTTTAGCCATTATCATCTGTACGGTTTTATATGTAGCTATTGCTTTGGTTATCACAGGATTGGTTCATCATTCAGAGCTGAACGTAGGCGACCCGTTGGCCTATGTTTTCACGAAAGTGCAGGATTTGCAATGGCTTTCGGGAGTGATTGCCATTAGTGCTGTTGTGGCTATGGCAAGTGTGTTTGTGGTGTTTCAGTTGGGGCAACCCAGAATCTGGATGACCATGAGCCGTGACGGACTTTTACCGAAAAAATTCTCTAAAATTCACCCGAAATTCAAAACTCCGTCTTATGCTACGGTCGTAACCGGAATTGTGGTGGCAACTCCGATACTTTTTACCGATTTGGAAATGGTCGTAGATGCTTGTAGCATCG
>JBAYSC010000080.1:0-10911 GCA_041676345.1 Flavobacteriaceae bacterium | reverse complement strand
CAAACTGCTCTTTGTTTCCTGCCAAAAGCGATAATTTTCGGTTTTATGTCTTCAGAACGGTTTATTTATGTGTGCAGAAACAACTGCATCTCAACTGGCAAAACGAGGAGCAAACTCCCGAACTTTCTTCTCAAAAAGCAATCGAAACCGCACCTTTGGTTTTAGAAAAAATCTTTGCTGATTATCCGTCATTGCAACAAGCCTACGAAGAGATGTTGCTGCAACTTCCTTTCGATAAAAAAACAAAAATCCGTGATTTGTCGTGGCTTTACGGCAAATGGATGAAAAATACTCCTGACAACCAAACAGACGAAGTATTACAGCATTTTGACGAATCGGTTCAAAAAAAAGAAAATAAAATCGAAGCCAAAACCACCCTGCATACCAAAGCCGTAGAAGAAATAGAATCGCTTGCCATTGACAAAAAACAGCAGGAAGATTACGTTTTGCTACACAATTTTGAAAAGATTGAAACAGCCGAAGAGTTCAACGGAAACTGGAGGGATTTTGACGGAAAAGACGATTTGAAAAGCCATCAGGAAGCCTTGGAGGAAATGAATATGAAATTTACCGTTCGGGTAGATGACACGGTACATTCGGTGTATCAGGCAGATTTTATCGAAAACACCTCGATTGCCGAAAGTGCCGAAGTTGATGAAAAAGGATTTCACCTGAAATATAACGAATGGAATTTCAAAAAAAGAGCCTATCTGCCTGATTTCTGTAAGGTTTATCCCAAAACACAAGTCAAAACAAGGGAAGATTATTACAAAAACACGATGGCAAAATACAAAACTACGTTGACTGGTTTGCGGAAAATGCTGACAAGTGTCAACAACAAAATGCAGCAACAACGAAGACAAATACAGGGAGAAGCTTTTGATTTGGATGCCCTGACCGATTTATATACCGATATACACTCCAAAGTTTCTCCGGACGAACGCATTTATCTTTCGCAACGAAAAAAAGAAAAAGACATTGCTATTTTGGTTTTGTTAGACCTCAGTCTTTCGAGTGATGGTTATGCAGCAGGAAACCGAGTGATTGATGTGGAAAAAGAAGTTTCGGTTTTGTTTGGCGAAATTCTCAATGAATTCGATATTGATTTCGCCATAGACGGATTTTATTCCAAAACCAGAAATTTCACAACTTATCTTACTTTAAAAGATTTTAAGGAAAACTGGAACATTGCCAAATTCAAAATCGGAGCTGCAGAACCGAGCGGTTACACCCGAATCGGGCCGGCTTTGCGACATGCAGGAGCACGAATCGACCGTCTGGAAGCCAAAAACAAATGGATTATTCTGCTTTCTGACGGAAAACCAAATGATTACGACAAATATGAAGGACAATATGGCATTCAGGATATAAAACAAGCATTGCGGGAATTGAACCAGCGCAATATCAATTCCTATGCACTGGCTATCGAAGCACAGGCAAAATATTACCTGCCCCAAATGTTCGGGCAAAATCACTATCAAATATTAACCTCTCCACAGGCTTTGCTTCAGTCGATGGCGAAGCTTTACGAGAAAATTAAACATCAATAATAATGGCAGTTTTAAACAATCAGACACAGCTCACAGAAGGACATCCCGTTCACACCTATTGGGAAGAAACAAAGTTAATCATTCAACTTTTGGACGAACTTTCGGCTGTCAATCCTCAGGAAGAATTTCAGAAGTTTTATAATATTTTCAACCATCTGGCAACGGTAGAAAGGCGGTTTGAACGTAAGGAAAATCAACTGTTTCCGTTTTTGGAGCAAAAAGGCTGGACAGGTCCTTCACAGAATATGTGGTCTTTTCACGATACGATTCGGGAGATATTCCGCATTGTCAGAAAGAATCTCGACGAAGGTGATTTCACTTCCGCAAAGCATAACCTTGGCTATCTGAGTCAGCATCTCAGACGACTTTTGGATGTGGAAAACAATATTCTGTTTCCCAATGCTCTGGAAATGCTCGAGGAAGAAGATTGGATACAAATGCGGAAAGGCGAAGAAGAAATCGGTTGGATGTTGAGCGAAACACCTGCCAAATATCCGAACGAACCGGAATACGTTCATCCGTCGGAAGACAAAATAAGGAGAACCGATGTGGTTTTTGACGAAAAAGCAGCTCATTATGACGAAGGTTTTATGACCGTAGAGCAAGTGAATCTCTTGTTTAAAACCCTGCCTATTGACCTTACGTATGTCGATGAAAACGACAAAGTGATTTTTTATAATCGGGGCGAAGAACGGCTTTTCCCGAGAAGTGCGGGAATCATTGGCAGGGAAGTTCGCTTTTGTCATCCTCCGAAAAGTGTGGGAACCGTTTTGCAGATTTTGGATGCTTTTAGAAAAGGAGAACAAAACGAGGCTGCCTTCTGGATAAACTACAAAGGGCGATTGATTTACATTCGTTATTTTGCGGTAAGAGATGCCCAAAAGCAATACAGAGGTGTGGTCGAAATGTCGCAGGACATCACTGATATCAAACAAGTTGAAGGCGAAAAAAGATTGTTGGAATGGAAGTAAACAACAAATCAATCTATTATCCACCCGGAGGAATTTTAATCTGGATTGTCATTTATCTGGAACTGCTGACTTTCGGGATGGCGATGCTTGCGTTGGCCTATTACGGAAGTCAGGACAGGCTGAATTACCACACAGACAGTCAGCTTTTGAACAAAACCATCGCAACCCTAAACACCGTTTTGCTCCTGACAAGCGGATTTTTGGTAGCAAAAGGAGTTCATTTTTTCAAAAATAAACTGTTTCAAAAAACCTCAAACTATTTTTTGTGGGCAATGTTGTCGGGTTTGGGATTTCTCCTGCTGAAACTGGTCGAATATTACGAAAAATTGCAGGCAGGATTGGATATGAATTACAGTACGTTCTATATGTTTTACTGGCTTTTGACGGGTTTTCACTGGATTCACGTTTTGGTCGGACTGGTGATTCTGGGGTTTGTCAGGCGTTCTGTGTTGCAAAAGCAAAAAAAGGCAGCTCTCGAAGACATCGAGGCGGGAGCGGCTTTCTGGCATTTGTGTGATTTGATTTGGTTGTTGTTGTTCCCGATTCTTTATTTACTTTTTTAAGATGAAAAAATCACTTGTTTATTCGTATATCGGTTTAGTAGTATTGACCTTGCTGGTTGCCCTTCTTGCCTCAGGACAGCTCTCAAAAATGATAGTAACTGTCATTGTGGTTTTGTCTTTACTCAAATTTTGGCTGGTAGGTTTTGAATTTATGGAACTCAAAAAAGCCCATTCGTTTTGGAAGGTTTTGCTGCTTGGTTTTGGAGTGCTAATCGGTTTTTTGTTTGTCGTATTGCTATAATTTTTCAAGAAATCAACTCTAAAATTACGATGTAATCAATTTTGAGACAGTTTGTTGGGGTTTTACTGAAAAATAATTATATATTTGCCGCTAATTTTAAAAACTCTCTAATATGAAAAGGTATTTTGCGACAGGTTTTAGCCTTTTGCTCTTTGTTAGCATTATTTTTTATTCGTGTTCTTCCGAAAGCACAGATAGTGACGACACTTCGGTAGATTTGCCAACTGTAACTACTATGGTCGTTTCGGCTATCAATCAAACCACTGCCACCAGTGGAGGAGAAGTCCTGACAGACGGAGGCGGAACTATTACAGCCAGAGGAGTTTGTTGGTCAACCACACCCAACCCGACAACAGCAGACAACAAAACCACTCAGGACGGAACTCTGGGAGTGTTTTCGAGTTCGCTGACCGAACTGACAGCCAATACGGCTTATTACGTCAGAGCTTATGCCGTAAACAGTGCAGGAACTGCCTACGGACAAGAAATCACTTTTACGACCACTATGGAAGAAATAGATTTGCCTGAGGTTAGCACAACCGGGGTTACCGAACTTACACAAACCTCAGCTTCGGTTGGAGGAAACGTAACTTCCGAAGGAGGAGCAACCATTACCGAGAGAGGAATAGCCTGGGCAACAACCCAAAACCCTACCCTGACAGATAACGTGGTTGTCGTAGCGGGAACTACTGGTTCTTTTACGGGTAATATAACCGGATTAACAGCCAATACGAGCTATTATGTTAGAGCCTATGCCACCAACAATGGAGGAACAGCTTATGGAGAACAAATAAACTTCACTACTCCGGACGAAACAATACCGGGACCTACAGGCGGAAGTGCCGTTTGTGACGGAACACAACCTACTCAGGTAGTAACCATTACCTCTTCAACAGGAAAAATCTGGATGGACAGAAACCTCGGAGCCAGCAGAGCAGCTACTTCTTCTAAAGATTTTGAAGCCTATGGTTGTTTGTATCAGTGGGGTCGTGGCAATGATGGTCATGCCAGCATTACGTGGACAATGGGAGAACCCGATGGTTGGGGAGGACAACCGGGAACTGCGGTAAACGGAACTACAGCTACACGTTCAAATTCAGATAACCCGGGACATGCCTTGTTTATCAGAAACGAAAATATGCCTTATGACTGGAGAACTCCGAAAAACGACAACTTATGGCAAGGTGTTGACGGTATCAATAATCCGTGTCCTACTGGCTATAGAGTTCCTACCCGAGCTGAATTTCAGGCTGAAATTTCTGCTTATTCCATTACAGGGCCGACAGCAGCCTATAATTCCGCTCACAAATTTCCTTTAGCAGGAGACCGTGCTTTTGATTCCGGTGCTGTAAGAGATCAGGGTAAAGAAGCATGGTTCTGGACATCCACTACCGGAAATACAGGGAGATCTTATAACGTATCTATTATACCGGGAGCCGTTTATACGAATGTTGACAATGGAAGAGCCGGAGGTTATTCCGTACGTTGTATCAAAGACTAATTCAAATTAAAATAATCACTTCCCGCCACCAAAAGCGGGAAGTTTTTTTTATAAATTTATCTTGACTTTTTCACTTCAATTAAAAAAGTCAGGATGAATTCTAAATCTGTTTTTTAATCATGAAATTTCTAAAATATATTTTGTTTTTTTTGACTTCCGTTGCTGTGGCTCAATCAGAATATACGGTGAAAGGATATTTTCCTCAGGTAAAAAATACAGAAATAACCCTTAGAGGATTTAAGGCACAGCAAGAGGTGTTTTTTGATAAAACCACAACCGATAGTCAGGGTAATTTTTCGTTAAAATATCCTGAAAATTATGTGGGAGCTGCCTTGTTGGAAATTACAAACACAACCGGAGTCATCCTGCTTCTCAATAAAGAAAATTTTGAAATTCGCTGGAAAGATATAAATCTGGTTTCAGATTTGGAATTTTTGAATTCAAACGAAAATTCGGCTTTTGATTACGGCTTGTTTTTATACCAAAACACCGAAGCCAAACGGGCAGGAATTACTTATTTACTGCCTTATTATACAGATAATCCTCAAAAAAATCATTTTTTTACGACCGAATTAGAAGAATTAAACCGCACTCTTCCCGATTATCTAAACGGATTGCCAACCCATTCCTACGCAAAGTATTATCTGCAAATCAGAGTGTTGATTGCAGACCTCCAGATTGGTGTGCAACGCTATTTTGAACACTTACCCGAATTGGAAAAACAGTTTAATCATCTCGATTTTAATGACCCAAGATTACTTTCTTCCGGGCTTTATAAAGAGTTGTTGGAAACCTACTTTATTGCCATCGAAAATTATGGTGAAACGGCACCCATTCATATCAATAAAAGTATAGATGTGATTGTCGAAAGCCTGAAACCTGATCCGGAATTAAAGCAGGAAACAGCACAATATTTGTTTAATTTATTTGAAAAACGCAGCTTGTTTGACAATGCAAAACACTTGGCTCTAACGATGTTAACCGATGAGAGTTGCCAGTTAGACGACAAGCATACCGCTCTTTTTGAGCAATACAGAAAAATGGCTGTGGGCAACATCGCTCCCGATATAACCTTCACTTTGTCAAACAGTGTTGCCAAAGGGTTATCTGATTTGAAAAACAACTATAAACTGATTGTTTTTGGTGCTGCCTGGTGCTCGAAATGTGTAGAAGAAATCCCGAAACTTCAGGCGTTTTATCAGAATTGGAAAGAAAAATATGATTTGGAAATCGTGTTTATTTCGCTCGACACCCAAAAAGAGGATTTTATAAATTTTTCAAAAGATTTTCCCTGGCTTTCGAACTGTGATTTAAACGGCTGGGAGAGTCAACCTGCCAGAGATTACCATATTTTCGCTACTCCTACGATGTATTTGTTGAACAAAAATCACCAAATCGAGCTCAAACCTATTTCGGCAGAGCAGGTAAATGCCTGGTTGGAATGGCATAAATAAATTATCATAACCCGTGGTGCATTATCACTTTTTAATATATTAACTGATTATCAGTAAAATAGCTTTAGGCTTCGACAAGCTCAGCCTGACGAGACCCCTAAAAAATTTCACTAAACGTCAGACTGAGCTTGTCGAAGTCCTTTTTGTTTGCTCAAAATCAATCGGATAGATATTTTATTGATAATGCACTACGGGTTATCATATCTAAAACATCAAATACAAAAGCCCATATTCAGTTTTAATAACAATGATTTATTGACGAATCAGTAATGTTTCTATATTTCAAACCCTAAACCTTCCCGCCAAACCTTAACAAATGTTTGGGAGGGGATAACGATATATACTTCTATTTTTGTGGTTCAAAAATCTGTTTTTTAATGAAACCACTACATTTTATTCTTTGTTTTTGTTCTTTTATAGCTTTTTCACAGCAAAAAGTGACTGTTTCCGGAAAAGTTTTTGAAAAAGACGCAAATATTCCGTTGGAGTATTCCATTATTACTATTAAAAATACACAGAATCCGAGTTCGGTTTTCGGAGGAACCTCAGCCGCAGACGGTAGTTTTTCTTTTGAAGTTCCCCAGGGGAATTATGATATTACGGTCGAATTTATGTCGTTTGAACCCGTTCAGTTTCTTAACCGTTCCGTTCGTGAAAACCTGAATTTGGGAATTGTAAAATTAGAACCCGACACAGAGCTACTCGATGTAGTAGAAGTCATAGCCGAACGTTCTACAGTCGAAATGAGACTTGATAAAAGGGTCTATAACGTAGGTAGAGATATGATGGTAAAAGGAGGTACGATAAGCGATGTGCTGGATAATGTGCCATCGGTTACTGTTGATGTTGAAGGAAACGTAAGCCTTAGAGGTGATGATAATGTGAGAATCTTAATTGACGGAAAGCCCTCAGGGCTGGCAGGAATCAACATAGCTGATGCCTTGAAAATGCTTCCTGCAGATTCGGTTGAAAAAGTAGAAGTGATTACCAATCCGTCTGCACGCTATGAAGCAGAAGGCGGAGGCGGAATCATCAATATCGTTTTGCGAAAAGGTAAAAATCACGGTATAAATGGAACTTTTATTGCTACGACCGGAGACCCTGCCAACCACGGAGTGAGTGCTAATATCAATTACAAAACCGAAAATTTTAATATTTTTACTACCCAAGGATATAACCACAGAGGCAGCAGAGGAAATGCTCTGAACGATATCGAAAATCTCGATGCAGACACAGGCATAACAACCGGATTTATTAAAGAGAGAAGAGAAAACGACAGACTGAGCAAGGGTTATAATGGTGTTTTCGGGTTGGAGTGGAATATTTCTGAAAGCCTTTCCTGGACCAACAGCGTTTCCTACAGAAAAGACAGCAGAGAGAATACGACCGATGTGGCAATTGATTATTTCAATCCCGATATGAATTTGCTGACTCGTACTTCTCGTGATAATTTCGATTGGAGCGATGACGAAGATGTGGATTACTCTTCCAACCTGACCAAAAATTTTGAAAAAGAAGGTCACAAACTCACGGTTGATTTCTCAACTTCTTTGAGCAAAGACAAAGATTATGCAGATATTACCACAACCAACCTCACTCTTGATGAAATTACCCGTCTGGAAAAAACAGCCAGCGACCAGAAGCAAACCCGTACGATGCTCATGACAGATTATGTACTTCCCATCGGAGAAAACAGTCAGTTTGAAGCGGGCTACAGAGGCAATTTCGTAGATTTAACTACCGATTATTTGGTTGAAAATTTTGACGAAATCACCGGAACCTGGCAGAATGACATCAATTATTCCAACGTACTTCAATATAAAGAAAACGTGAATGCTCTCTATACGCAATTTGGTAGTAAAATCGGAAAAATTTCCTATATGGGAGGGCTCCGTTGGGAAGATACCAATGTAGAAATCAATCAGTTTACACACGATATATACCGAACAAAAAAATACAACGACTTCTTTCCGAGTGCTTTTTTGAGCTATGAATTTAATGACGATACCAACGTTTCGTTGAGCTATTCCAGACGTATTTCCAGACCTCGTTCCCGTTCTATCAATCCGTTTTCAAACCTGTCAAGTAACGTATCGCTTTTCAGAGGAAATCCGGATTTGGACCCTTCCATGACCGATGCTATTGATTTAGGATTCCTAAAACGTTGGGGAAATACCTTTACCCTGAGCAGCTCAATGTATTTTAACCATACGGCAGATGCTGTGCAATACGTCCGTTACGTAGAAGAAATCAATAGTATAGATGTATTGGTTACCTCTCCGGTAAATCTGGGAATTCGTGAGCGTTTCGGGTTT
This sequence comes from Flavobacteriaceae bacterium, assembly GCA_041676345.1. Lineage (GTDB taxonomy): Bacteria > Bacteroidota > Bacteroidia > Flavobacteriales > Flavobacteriaceae > Flavobacterium. The sequence continues at coordinate 2,316 of JBAYSC010000080.1, read as the reverse complement.
GATTTTACGTTGAATTACAATCCGCTGAAATGGTGGAGACTCAACGGAAGTCTGAATTTCTATCGAAACGAAACCAAAGGCGATTATACCTATTATGACCTGAACAACAATCTAATAGCTCAGAATTTTGACAACGTAGCCTATTCGTGGTTTTCCAGACTAACCTCAAGAATCACCCTGCCTTATAAAATCGACTGGCAGACCAACGCTACCTATAATGCACCCGAAGAAAATGCACAGGGAAGAAGCAAAGGAATTCTTCATGCCAATGTAGCTTTCAGCAAAGATATTCTGAAAGATAAAGCCACCATCACGCTAAATGTTCAGGATATTTTCAATTCCAGAAAACGTATTTCGGAAACCGAATTGCTTACACAAAATACCTATTCTGAAATGCAGTGGAGAGAAAGACAAATTAGTCTTTCGTTCACCTATCGCTTCAACAAACAAAAAGAAAGAGAACGACCGCAACGGGGAATGAATGGAGAAATGGGAGACGAAGAATTTATGGGAGGATAATTTCCACAATACCTACAAAAAAATCCACACTTTTGGTGTGGATTTTTTATTGGATTATTTTGTTTTTTTGTCTGACGAATATCTTAAAAACGATATCTGATGCTCAAAGCGATATCAGAACCTAAACCGTCTCTGTATCCGTCGTTAAGGTAGATTTCAGGTCTGTAGTCAAGAGAAAGCTGCAACGGAATATCGAAATTATACTCGATACCAACTTGCCCGCCTACAAACACAAAAGTTCCGCTATCACTTACTCCCTGATGGTCATAGCTCCAACTTCCGATACCTGCTCCAGGCCCGGCATACCAGTTAAAACCACCTTCAATATTCCAAACCCATTGATAGATTCCGGATAATTTAAAGGCATCTACATGGTCGCTGCTTCTCCAGCCCAAATCGAGCTCAAGTCTGTTGTTGCTTGATAAACCTCTTTGATAAGAGATTTCTGCTCCAAAACCATCATTGTCACCCAAACGAAGCCCTAAGGCATTGGGAGAAATTTCCTGAGCTTGCATGTTTACGAAAGCAAAAACTGCCATTGCTGATAAAATGAACTTTTTCATAAAAAAATAATTTAATGTTTCACAGCCTTAGAAAATTCAAAAACCGAGCCAGTCTTTGGGTTTTCTTTGGGTTTATTTCAGATAATACATTTTCGGAATACAGGTGTTTTTGACTTTCAGATTTTAGAAGTATCTTTGTTTTGGTAAATTCAAAAAATAAAAGTTATGCAAAACATTCCAAGTGTGGATTTACGTGATTTCCTATCGGATGACCCGGTACGTAAACAAAAGTTTGTAAATGAAATCGGAAAAGCTTACGAAGAAATTGGCTTTGTGGCACTCAAAGGTCATTTTCTTGACGAAAAATTAGTGGACGAACTCTACAAGGAAGTCCGCAACTTTTTTAACCTGCCTCTGGAGGTGAAAACAAAATACGAAATCCCCGGAATCGGAGGGCAAAGAGGCTATGTGTCTTTCGGTAAAGAACATGCCAAAGGAAGAAGTGCGGGGGATTTGAAAGAGTTTTGGCATTTCGGGCAATATGTGTCTGAGGGTTCAAAATATGAAGCGGAATATCCTGCCAACGTGACTGTTGAAGAATTGCCCCAATTCAACCAAGTAGGGAAACAAGCCTACCAAATGCTGGAAAAAACCGGAGTGTATGTGCTTCGTGCTTTAGCTCTGTATTTAGCTCTGGATGAGTTTTATTTTGACAACTACATCAAAGACGGAAACAGCATTTTAAGACCGATTCACTATCCTCCAATCACCCAGGAGCCTAAAGATGCTGTGAGAGCTGCGGCTCACGGAGACATCAACCTGATTACCCTGCTGATGGGAGCTCAGGGAAAAGGACTTCAGGTGCAAAATCACAACGGAGACTGGATTGATGCTATTGCAGCAGACGATGAACTCGTTATCAATGTAGGAGATATGCTTTCCAGACATACGAACAACAAATTGAAATCGACCATTCATCAGGTGGTAAACCCTCCGAGAGAATTGTGGGGAACTTCCAGATATTCGATTCCGTTTTTTATGCATCCGATAAGCGAAATGAAACTGAATGTTTTGGAGAATTGTGTAGATGAAAACAACCCGAAACGCTATGACGACATCACAGCAGGAGAATTCCTCTACGAACGATTGGTTGATTTAGGATTGATTAAAAAGTAAAACAATTAGTTTGTTATATCCAACTCCGACAGAGTTTTAAACCATAAGTGTTCGGAAGACGTTAAATAGTCTAACATAGTGGTATTTTGCTTGGGTCACCCTCGCAGATTACCACTAT
>JBAYSC010000079.1:0-10939 GCA_041676345.1 Flavobacteriaceae bacterium | reverse complement strand
TGAAGCGGGTTTACCCAAACCTAACTTTTATTACCACTCATCAGGCATTTGGGCAGTTTTTCAAAAAGACATCTATTACAAGGAATATTTGGTGGAACTTAAATTAAACGAACGACAGTTAGATGCTTTGCTTCACTTCAAGCAGAAAAGCGAAATTGTAAGTTCGGAATACGTAAAACGATACAATATTACAGACAGGACAGCAAGGCGAGATTTAGCGGAGTTGGTCGAAAAGAAAATACTTTTGAAAGAAGGCGATAAAAAAACAGCAAAATATATTTTCCGATAAATGTCCGATAAACCCGATAAATGTCCGATAAATGTCCGATAAGTGAAAACAGTTTTCCAAATAGAAACTTAATTTTTTTATCTTTACACTTTCGTAAAAAATCAGGTGATGAAAAAATATGTTATACTGCTGATAGTATTGTTTTTTGTGCAATTTGGCATCGGTCAGGAAGTTTTTAATAGAGAATCGGTGGTTGCCTTTCAAGAGAAAATGAATACTCAATTTCGAAATCCGGAAACAAGTCCGCTCAAAGAAGAAGATTTAAAAACGTTTGAGGCGTTGGACTTTTATGAAATCAGCGAAAAGTATTTCGTAAAGGCAAAATTCATCAGAACTCCCGATGAAAAACCCTTTGAAATGCCCACTACGACCGACCGAAAACCAATGTATATAAAATACGGAGAAATCCATTTTGAGCTTGACGGAAAAGCCTGTCGTTTGGATGTGTTTCAAAATATCGAGCTTTCAAAAAAACCACTTTATAAAAACTCGCTTTTCTTGCCTTTTACTGATTTGACCTCGGGAGTGGAGAGTTACGGAGGCGGTCGTTATTTGGATTTAGAAATTCCGGAAGGCGATGTGATGTATATTGACTTCAACAAAGCCTACAACCCATATTGCGTTTATAACTATAAATACTCTTGCCCGATTCCGCCTGAGCAAAATGATTTACCGGTTGAAGTGAAAGCAGGAGTGAAGAAATTTGGGGAGTAATTTTTTTTAAAAATAAACCCTTATAAAAGGCATAAAAGCCTCACTATAAATATTTTTAGTATTGTTGTGCAACACATTATACCGCACTCCGATAGTTACGTTTCGGGTGTGATAACCTGCTCCTAAAAACAAAGCCGTGTTCCAGAAGTTATCCGTATATTGCGAAAATCCGTTGTCGAAATCAAGATTTACACGAAGTTGTTCCAACTCAGTCGATAGCTGAATTTCTTCGATAGGATTCAATAATGCCAAAAGGCTTCCGCCATAAGCATAAGCTTCATAATTGTCTTTTACGCTGATGTAACTTCCCTGAAGCCCCACTCCTGCTGCAAAATATTCGTTGAACTGATAGATGGCACTCGGAGCTATCATAATATCGGTAAAATTATTCCCGATGCTCAGTCCCAAACCGCCTCCGAAACGTACGTTATCCCAGAAATCATTTTTGGAAGTCTGTGCAGCAGCGGTCGAAAAAACCATAAATCCGATAAAAAGCAAAGCCCGAAAAGTGTATTTTTTTAAATGTTTCATTTTGTGAAAATATAGTGTAGGCACAAATATAAATATTCGTAAAAGATAACTCAATATATTACACGAATTTTATGTAATTTTGTCGGATAAATTGTTTATTGATTTCTCTTCAAAGAAAATATGGATAGATTTTCCTTTTTAAACGCAGCACACACTGATTTTTTTTCAGATTTATACGAACAATATCTGGTTAGCCCGGATAGCGTAGAGCCCAGTTGGAGGGCATTTTTCCAAGGTTTTGACTTCGGAACTTCACCTTACGGAGAAGATTTTGCCAACGAATTTGCCAACTATGCAAATACACAACTTTCAAACGGACAAGCTCCCGATAAAATCCAAAAAGAATTCGGAGTTCTCAATCTGATTGATGCTTACAGGACAAGAGGACATTTGTTTACCAAAACAAATCCGCTTCGGGAACGAAGAAATTATTCTCCCGATTTGAATATGCAACAATTCGGATTGTCTGAAGCAGACCTGAACACCGTTTTTGATGCTGCCAGACAAATCGACTTAGAACCGACTACTTTAGCCAATATTATTTTCAAACTTGACAGAGTATATTGCCAAAGCATCGGGTTGGAATATATGTATATCAGAGACCCGGAGGTTCGCAAATGGATTCAGGGATGGCTTTCTGTCAATGCAAATACTCCGACTTTTAATGCGGAACAAAAGAAACAGATTTTATCCAAGTTGAATGAAGCCGTTTCGTTTGAGAGCTTTATACATACGAAATATGTCGGTCAAAAACGCTTTTCTTTGGAAGGAGGCGAATCTCTGATTCCGGCTTTGGATACGCTAATCGAAAAAGCAGCCGAAAAAGGAGTGGAACAATTCGTTATGGGAATGGCTCACAGAGGTCGTCTGAATGTTTTGGCTAATATTTTCGGAAAAAGCACCAAAGATATTTTCTCGGAGTTTGACGGAAAAGACTATGATGACATTCAGTTTTTTGACGGAGACGTAAAATACCACTTGGGACTCACTTCAGATAGAGTAACCAAAAGCGGAAAGAAAATCAATCTGAATTTAGCTCCGAATCCTTCACATCTCGAAACCGTAGGTTCGGTGATTGAGGGAATTACCCGAGCAAAACAAGATATGTATTATGCTGATGAGCCTTCAAAAGTGCTCCCGATAGCCCTTCACGGAGATGCAGCTATTGCAGGTCAGGGAATTGTTTACGAAATTGTGCAAATGGCACAGCTTGACGGATACAAAACGCAAGGAACGATTCATATCGTAATCAACAATCAGGTCGGGTTTACGACCAATTATCTGGATGCCCGTTCTTCGACTTATTGTACGGATATTGCCAAGGTTACGCTTTCGCCTGTGTTGCACGTAAATGCAGACGATGTAGAGGCAGTGGTTCACGCTATGCAGTTTGCTTTGGATTTCCGAATGAAATACAAAAGAGACGTGTTTATCGACTTGTTAGGATACAGAAAATACGGACATAACGAAGGTGATGAACCTCGTTTTACGCAACCTATTTTGTATAAAGCCATCGCAAAACACAAAAATCCGAGAGATATTTATGCTGAAAAACTTATGGCAGAAAATATCGTTACTCAGGATTATGTAACTAAAATCGAAAAAGATTACAAAGATATATTAGAGGAGAATTTAACGGAATCCCGTAAAAAAGAATTGACCGTAATTTCTCCGTTTATGCAAAACGAATGGGAAGGTTTTAAGCAACTGAAAGAAGGAAATATTTTTGAGAAAGTAACTACTGCTTTTGACAAAACTACTTTAGATTCCGTTGCAGAACAAATTACTAACCTCCCGACAGACAAGAAATTCATCAACAAAATTTCCCGTCTGATTAAGGACAGAAATTCGATGTATTTTGAAACCGACAAACTCGATTGGGCTATGGGAGAATTATTGGCTTATGGTTCGCTTTTGACAGAAGGTTATTCGGTCAGGATTTCGGGTCAGGATGTGGAAAGAGGAACATTCTCACATAGACACGCAGTTGTGAAAGTGGAAGATTCGGAAGAAGAAGTAATTTTACTGAAAAACTTAAAAGAGGCAAAAGGTCAGTTTAATATTTTCAACTCTTTCCTTTCAGAATATGGAGTAGTTGGTTTTGATTATGGATATGCACTTGCAAGTCCGAAAACGTTGACTATTTGGGAAGCACAGTTCGGAGATTTCTCGAACGGAGCTCAAATTATGATTGACCAGTATATTTCGGCTGCAGAGGATAAATGGAACAACCAAAACGGATTGGTAATGTTGCTCCCTCACGGATACGAAGGGCAAGGAGCAGAACATTCATCAGGAAGAATGGAACGCTATTTACAGCTTTGTGCCAACAACAATATGTTTGTAGCAGACTGTACGACACCTGCTAACTTCTTCCATTTATTGAGAAGACAAATGCACTTGACATACAGAAAACCACTTATTGTTTTCACTCCGAAAAGTTTATTGAGACACCCTTTGGCAGTTTCTTCAAAAGAGGAGTTTATCAATGGGTCTTTCCAAGAAGTAATTGACGATAATGTAGATAAAAGCAAAGTAAAAACTTTGGTATTCTGTACGGGTAAATTCTATTACGATTTATTGGCAGAAAGAGAAAATTCAGGCAGAGAAGATGTAGCTTTTGTTCGTCTGGAGCAGATTTATCCGTTGCCTGTTGAGCAATTAAAAGAAGTGATTGCAAGTTATCCGAATGTAGATGATTATGTTTGGGCACAGGAAGAACCGAGAAATATGGGAGCTTACGGGTATATGTTGATGAATTTTGATTTGGTAAAATTCAGAGTAGCTTCGCCAAAACCGTATGCAGCACCAGCAGCAGGAAGTAGCACCAGAGCGAAAAAACGTCATCAGGCTGCCATTGCAATGGTTTTTGATAAGGATTTGTTTAGATAAAATTGGTTTAAAGTTTAAGGTTTAAAGTTCAAAGTTGCGAAACCTTAAACTTGAAACAAAAAACAATATCTTTGTTATATGATTGACAAAAATGACATATTGCGAGAGATAGAACAGCACAAAGACCAAATAAAGGATTTTGGTGTTACGGAAATTGGTGTGTTTGGGTCGTATGTAAGAGGTGAGCAGACAGCAACGAGCGATGTTGATATCTTGGTTGACTTTGACAAAGACAAAAAAACATTAAAATCTTTTTTGGCTTTTTGTGATTATATTGAGTCGGTATTTGGAAAGCTAAAGCTGAAAGTAGATGTGGTTTCCAAAAAAGGATTAAGTGAATTTATAGGACCTTATATTCTTAAAGAAGTAGAATATGCCAAAATCTGATATTGTATATTTAAAACATATAAATCAAGAAGCGGGTTATATTCTTAAATTCATTGAAGATAAAACCGAAGAAGAGTTTTATGAAGATGAATTACTGAAAAGAGCCATAATGCGGAGTCTGGAAATCATCGGAGAAGCTACAAAAAGAGTAGGTATTGATTTCAGATTAAAATACAATACTATTTCGTGGAGTGAAATGGCAAAAATGAGAGACAGGATTATTCATCATTATGAAGGAGTCGATTACGAAATTGTTTGGAATACAATAACCAATGATATTCCCGAATTGAATTTCAGAATAGAAGAAATTTTAAAACAACATAAATAAAAATCTGTTTAGGTTTAAAGTTCAAAAGTTGGGAAACTTTAAACCTTAAACCTTAAACTTTAAACAAAAAGAATACGATGATTTTAGAAATGAAAGTCCCTTCACCGGGAGAATCCATTACCGAAGTAGAGATTGCTACTTGGTTAGTAAAAGACGGAGATTACGTTGAAAAAGATCAGGCTATTGCAGAGGTTGATTCTGACAAGGCAACATTAGAACTCCCTGCTGAAGCAAGCGGAATTATTACGCTTAAAGCGGAAGAAGGTGATGCAGTTGCAGTAGGACAAGTTGTTTGTTTGATTGATACAGCTGCTGCAAAACCAAGCGGAGAGGCTCCTGCTAAAAAAGAAGAGGCTCCGAAAGTAGAGGAGAAAAAAGCAGAAACTCCAAAAGCCGAATCTGCTCCTGCAACCTATGCAACTGGAACAGCTTCTCCTGCTGCAAAGAAAATTTTAGACGAGAAAAATATTAGTCCTTCTGATGTTAAAGGAACAGGAAAAGACGGAAGAATAACCAAAGAAGATGCTGTTCAGGCACAAGCCTCTATGGGAACTCCAACGGGAGGAAACAGAGGTTCGGAAAGAACAAAACTTTCGATGCTTCGCAGAAAAGTAGCAGAAAGATTGGTTTCGGCTAAAAACGAAACAGCGATGCTTACTACCTTTAACGAGGCTACAATGACTCCGATAAACAAACTCCGAGCAGAATATAAAGAGGCTTTCAAAGACAAACACGGAGTTTCGTTAGGATTTATGTCGTTCTTTACCAAAGCGGTTGTAAGAGCGTTGCAGCTTTATCCTGATGTGAATTCGATGATTGACGGAGATTATAAGATTTCGTATGACTTCTGTGATATTTCGGTTGCAGTTTCTGGTCCGAAAGGACTTATGGTTCCGGTTATCCGAAATGCAGAAAACCTGACTTTCAGGGGAATCGAAGCTGAAATCAAGCGTTTGGCTATCAGAGCAAGAGACGGACAAATCACGGTTGACGAAATGACAGGAGGAACATTTACCATTTCAAACGGAGGTGTTTTCGGAAGTATGCTATCAACTCCGATTATCAACCCTCCTCAATCTGGAATCTTGGGAATGCACAACATCATCGAAAGACCGATTGCTGTAAACGGACAAGTGGAAATCCACCCGATGATGTATATTGCACTTTCGTATGACCACAGAATCATTGACGGACGTGAATCCGTTGGGTTCTTGGTAGCCGTAAAAGAGGGACTTGAAAATCCGGTTGAACTTTTAATGGATAACAATCCGAAAAAAGCGTTGGAGCTGTAATATATTGGCTTTAGCTAAAAGCAAAAAAAACCTCACAAGTTCTGAATTTGTGAGGTTTTTGGTTTTAATTTCTTTACCAACTTCAACACTTTTAATTTATTCAACTTTGGAAAAGTTTAAAGCGATAACTAAACGGTTGTAAGAAAAAATGTATTTTTGTACGACTATCCTATGCCTAACACATGATGAAATCCCAGATACACCACAACGGACACACTTTTTCGGTTGATTTATCACAACCTATAGATATTTCGATTCCGCTTTCTGCCTCAGATAAAAACCCCATTGCCTGGTATTTGGGCAAACCCGAAATCGAGCCGGTTCGGTTTGACAATTGGGTTGGAGCGGTAAAACAAGGCAGCTCGACCAATTTTAATAACATTCTTTTCAATCCGCATGCTCACGGAACCCATACGGAATGTCTGGGGCATATCACCAAAGACTTTTACAGCATCAATCAAAACCTTACAACCTTTTTCTTTCTGGCTGAGCTTATTTCGGTTACATCCGAAAAACAAGGCGAAGATTTCGTGATTACCAAAACACTTTTAGAGGAAACCCTAAAAAATCTTTCTGACGGATGTGAAGCTGTCATTATCAGAACCCTTCCGAATCCTGTCGAAAAAACCTCTAAGAATTATTCACATACCAATCCGCCTTATTTGGCTGAAGAAGCAACCCGGTTTTTGGTCGAAAAAAACATACAGCATTTGCTTATCGACCTGCCCAGTGTTGACAGAGAAAATGACGAAGGAAAACTCCTTTCTCATAAGGCTTTCTGGAACGTAAAAGACATCAACAACGTGAATTCCGATGCCCGTTTTGAAGCTACCATAACCGAAATGGTTTATATTGCTGATGAAATCCGGGACGGACGCTATTTGCTGAACCTGCAAATTGCTTCGTTTGAAAATGATGCTACTCCGAGCAAACCCGTTTTGTATAAAATCTTCTAAAATTCTGCTATGAAATTTGCGGTCGTGATACTGAATTGGAACGGAAAAGCTTTGCTGGAGAAGTTTTTACCATCAGTAATGGCTTATTCTGAGGAAGCTCAAGTTTATGTGGCAGACAATGCTTCAACCGATGATTCTGTGGCTTTTCTCGAAAGAGCCTATCCGCAGGTAAAAATCATCCGAAACCAAGCCAATTTCGGTTTTGCCAAAGGCTATAACGAAGCTCTTAAAAAGGTAAGCGAACCCTATTGGGTTTTGCTCAACTCTGATGTGGAAGTTACCGAAAACTGGCTGAAAACCCCTCTGCAACTATTTGAAAACGAACCTGAAACGGCTGCCCTGCAACCTAAAATATTAGATTATAAAAACAAAAATTATTTTGAATATGCAGGAGCTGCAGGCGGTTTTATCGACAAATACGGCTTTCCGTTTTGCAGAGGACGTATTTTTTCTACGTTGGAAAAAGACCTTGGGCAGTATGACCAAATCGAAGAGATTTTTTGGGCTTCGGGAGCTTGTTTGTTTATCCGGAAATCGGTTTTTGAAGCATTGGAAGGCTTTGACTCCGATTATTTTGCCCATCAGGAAGAAATTGATTTGTGCTGGAGGATTCAGAATGAAAATCTGAAAATCAAATACGTTCCCGATTCGGTTGTATATCATATCGGGGGGGCAACGCTCAAAGAAAATTCTCCGAAAAAAACTTTTCTGAACTTTCGCAATTCGCTTTTTTCGCTGCTCAAAAACCATCCGAAAAAAGGTTTGTTTTCCACCTTTTTTATCCGATTGTGCACAGACGGAATAGCAGGCGTTTTTTTTCTGCTTCAGGGCAAACCCCGACACGTTTGGGCTGTTGTTCAATCACATTTTGCCGTGTATGCTCAGCTGAAAAAAACCTTGTCTAAACGAAAAAACAACCAAAAACCCGATTACTTTCATACCAAAAGCATCGTTTTTGATTATTTCGTCAAAAAGCGGAAATACTTTTAGTCGAAGAACTCGACTATTTAGCCCAATTTCTTTCTTTTTTCTTCAAATTTATTTTAAAAAACATTCCGGATTTTACGGAATCTGCAACGGAAAAATATCGTCTTTTCAGAAATCTGTTTTCGCAAATTTTTAATATCTTTTTAGGACACAGCACCCGTTTTATTTATACCTTTGCAGAAATCAAAGAATAAAAATTATGAAAAAAATCGTATTATTATGCTCTGTTTTAGGGATGCTGACACTCACTTCGTGTAACTCCAAAAAGAAAATTGCAGAGCTCGAAAACAAAAACAAAGAAATTCAGGATTTGTTGAATTCGGCTACCGTAAAATTGAATACCTGTCTGGCTGAAAAAGACGGATTAAACTCTCAGATTACGCTTTTAAAAGAAGCCAATTCCGATTTGAGAAAAGACCGGGACAACATCACACATCTTACTGCCAAAGGAGCTGAAAACCTCGAAAAATCATTGGAAAGCATGAGAGAGAAAGACCTTAAAATTTCTCGCCTTCAGGATGCTTTGACCAAAAAAGATTCGGTTACGCTGGCTTTGGTAAGTTCTCTGAAAAAAGAAGTGGGGCTTAATGACCCGGACATTCAGATTAATGTTGAAAAAGGAGTGGTTTTCATCTCTATTGCAGACAAAATGCTCTTTAAAACAGCCAGTTATGAAGTGAGCGACAAAGCCAAAGAAGTATTGGCAAAAGTAGCCAAAGTAGTAAACTCCAAACCTGATTTTGAGTGTATGGTAGAAGGTCACACAGACAACGTTCCTTACCGCTCGAGCAACGGAGTGCTGCTTGACAACTGGGATTTGAGTGTGAAACGTTCGACTTCAATCGTAAGAGTATTGCAGGAATTGGGTGTGAAACCCTCACAACTCATCGCAGCAGGAAGAGGAGAGCATGTGCCTCTGGTTGACAACACAACCTCAGAAAACCGTGCTACCAACCGAAGAACAAGAGTGGTGGTATTGCCTAAAATCGACCAGTTTTATGACATGATCGAAAAAGAAATGAAAAACCTAAGCGGAAAATAATTTTTCCATTGTAATAATTGATTTGATAAAAGGGAAGCGAGAAATTGCTTCCTTTTTTGTTTTGTAATGAATCTGAGTTTTTAATATTTTGTTGAATAAATATTAATTCGTAGTATTGTCGATACAAATTAATCGCAATGTTAAAAATCATGGCAAGACAAATATCTGCTGACCATATTTTATTTAATGAATGTATTGACACATTTAGAAGTGAACATAACACCCTTACATTTGGTGCAACCAAATCATTCTTATTACTTCCTTTCCAATTAAATCAAATTTGGGATCTCGGCATATGTGTCATTCATCCTTCAACTCGAATGCGGTTGCCTGGAGCATCTTCTGCATTTGTGAGTGAAGTAGAGAATCCTAAATGGGTGGGAATTCGTCATGCACACTTATTTGGGATTGCACTCTCTACAATTATTTCTTTTATTACACTCAAACCTTGTAAGTCTCCACGAGATGGTTATATAAACAGAAAAAACCATTTATCACGTGAAGATTATTGTGAACTTTCTTTAATTAATCCTATTTTGACTGCTGGACCTGGAGCACATACTACTTTATTATCCAATAAAAGATTAGAATTTTTCCACTCAGAAATAAAAGAATTCATAGACGTTTTATATAAAATAGATCATAAAAATTTCCAAATAGTAATGCAAGGTATAAGACTTTTGCATTTGTCCTTGATTAATAAAAGAGAAGATTTTGGGCTTGCGTATCTACTTGCAGTTTCTTCAATTGAGGCAATTGCTCAAAAAGCGATAGGTCGTGACAAAGTAAAAAGAACTGAGCCTTGTGAAAAGGAATGGAAAGAAAAGGCTAAAGAAAATGAAGATTTTTCTAAATTATTTAGAGCCTATAAAGAGTCACGGGGTAAAAATGAATATTTAAAAGAAAGGTACGTTAAGTTTATATTTGAATATGCTCCTATTAGTAATTGGGAAGATTATGTTTCACATCCAATGCAAGATTATTATGAATACAATAAAGAAACAAACTCTTCAGAAGAATCCACCGACTATATTAAAAAAAGTGAATCCGATATAGAGCCTAAGGAACTCGAAGAGAAAATAATTAATAACATTTTATCTGATTCATATAACCACCGCTCATCTTATATACATAGAGGAGAACAACCTCCTCACCCTGACCCAAACCCTTCTTCGGATAGGTTTTTTCAAAAATATTACGAATATAAAAATGAAAAAATTGAAGAAAAGACACTTCTTACTTATGATTTATTAATCGGGATTGCTAAAAACTCCTTCATACATTGGATTAAAACTAAATTATAATTTATCCACTCTACAGTAAATCATTCTCTCTTCCTACCCTCCCAAACGCTTACAATCTTAGCGATAATTACATCACCTCCGGCATAAAAAAACACAGCTCCCAAAAGTGGTAAGGCAATTAGATTCAGGCGTAAAAATAGAAAATCATAGAGACATATCGAAATGCAAAGCGTTCACCGTTATGAAATAAAAAGAAAAGAATCGTGTTGTGCATCTG
>JBAYSC010000078.1:0-10971 GCA_041676345.1 Flavobacteriaceae bacterium | reverse complement strand
GTAGTAATTTCAGCAGGAACATCGTTTTGGGTCGTAACTGTTACATTTTCAACAACAATAGCTGATGCTTCGGAAACACTCACTGTATAATCCTCAACCTGTCCGTAATAGGCATCAGTACAGGCATCAAATTCGCCTTCTTCATAAACATTCCACATATCTTTGATAATTCTCATTCTCGTTTCTCCCAAAACAGCATCAAAAGGAACTGTAATATCAATAGTTGCTTCTACTGAATCTTCTCCGTTTGACGGTAATAATGAAACGGTATAAAATTCTGTATTCATATCAAACTCCAAATCCTGATTCCAGTCAATGAAAACCCTGATGTCGTGCTCAAAGTTTCCGTTTGTATTTCCTTTAACCGTAATGGTATAGGTTTCTTCTTGCTCGACATTGGCAATCATAGAAGTAAAATCTTCATAAGCAGGAGTTCCGTTGATAACAGCAGAAGTAGGATTGTTCAAATCGGAAAAGTTTACCAAAGTAATCGGTTCTACGTCCCATTCTACCGTTACATCACAATATTCTTCTGTAACAATACCTTCAACAACCTGTAGGTTATAATCTATGGCAACACCATACGAATTTATCGTTCCGCAAGGCGTTAGGCTGTTAGGGTCTGAGTTTGGAAATTGCATTACAACACGTAAACGATATGTTCCCACAGCTGTGTTTTCCGAAACCGTAAAATTAAAAGACCCTTCTCCTGATGAAGCAATTCCGCTGCTGATATAACCAATTTCTTCTTCACTATCGAATTGATAATTTTGGTTATAATCAATCCAGGCACGTACGTTTATATATTGCGGGTCTTGCCAGTCTGTATGAAAATCTAAATTATATGCGTTTCCTGAAATCAGGTCAGCAGATTGAGAACCGGTATAATCTGCATATCCGTTTTCGTTATAATCAACAGCATCAATATCCCAGGTTATTGTTTCTCCGGTCAGAGAAATCCGGTCTAATTTAATTCCTGCCTGTGATGACGGATAGAAAAATTCAGGAGTACAATAGCCTGTTGCTGACGGAATATTGATTGTTATTTCAATCTCTCCAAAAATAGTGTCATCTTCAACCGAAGTAGCTCTTACGGTTGCTGTTCCGTTGGCAATGGCTGTTACTAATCCGTTTTCATCAACAGAAGCGAAGTTTTCTCCCGAAACAACTGACCAAGTTACTTCTTGACTTACGTTGTTTGGATTTACGGTTGCTACAAGTTGTAATGTTCCGTTTTCTGTGGTGATTTCAGCAGAAGTGTTGTCTTGTGTTGTTACCTCTACGGAAACGACTTCATTAGTTTGTGCTAATTTCACACATCGGATAGCAGCTCCCTGACCACGCATTGCCCCTGCTGAAGGATTTGCTATTGTTGTACCTACATAAAGGTATTTTGCACCTGTGGTTGAAGTAGTGGAGCTCCAGTAATATCCTCTTTGTCCTACGAAAGAAAATTCTCCGCTTGAAGAGCTTCTGTATCCGTTAGCAGGTAATTTAAGCGTACTTGCAAAAGCATCGGAAGGATTATTAAAACTTTCTGCATCTACCAGCGCTGTCCAATCACTCTGAGAAGGCAGTTTCCAGCCTTCACCCAATGCTTTGCAAGGGTCACAGCCATTGGTTTCTGTAACAGAAGCTGCATCTGCAGCAGCCCACGTATCGTTCAAATCGTTCGATGACCACCAAGAAGGAGAACTCGTGATATATGAGTTTAATCCGTCTGCAATACCTGCGGGATTATTCGGAATTGGAGCCGTGGTGGTTGTGGCAGAATTAGCTATTTGATGTCCGTCTGCCCAACGACCCCACTGGAAATAATGTCCGTAGCTGTTTTCATCATTCATTGTTTCTGCCACAGCATCACTACCAAGATTCTGCTGTAACCAGATGTTTCCGTCAGCTCCACGAACTGTTGTATAAGATACGGTTTCTCCGTTATAAGCAAAACTCACACAACCTGTATCTCCGGAATTTAATCCCGGCTCTGTATTATCACAGACAGTTTGTGGTATTGGCTCCCAATAAACATCATCCCAGTACATTCCTGCCCAGGTTGTACCCGGATTACGAACGGCTAATCTTGCCGTATCCGGAACAGTTACGGGAACTGTAAGAATTCTTTCTGCATCGGTGCTGTCATAGCTGTTGTTGCTAATGGTAAGTGTTTCAATAATTACAAACGTAGAAGCATCAGTACTATCGGTAATGTAACCAAAATCTAACTCTCCCGGACCACTATTTGCTTTTACTTTGAACCGGAACTGATGTGTTCCCGCATTGATATTGCTGAATTCCGGTAAAACTACAATTGAAATTTTTCCTGTACCATATCCGAACTGATATATCTGACTTGTTCCCGAAGCCGGTTGTGTGCTTGAAATTATCTGACTGGCTCCTCCAAGTATAATACTATCCCAACAAGTTGGCACAACACCCATATCACAGCAGGAATAAGCATCAAAATTCTCATATAATTCAGTAACTGCTGTACAATTTTCTGAAGATTCTATATTGATACTGTTATTTTGTTCAGCATAAATTTCCGAACTTTGGGAAAACCCGAAATAAGAGACTGTATGAGCATTTGTTTTTGCGGTTAAAAATAATGTCATAAACCAAAATAAAATTCCGGATTTGATGACTTTCTTGAAAAATATTGCTTGCGATTTGTACATAAAAATTTAGTTTAAAATTACGAGGACAAAATTACTTATTTAGACTTAATAAAAATAAATATTAACTTCGTTGCTCTTTATCTATTATTTTCAGATTAAAAAAACGGTTTGTAAAATTTAATTGCCCTTAATTTATATAACCGAAATAAATACCACCAAAAAACAGGCTCTGATTTTTGGCTTCAAAAAACTTTACATTTTTCTTTTTTCAGGTTTATGGGGAAGAACACTCATTTAAACTTTTTTCTACCTTTACAAAAAAATCATTTATGCAACTCAGCTATTGGGAAAAGAAAAACTGGTTTACAAACGTTGATTTCACTATCGTAGGAGAATAAATTCATAGTTATGAAAGAAAATAGTTTTTTCGACAAAAAATCGCTTTCGGTTGTTTCCGGAAAAAATGCTGACTGGAAAGAATTGGCCAAAGATTGTGTTTGTTTCTCTAATAGCTACGGAGGTAAAATACTTATAGGAATAGAAGATAATGATGATGAGCCTCCTAAAAATCAAAAGATTGAAATTGAACTTATAGAAATTATTCAGAAAAGAATTTCGTCTTTGACAATCAATGTAGGAATTACAACAAGCATTATAACACACCCTAACGGAGGTCAATATATTGAACTTACAGTTTTCAGAAACAGTCAATCCGTTGCTTCTACAACTGACGGAAAATATTATATGAGGGTTTCTGATAACTGTAAACCTATATTACCTGACGAAATAGAACGATTATTTTCAGAAAAAAATGCTTTTGTTTGGGAAAATAAAATTGTAAGACGTATTCCTTTTTATGAATGTGATGTTCAAAAACTAAATCAATTTTTGAAAGATATTCGCTCTTCGGAACGGGTTAGTAATTTTATCAAAGAAATGTCTGATGAGGAAATTGTGGATTCTTATTTTCTAACATACAACAATATACTCACAAATTTAGGGGTTCTCTGGATAGGAAAAAGAAAAGATAGAGCAACTATTCATTATCCTCCCTCTGTACAATTCATAAAATATGATATTGAGGAGCGAAAAGTTTTCAAAAAAGTCTGGGATGACTACACTTTGAATCCCAAAGAGTTAATCAATGAAATACTGACACAAATACCTGATTGGAACGAATTTATCGAAGTTTCAGACGGAATGTTCAGAAAAAACATATATAATTATCCTCCTGAAGTTATCAGAGAGCTTATTGCAAATGCACTTGCACATCGCAACTATTCAATGAGAGGAGATATTTTTATAAATCTGTATCATGACAAATTAGAAATTCATAGCCCAGGACTTTTGCCTCTTGGAGTTACACCTCAAAACATACTTACAAAATCAATTCAAAGAAATCCATTACTTGCAAAACTTTTTTATGATTTAAAATTAATGGAAAAAGAAGGAAGTGGATACGACAAGGTATATGAACTTTTGTTAGGCAACGGAAAAGAAGTCCCTGATGTTTATGAAGGAGATGATAGAGTTGTTGTTACAATAAAAAAACAAATAGTAAATAATGAAGTATTGCGACTCATGGATAAAGCTTCCAAAGAACTGCAATTAAGACAAAGAGAACTTATTACACTGGGGCTGATAGCTCAAAACGAAGGAATATCTTCTATTGAATTATCTAATATGTTGAATATAACAAGACAAAACGGGTTACAATCATGGATAGGAAGATTGATTGAATTAAAAGTTGTCTTATCAAAAGGAAAGACAAAAGGAACATTCTACTATGTGAATCCTAATTTTTTAAGAGCAGTTGATTTTGTTGAAAAGACAAATCTAAAAAGAATTGAGCCTCATCGCCTACAAGAGCTAATTTATGAAGATTTGAAAAATTATCCGAAAAGTTCTATTGGAGAAATAAACAAAAGAATAGGGGAAGAAATCAAACAAAGAACGCTTAAAGCCAAACTTGATGAAATGATAGACAGCAAGCTTGTTTTAAAAACAGGAGAAAAAAGATGGACAACATATTCTATCAACATTTTGAGGTGAAATAAATGCTAAATGTTGATAGAAATGTTGATAGAAATGTTGATAGAAAGCACAATTTAATCAATAACACAAACGTTATCAGTGCTTTAACTTTTTAATTCTATTGGCATTTTGAAGTGAAATAAATTAATAAATGTTGATATAAAAGGTTTTTGCAAAATGAATTTCAGCTATTGGGAAAAGAAAAACTGGTTTACAGACGTTGATTTCACTATCGTCGGAAGCGGAATCGTAGGGCTACACACAGCTTTGCGATTAAGAGAATTATACCCTGAAAGTAAAATTCTTATTCTCGAAAGAGGAATACTTCCGCAAGGTGCCAGCACTAAGAATGCAGGTTTTGCCTGTTTCGGGAGTTTATCAGAGATTTTAGACGATCTGAAACACCATTCCGAAGGCGAAGTGCTTAGCTTGGTAGAAAAACGCTGGAACGGACTGAAAATGCTTCGAAACAGACTCGGAGACCAAGCCATCGGGTTTAAAAATTACGGAGGTTATGAACTTTTCTTTGAAAACGATTCCGAAACCTATCAGGAATGTCTTGAAAATATAGATACTATTAACCAGTTGCTATTTCCGCTTTTTAACGAAAATGTCTTTTCTTTCCAAAAAGATAATTTTGGTTTTCGTAAGAAGAAAGAACAGCTTATTTTCAATCGGTTTGAAGGACAAATCGATACCGGAAATATGATGCAAAGCCTCCTGAAACAGGCTCATCAAAACGATATTCTCATTTTAAACCACCAAAAAGTAGTGGGTTTTGAAGACGTAGGAAACTCAGCAGAAGTTTTCTTAGAAGATTTTAGTTTCACCACCAAAAAACTCCTTTTTGCTACCAATGGTTTTGCTTCGGAGCTCACCCAAAACCAAGTAATCCCTGCCAGAGCTCAGGTTCTGATTACAAAACCTATCGAAAACCTCCACATAAAAGGCGTTTTTCACATCGATAAAGGCTATTATTATTTTCGTAATGTAGAAAACCGAATCCTTTTGGGAGGAGCCAGGAACCTCGATTTTGAAACCGAAACCACGATCGAAATAGAACTCAATCAAAAAATCCAAAACCGATTGGACGAAGTGCTGAAAACCGTAATTTTGCCCAACCAAAGCTTTGAAATCGAACACCGTTGGAGTGGCATTATGGGAATGGGCAAAACCAAACTCCCAATTGTGAAACAACATTCCGAAAATGTTTATTACGGAGTTCGCCTTGGAGGCATCGGGATTGCCATCGGAAGTTTGATAGGAAAAGAATTGGCAGAAATAGTACAGCTGTAATTAAACCACCCACTTATGCTCAAAAAAATACTTACTTTCATCAAAAAACTACTGCTTTGGTTTTTCGGATTGTCGATTTTATCGGTAATTGTGTTTCGTTTTGTTCCGGTTCCGGTTACTCCGCTGATGATTTCCAGGGCTGTAGAAACCCGAACCTGGTGGAATCACGATTGGGTTCCAATCGAAGAAATTTCTCCCAACCTGCAATGGGCTGTGGTGGCAAGCGAAGACCAAAACTTCCTCACTCACAACGGATTTGACCTAAAAGCCATCGAAAAAGCCATCGAGCACAACAAAAAATCAAAACGGGTCAGAGGAGCAAGTACCATTTCGCAACAAGTAGCAAAAAACGTGTTTTTATGGCAAGGCAGAAGTTGGGTCAGAAAAGGTCTCGAAGTATATTTTACGTTTTTGATTGAACTTTTCTGGAGCAAAGAACGAATTATGGAAGTCTATCTGAACAGCATTGAAATGGGCAACGGAGTGTATGGAGCAGAAGCTGCCTCAAAATATTGGTACGGAAAATCTGCTAAAAAGCTGACCCAAAGAGAAGCAGCAGGAATAGCAGCTATTTTGCCAAATCCACGGAAATTTAAAGCAAGTAATTCTTCGCCTTATATCGAAAGAAGAAAAACCCATATTATCAGGCAAATGAATAATATCGGGAGGTGGGAGTATTAAAATTCACCGCAAAGTCGCAGAGTACGCAAAGTTTTTATCTTATTATTCTTTGCGTACTCTGCGACTTTTCGGTAAAACCAACTACTTACTTTTTCCTTTCATACATACAGCAGCCGTGAAGTTCTTCATATACTTTGTCATCGGCTTTTGCCTTATCGGTATCGTGACCTGCTTTGGCAACTGCTTTATGAACCTCTTCTATCGAAGTTTTGCTTTCGTCAATAATCAGGTGCATATCCTGATGGTCTGAGTGCCATTGAGCTGATTTTACACCTTTCACGGAATAAGCTGCTTTTTCGATACGCTTTTTACACATATCACAGTTGCCGTTTACTTCAATGTCATACCTGGCATTTTTGTTTTTCTTTACTTCTTTTTCCTGAGCCTGAGCCGTAAATCCGACAAAAGCTACTACTAAAAATACAATCAGTTTTTTCATTTTTTTTGTTTTTCCTCACCCCCAGCCCCTCTCCTCCTTCGACAAGCTCAGGATGACGGAGAGGGGGAATGGGCAACTTGTTAATAATTATTTGTTTATTTTCTATTTTATCCCTGCTCCCCTCCTTCCGAAGGGGTTGGGGGAGGATTATTCTATCTTAAATCGCAATCCTGCATAATACATCGCCCCGAAAACCGGACCATAAATCATCGAGCTATCAAAATATGTTCCGAAAGCATCATGAGCTCCGATAATTGCATCCTGCTGTCTGTAATTGGTAATGTTCTCACCTCCGACATATACTTCAAAAACAGGCGAAAAACTGTGTGTTACCTGAGCATTCATAAGTGTCAGACTCGGAGACCATTCTCTGGCTTGATAATGCACAGGATTTGAACCCGTAAACGGCAATTTCTGCTTTCCGATAAGGTTCATTGTCCAGTCAAATTTCCATTGTTTGCCTTTGTCGGATACGTGAGTTTCGTAGGCGACATTAGTGAAAAACCTGTGTTTTGCCTGTAGTGGTTTGATGTCTCTTCCTCCCGTATAATCGGTTTGGATGTCGTAATATTTATAAGCCGTTCGGATGTTGAAATGATGTGTAATTTCATAATTCAACTCCAGTTGAAAGCTATTGGCAAACGAACTTCCGTCAAGGTTATAAAACAACACCTGCTGAGGCGAAGCATATAAATCTACTACGACTTGATTTTCGAAATCCGTACGGTAGAAATCTGCTATTACTTCTGTTTTCTTTCCGAAAAGAAGAAAATCCTGCATAAAACTCAGTCCATAATTCCACGCAATTTCAGGGTCTAAACCATAGATTTTTCCGCCTGCATTCACGATATCAAACACTCTGGAAGAAGCAAACAAATGTTGGTTTTCAGCAAAAATATTGGCACTTCTGATTCCCCTTCCTGCAGAAGCTTTTAGCGTTCCGCCCTTCCACGGATTGTAACGGGAATGGATTCTTGGAGTTACGAAAGTTCCTAATCTGTTATGATTGTCCAGACGAACACCTGCTACAAGGCTGAAATCATCTGTGTTGTCGTAGGTATATTCAAAAAAAGTTCCTACAGAATTATCGGTTCTGCCCCAATCTGTAGTTGCAACCATTTCGTCATATTGGTCATACGTAAAACTGATTCCGGTCGAAAATTTATGCATCGTATTCGATAAAATCGAGTTGTATAACAAATTGGAATAGAAGCTGTTCTGATGAATATTATATTGGGTCAAGCCAAAATAGGAGTCTTGTTTGTGAGCATTAAACGAGTTTTGAAAACCGAAACTCTTCCAAGGCGTATCGGGAAAAACATAACCGACTTTTGCCGAAGCATCAAATTTTTCGGTCAGGATTTCAGAACCCCAATAATTGGTGGTGAGTTTGTCCCGGTCTTTGTCAAAATGAACACTTCCGGATTGTTTTTCGTCATTCATATAGCGAAAATTCATAAAACTCACCCAGCCTTTTTCAGCATCGGTAAACTGCCAACGGTTCATCACGTTGATTTGTTTTCCCAACGGATTATCCAGAAAATGATCGTGATTCATATCGTTTTCGCCTGTTCGGGCATTTCCATGAATAAAAAGCGAAGAGCTCCATTTGTCGGAAATTTTTTTGTTGAAATGGGTGTTCAGTTCAAAACGGGAATCGGTTGAGGCATAAGCATTTACAAACATCGGAATGTCGTTTATAGGCTTGATGAGCTCATAGTTGATTTGCCCCGAAATGCTTTCGTAACCGTTGGTTACACTTCCTGCTCCTTTGGTGATTTGGATGCTTTCGACCCAGGTTCCGGGAATAAACGAAAGTCCGTAAGCTTGTGATGCTCCCCGTGCTGTCGGGATATTTTCTTCTGCCATCAGAATATAAGGACTATTCAGCCCCAACATTCGGATTTGTTTGTTTCCGGTTATGGCATCCGAAAAATTAACATCAATCGACGGATTCGTTTCAAAGGCTTCCGAAAGGTTACAACAGGCTGCTTTGAGCAATTCGGAACTTGAAATGTTGGTGATATTGGCAGAGGAAGTCCGCAATCTGGAAAGGCTCTGTCTTTTTCGTTCAATCACAATCGTCTCGAGCATCGAATCGGGATAGAGCGTAATTTCCTGAAATTTATTTTCAGTAACCGCAAGGGTGTCTGTCCTCATTCCGATGAAAGAAACCACAAGATTTTGGTCTTTTTTGTAGGTGAGCTCAAAATTTCCGTCTATATCGGTTTGAGTCCCTTCGGTAGTGCCTTCCCACATCACGGTTGCTCCGATAAGGGGAAGATTTTTGTTATCTTCTGTATTTTCATACACCTTTCCTTTGATTTTTTCCTGAGAAAAACCATAAAATCCGAAAAGGATAAACAGAAATATTATGTGTTTTTTCATTTTTTCTTAATTATTTTGTTAGTGAATAGCCAAGAGCCATTAGTAAATAAAGGTTCGACAACTTTAAGCATTGAACCTTAAACTTTAAACAAAATAATTAAGCGTAGTAAATCAAACTGCAAAAAAGCTCATAAAGAGGTGGTGCATTGGAGTTGCAGTCATACTCGAAATGCTCCTGTTTGATGGTTTCGGAATAGGCTGTAAACTCTAAAGTGTAGTCGTTTTCCGGAAGGATAAAAGCATCAAAATGAAACGAAAAAACTTTGAAAACCACCACATCAGCATTGTCCTGAGTGATAATTTCGTCTTTACAACAATCGGAATGATCTTCAGAAGCACCACAGCAGCTTTGCTGTTCTGAGCAGTCTTCTTTGGAGTGGTGGTCGTGTTTTTCGTGGCTGCAAAGTTCATCGGTCATACCGGAATAAACCAACGAAGAAGCCACTTTTTCGTCTCCACAAAAATGTACGTTCAGAGCCAGCCCAATGTGAGAAAACATCAGGAAAAAAGCCAAAAGCAAAGCCGTATATTTTTTAGAAAAACTCATTTTCGACCCTATTTAATTGATTCAGGTAATTTAGCTTTATTTATATCTTCAGCTTTCATAACCCTCAATTTTAATGTTTTTATTTTTTGCCAACCACAAAGATAAATATTTTAAGTGAAAACAAAGTTAATCACAACCAAAAATAAAGCCCTTATAAACCTGAAAGACTTGCTGCTGTAAGGAAATCTTTTATTTGCTGTTCTGATGGAGGATTTTCTGTTAAAAAAATTACTTCTTCATCGTAGTTGATTCCTTTGAAATAGCCCAATTGCATTTTAAATAATTTCTCGGAAAACTCCACCTGAAATATTTCTCTTGCTTTAACCGAAATTTCTTCCACAGAAAAATGATATTTTATCAGAAAGTACAAATCAACATAGTCTTTCCATTTGGCTCTTTTCCCTAAAGCAAAAGCTTTCATTGCAGAAAGTGTAAGCAAATCAGGCATTTTTATTGTGTTTTTAAGTTCCTTGTTTTTTGGAATTTCATAAGGAAACTGAAAAAAAGTTAATTTCACTCCGTTTACAATCAGGTTCAACTGATTTGCATCTTCATAACTATTGATTACATTTTTTGTTGTCGAATGGATTTTTTTATAAATATCGCTTTTTCGCAAGTTTTTATCCTTAAACAAATCAAAATCAATAGATTGCCTGTGCCCGATTTGCAAAGCAATTGCAGTCCCTCCTACCAAATAATACTCCCTTTTAAATTGAGAAATCAAAGGCAACAGTTCTATTTGCTGTTCGGATAAAATTTCAAGATGCATATTTTCGGACAACTAATGATAAGTAATTATAAACAAGAGGAAAATAATTCCCTATTTTTCTGTCGGTTATGTTTTCGTAAACTCTTTTTAGCTCGGGATAACCAATGATTTTGATTAGCTCTTTTATATCTTCCCACGTTCCGTAATTAAAAACAAACTCTACTAAGACATCATTGCTGATTTCCTGTAATTTCTCGGGCTT
>JBAYSC010000077.1:0-10981 GCA_041676345.1 Flavobacteriaceae bacterium | reverse complement strand
TTTCAGACGAGTTTCTTTCCAGTACTCATACCATTTCATCTCCTCACCCGGTTTTACGAAGAATTGCATTTCCATTTGTTCGAACTCCCGCATACGGAAAATAAACTGACGGGCTACGATTTCATTACGAAAAGCCTTACCGGTTTGAGCAATTCCGAACGGAATTTTCATTCTTCCGGTTTTCTGCACATTCAAAAAGTTCACGAAAATCCCTTGAGCCGTTTCCGGACGAAGATACAAATCCATAGCATTTTCAGCTGAAGCTCCTAATTTGGTTCCGAACATCAGGTTGAACTGACGTACTTCTGTCCAGTTTTTTGAACCCGTCTCAGGGTCGGCAATTCCGAGTTCTTCGATTAAAGCTTTTACATCTGCCAAATCTCCGTTTTCCAAACCTTTGGCCATTCGTTGCAGAATTTCTTTTTGCTGACTGATATATCCGGCAACTCTTTCGTTGGTTGTTTTGTATTGTTCTTCATCAAAAGCTTCACCGAAACGAGCTCTGGCTTTTTCGATTTCTTTCTGAGCTTTCTGATTGATTTTTTCGCAATAATCCTCAATCAGAACATCGGCTCTGTATCTTTTTTTGGAATCTTTATTGTCGATAAGCGGATCGTTGAAAGCATCTACGTGTCCCGAAGCCTTCCAAGTTGTAGGGTGCATTAGGATAGCAGCATCGATTCCTACGATATTCTCGTGTAACTGAACCATTGCTCTCCACCAATATTCTCTGATGTTTTTCTTGAGTTCTACTCCGTTTTGTGCATAGTCATACACCGCACTCAAACCATCGTAAATCTCACTGGAAGGGAAAATATATCCGTATTCTTTAGCGTGGGAAACCACATTTTTAAACAAATCTTCTTGCTTAGCCATTTCCTAATTTTTTAATAAGGTGCAAAAATAGGCTTTTTTGTGGCAAGTTTCAAGCTTGCCGCAAATACAACAAAAAAAGTTCAAAAGATTTTACTCCTTTGAACTTTAATTTGTTTTATTCTCAAAAAATGTAAAGACTATTCGTCTCTCTCTTTAATCTTCGCTTTGATTTTTTCTTCGAGTTCTTCTGCCAATTCCGGATTGTCTTTGATGAGTTGTTTCACCGCATCCCGACCTTGACCTAATTTGGTATCTCCATAACTGAACCAAGAACCACTTTTCTTGATGATATCGAAATCTACTCCCAAGTCGAGAATCTCCCCTACTTTGGAAACTCCTTCTCCATACATAATATCAAATTCAGCCGTTTTGAAAGGTGGAGCCACTTTATTTTTGATAATTTTTACTTTGGCTCTGTTTCCGATTACGTTTTCTCCGTCTTTAATAGCAGATGATTTTCTGATATCGATACGAACCGAAGCATAAAACTTCAAAGCATTACCTCCTGTTGTGGTCTCAGGATTTCCGAACATCACTCCGATTTTCTCTCTGAGCTGGTTGATAAAGAATACCGTACAGTTGGTTTTGCTAATCGTTCCGGTAAGTTTTCTGAGAGCTTGCGACATCAAACGGGCATGTAAACCCATTTTGGAATCTCCCATTTCGCCCTCGATTTCGCTTTTTGGAGTAAGAGCCGCAACCGAGTCAATCACCACTATATCCACAGCTCCCGAGCGGATAAGATTCTCAGCAATCTCCAAAGCCTGCTCACCATTATCAGGTTGAGAAATGATTAACTCATCAACATCTACACCCAGTTTTTTTGCATAATTTCGGTCAAAAGCATGCTCTGCATCAATAAAAGCTGCAATTCCGCCTGCTTTTTGAGCCTCCGCAATAGCGTGAAGTGTAAGGGTCGTTTTACCGGAAGATTCCGGCCCGTAAATTTCGATTACTCTTCCTCTGGGATATCCGTTTACCCCCAAAGCCAAATCAATTCCGAGGGAACCCGAAGGGATAGAATCGACCTCAACAATGGCTTTGTCTCCCAATTTCATTACGGTTCCTTTGCCGTAGGTCTTGTCTAATTTATCAAGGGTTAGTTGTAAAGCTTTCAGCTTTGCTTCTTTATCTGCACTCATTTCGTAAAAATTTATTTTCGCAAATATAGGAAAAAGAGAAGAGAAAACAGAGAAGA
This sequence comes from Flavobacteriaceae bacterium, assembly GCA_041676345.1. Lineage (GTDB taxonomy): Bacteria > Bacteroidota > Bacteroidia > Flavobacteriales > Flavobacteriaceae > Flavobacterium. Next base: position 8,907 of record JBAYSC010000077.1, on the reverse strand, counting down.
GAAAAACGAAAGCAGGGATTTTTTTTAAGGCTCTGAATTATAAAAAGCAATTTTCTTTGAAAAGTTTAGTTATCTTTGTCTCCTACTCAAAAATCATTCAATGGCTCTGGTTTCTGCTAAAGAAATTGCAAAAGTTATCAAAGTTGATAAATACGGTTTTCTCGGAACTTTTCTGGGATGGATTTTCATGAAAACCCTTCGTATAACCGAACTCAACAAAATCTATGACCGCAACAAACACCTGCAAGGAGAGGAATTCCTGAAAGCCATTCTTGACGAGTTTCAGATAAAATTTGAAATTCCCGAAGAAGACCTTAAACGCCTCCCGAAAGAGGGAGCCTACATTACCATTTCCAACCATCCGTTGGGAGGAATTGACGGAATTTTGCTTCTGAAATTGATGCTCGAAAGAGAACCGGATTTCAGAATTATAGCCAACTTTTTACTTCATCGAATTGAGCCACTCAAGCCCTATGTTATGCCTGTCAACCCTTTTGAAAGTCATAAAAATGAGAAATCAAGTGTGATAGGAATTAAAGAGACTTTAAGGCACCTGAGCGAAAACAAGCCATTGGGAATTTTCCCTGCGGGAGAGGTTTCTACCTATAAAGACGATGAGCTTATTGTTGACAAACCCTGGGAAGAAGGAGCTATCAAGCTTATCAAAAAAGCACAGGTTCCGGTTGTTCCGATATATTTTCATGCCAAAAACAGTCGGTTGTTTTATTTTCTGTCGAAAATTAGTGGAACACTAAGAACAGCGAAACTTCCATCTGAGCTTCTTACCCAAAAAAGACGAATTATAAAAGTGAGAATCGGGAAACCTATATCGGTAACCGAGCAAAACGAACATACGACTTTGGAGGAGTTTTCGGAGTTCTTACGAAAAAAAACCTATATGTTGTCGAATGCTTTTCAGAAAGCCCACAAGATTATAGACACCAAAAAAATTATTCCGAAGTCTCATAAACCTCCGAAAGAAATCGTAAAACCTGCCAATCACGACAAAATTGTGGAAGAAATTAGGGAATTGCGAAAAGGTGATTTCAGGCTTTTGGAAAGCAAAAACTATGAGGTGTTTTTGGTGAATGCTCAAAAGATTCCGAATATATTGCACGAAATCGGGAGGCTTCGGGAGATTACTTTTCGTGAAATCGGGGAAGGAACCAATCAGTCGATAGATATTGACAAATTCGACCAATATTACCACCACATGTTCCTTTGGGACGAAGAAACCCAAGCCATTGCAGGAGCTTACCGAATGGGGTTGGGTTCAGAAATTTTCCCGAAATATGGCATTGACGGCTTTTATTTGCAGGAACTTTTCCGTTTTGAAAGCGAACTTCACGATATGATGTATAAATCTATCGAAATGGGTCGTGCCTTTATTATTAAGGAGTACCAACAAAAACCGATGCCTTTGTTTTTGCTTTGGAAGGGAATTGTGCATACGACTTTGCGATACCCGGAACACAAATTCCTGATTGGAGGGGTGAGCATCAGCAATCAGTTTTCAGATTTTTCGAAATCACTGATGATTGAGTTTATGAAATCACATTACTATGACCCCTATGTGGCTCAATATATCTATCCGAAAAAGGAATACAAAGTAAAACTCAAAGATGCTGATAAAGATTTTGTTTTCAATGCTTCTGAAGCCGACCTTAATAAATTCGACAAAATCATTGACGAAATCGAGCCAAATTCCCTCCGACTTCCGGTTTTGATAAAGAAATACATCAAGCAAAATGCAAAAGTAATTGCCTTTAATGTTGACCCGCTTTTCAACAATGCCGTTGACGGATTGATGTATATCAGAATTGCTGATCTTCCTGAAAGCACCGTAAAACCTGTGATGGAAGAATTTCAAAAAGAATTAGAAAAAAAATCAGGTAGATAATAAATGAGGAGCTTTTTTGAGCTCCTCATTTTATTTTAGGCTTCGAGTTCTCTCTTTAAAAACCGGGCTGTATGGCTTTTTTTGTTTCGGATAATTTCTTCGGGAGTTCCGACAGCTACTACTTTTCCGCCTTCTTTTCCGCCTTCATAACCAATATCGATGATATAATCTGCCAGTTTGATTACATCGAGATTGTGTTCGATAATCAGCACCGTATTGCCTTTGTTTACCAACTTATTGATGGCTTCCATCAACACCTTAACGTCTTCGAAATGCAGTCCGGTTGTGGGTTCGTCCAAGATATAAAACGTATTTCCGGTATCTTTTTTCGAAAGTTCCGTAGCCAGTTTTACCCGTTGAGCTTCACCACCTGAAAGGGTTGTGCTTTGTTGTCCTAAAGTAATATACCCTAAACCTACATCCTGAATTGTCTTGATTTTTCGGTAGATTTTCGGAATATTCTCAAAAAAATCTACAGCTTCATCTATCGTCATTGCCAAAACATCAGCAATGGATTTTCCTTTGTAGCGAATTTCTAACGTTTCTCGATTGAAACGTTTTCCCTGACAAGTTTCACATTCGACATACAAATCGGGCAAAAATCCCATATCAATGGTTTTTAATCCGGAGCCTTCACAGGTTTCACATCGCCCTCCTTTTACGTTAAAACTAAATCGTCCCGGTTTATATCCACGAATCATCGCCTCAGGAGTTTGGGTGAAAAGGTTTCGTATTTCAGAAAAAACCTCCGTATAGGTAGCAGGATTGGAACGTGGTGTTCTCCCAATCGGACTTTGGTCAACCGCAATTACTTTGTCGATATGCTCCAGACCTTCGATTTTTTTGTAGGGCATCGGCTTTTTAACCGCATTGAAAAAATGCTGATTCAAAATCGGGTACAACGTCTGGTTGATAAGTGTTGATTTTCCGCTTCCTGAAACTCCGGTTACACAAATAAGCGTGCCTAATGGAAACTCTACACTCACATTTTTCAGGTTATTTCCGGTTGCTCCTTGTAATTTAAGGAAGTTTCCGTTGCCTTGTCTTCTTTCAGCCGGAAGTTCGATTTTTCTTTTTCCGCTAAGGTAAGAAGCGGTTAACGTATTTTCTTTCAGAAGCTCTTCGGGAGTTCCTTTACTCACAATTTTTCCTCCAAAACGACCTGCTTTGGGACCAATATCCAACACATAATCTGCATTTTCAATCATATCCTTATCGTGCTCCACTACCAAAACCGAATTCCCGATGTCCCGAAGTTGCTTCAACGAATGAATCAATTTTTCGTTATCCCGTTGGTGAAGCCCGATACTTGGCTCATCGAGGATGTATAAAACTCCCACCAGCTGCGAACCGATTTGTGTAGCCAGGCGAATCCGTTGTGCCTCTCCTCCCGAAAGCGAAGCCGCATTTCGATTCAGATTCAAATAATTTAGCCCTACATCGAGCAAAAACTGCAATCGGGTTTTTATTTCTTTAATGATTTCAAATCCAATTGTTTTTTGCTTTTCCGAAATATGTTGGTCAATCTGATTGAACCAATCCAATAAATCAGTAATATCTTTTGAGGCTAATTCGTATATATTTAGCCCGTTGATTTTAAAATAAAGCGATTCTTTTCGGAGGCGACTTCCTTCACAAACCGGACAATCGACTTCATCCATAAACTCTTTAGCCCAACGCTTTATGGAAGACGATTCAGATTGGTCGAACTGGTTTTTAATAAAACTGGCGATTCCTTCGAATTCAATTTTATATTCTCTGGTGATTCCCATAATTTCCGACTTTACGGAAAACTTTTCGTTGCCTCCGTTAAGGATAATTTGCATCGCCTCATCGGGAATAGTCTCAATCGGGTCCGCCAATTTGAAATCGTATTTTGTCCCGATGGTTTCCAATTGCTTGAAAATCCACGAGTTTTTATATTCTCCAAGTGGAGCAAATCCTCCGTTTTTTACAGAAAGTTTCGGATTCGGGATTACTTTTTTAAGGTTGATTTCGTTTACAACTCCCAAACCGTTACAGTGTGGGCAAGCTCCTTTGGGAGAGTTAAACGAAAAGTTATTCGGTTCCGGATTCGGATAGGAAATTCCCGTTTCAGGACACATAAGCGTACGACTGAAATAGCTGATTTCCTGACTTTCCTGCTCTAAAACCATCAAAATATCCTCACCATAATGCATAGCCGTTTTGATAGATTCAGAAAGGCGATTGTCTAATTCTTTGGCTTCATTAACCAAAATGCGGTCAACCACAATCTCTATATCGTGAGTTTTATAACGATCGAGCATCATTCCTTTTTCCAAATCTCTGACTTCACCGTCTGTACGTACTTTCAGGAAACCTTGTTTTGAAATGTGTTCGAAAAGCTCTCTATAATGTCCTTTTCTCGAACGGACAACCGGAGCTAAAATCGAAATTCGTTTATCCTGATATTGTTTTCGAATGAGTTCCTTAATCTGCTCATCAGTATAGCTGACCATTTTCTTTCCCGTATTATAGCTATAAGCATCCGATGCTTTAGCATATAAAAGCCTCAGGAAGTCATAAATTTCGGTCACTGTCCCGACTGTAGAACGAGGATTTTTGTTGGTTGTTTTCTGCTCAATGGCAATTACAGGTGAAAGTCCGTCGATTTTATCTACATCGGGTCTTTCGAGACCTCCCAGAAATTGTCTGGCATAAGCCGAAAAGGTTTCGATATACCTTCGCTGTCCTTCTGCATAAATCGTATCAAAAGCCAAAGACGACTTACCCGACCCTGAAAGTCCGGTTATCACCACTAATTTTTCCCTTGGAATGGAAACATCAATATTCTTTAAATTGTGAGCTCTCGCTCCGAAAACCTCTATTGTATCTTGAAAATCAGACATAAAATGCAGAAAAATGCAAAGGTACTTCTTTTTGAGCGAAACGCAAAGGTCACGTAAATTAGACATTTATATTAAACCTTTAAATTGCTTATCTTTGCCCAAAACCTCGTTATGCACTTTATTTCAGAAGCATTAGAAAATTACGTTGCTTTTCATTCGGAAGATGAGCCAAAGTTGTTGGCTGAACTCAATCGGGAAACCCATCAAAAAATTCTGAAGCCAAGAATGCTTAGCGGTCATTTTCAGGGTCGGGTGCTAAGTATGATTGCAAAATTGATACATCCGAAAAATATTTTGGAAATCGGGACTTATACAGGGTATGCCACTTTATGTCTGGCAGAAGGTTTACAGGAAAACGGAAGCATAGATACCTTAGACAATAATGAGGAACTCTATGATTTTCAACGTAAATATTTCGACAAATCAACCTACGGAAATCAAATTGTTCAGCACCTGGGGAATGCTTTGGAGATTATCCCGACTTTAGATAAAAAATTTGATTTGGTTTTTATTGATGCAGACAAAGAAAACTACATCAATTATTTTCATCTCATTCTGCCAAAAATGAATCGTGGTGGAGTTATTCTATCAGATAACGTTTTGTGGAGCGGTAAGGTGTTGGAGGAGGTAAAAGCCAACGACAAAAGCACTAAAATCCTTTTGGAATATAACCAATTGCTCAAAGAAAATGATAAGGTGGAAACGGTTTTATTACCTATCAGAGATGGGCTGACTATAAGTCGAGTTAAATAAAAAATTTGTAATTTTACATTTGTGGAAAAAGAAGAATTAGTAGTATTAGTAAATGAGAACGACATACCTGTCGGGCTTATGCCAAAATTAGAAGCTCACGAAAAAGCTGTCTTGCACAGAGCTTTTTCGGTTTTTATACTGAATGACAAAAACGAACTGATGTTGCAGCAAAGAGCCGCACATAAATATCATTCTCCTTTGCTCTGGACCAACACTTGTTGCTCCCACCAAAGGGAAAACGAAACCAATATTGAAGCCGGAAACAGACGTTTGCTCGAAGAAATGGGCTTTAATACGCAGCTAAAAGAGCTTTTTTCGTTTATCTATAAAGCACCTTTTGACAACGGACTCACCGAGCACGAGTTAGACCACGTGATGATTGGCTATTATAACGGTGAACCTGTTATCAATCCTGATGAAGTTGAAAGCTGGAAATGGCTTGATATTGATGCCGTTCGTAAAGACATGGAAGAAAATCCTGAGAATTACACCGCTTGGTTTAAGATAATTTTCGACAAATTTTATCACTTTTTAGAAGAACACAAAGTATAATGATTTCAGATTGATAATTGTAGGTTTAAGATCTCAGAAATCCACGAAATCTGCAATCAAAAATCGTTAATCAAAAATCATCAATAAAATATGAAAGTAACCGTAAGCAGAAAAGCACACTTTAATGCAGCTCACAGATTGTATCGAAAAGATTGGTCTATGGAGCAAAACGATGCTGTTTTCGGGTTGTGTAACAATCCGAATTTTCACGGACACAACTACGAAGTTATCGTAAGTGTTACCGGAGAAATCAACCCTGAAACGGGTTATGTGATGGATATGAAAGAGCTGAAAGACATTATTTACAACGAAGTTGAACTTCCTTTTGATCATAAAAACCTCAATCTTGACGTAGAAGAATTCAAAGACCTAAACCCGACAGCCGAAAATATTGTGGTGGTAATCTGGAATAAAATCCGAAAAAGAATTGCCTCAAATCTTGATTTGGAAGTAACATTATATGAAACACCTCGAAACTTCGTAAGCTATAAAGGAAATTGATTTAAGATTGATGATTGCAGATTAACGATTTAAGAAGTCCACAAAATCTGCAATCATCAATCGTTAATCATCAATCAAAAATCTATGAGGATTTATCCACTAACATTTAAGCCGATTCTGAAAGAACGAATTTGGGGAGGAAACAAACTCCAAACCTTATTCGGAAAAGAACTGCAATCAGAACAAACGGGAGAGAGTTGGGAGCTTTCGACTGTGGGGAATGACATCAGCATTATTTCAAACGGAAGTTATAGCGGAAAACTTTTTACGGAGCTTATTTCGCAGTTCCCGAAAGAAATTTTGGGCGAAAAAGTATATCAGAAATTCGGAACTCAATTTCCGTTGTTGTTTAAATTTATTGATGCTTGCGAAGATTTGTCGATTCAGGTGCACCCCGATGATGAGCTGGCTCAAAAAAGGCACAATTCCTTCGGGAAAACCGAAATGTGGTATATTATTCAGGCAGATAAAAATTCCCGAAACATCATCGGATTTGCTGAAAAAGCTTCTTCGGAGCAGTATTTGGAAAAACTGAAAAACAAAGGATTACTTTCGATTCTGAAAGAAGAAAAAGTACAGAAAGGAGATGTTTTCTTTTTGGAAACCGGAACTGTGCATGCTATTGGGAAAGGAATTGTTTTGGCAGAAATTCAGCAAACTTCAGATATTACCTACCGAATTTACGATTGGGACAGAACCGATGCCAACGGAAAACCGAGAGAACTGCATCTGGATTTGGCTCTCGAAGCCATCAACTACAACCCCACTCCTGCCCGACTCGATTACTCGAAAACAGAAAATAAAAGTAATACTATAATAAGGAGTCCTTATTTTTCGACTGCTTTTATTGCATTAAACGGAAAAATCGAAATGCAAAAAAGCAAAAATTCTTTTCATGTATATATGTGTACGGAAGGAAGTTTTTCGGTTTTCTGCAACAACGAAGAATATAACTTTCAAAAAGGCGATACAATCCTGTTTCCCGCTGTTCTGAATGAATTTACTTTGGAGGGAAAAGCAGAGTTGTTGGAGGTTTATTTGTGATTAGATGAAAATAGCAGAGTTTTTTTTAAAACAGATAATTACAGTCTATATAGGTTGTTCTCTTGTTTACTTATATTACAGAATTATAGGGAGAAAAATTACTTATTCTGATGTGTTAAATAAAGTTGATGAAAAAACAGGAATGAAAAAATATAGGTATATAGCTTTTTATTCCGGAGTAATATTTATTATTATTCTTGTTGTTTTATTGAAAGTGTTATTTGGATAAAAACCTTGCAAATTAGGAGTTGCATTCCTAATTTGTAAAGAATGACTTTTAAAGTAAAATGTTTGTCATCAAACTCAAATTCATAACGAAACAATTGAGGTAATCAATATCCTAAAAACATTTTTTGGAAACAAGTAGCTATACGATAGATTAAAATTTTTTGTAACTTTGTCAGAAACATTTCCGAAAATGACAGATATTCAATTATATAAGGAGATAGAAACGTTGCCTAAAGACTTGAAAAAACAAGTCTCGGATTTTGTTGCCTCATTGAAAGAGAAAATAAAATCTTCTTCTAAAGAGGAAAAGCCGAAAAAACGAAAAGCAGGTATTGCAAAAGGTTATTTTATTAAAATGTCTGATGATTTTGATGAGCCTTTGGAAGATTTTAAAGAGTATATGGAATGAAAATCCTTTTAGATACTCACGCTTTAATTTGGTTTTTAGAAGATAATCCAAAAATAAGTACTCCTGCAAAAAACGAAATAGAAAGCACACAAAATCAATGCTTTGTAAGCACTGCAAGTCTTTGGGAGATAGCTGTTAAAGTAAGTTTAGGAAAGTTAGCCTTGAAATATGATTTTTCTTTGCTTTCTGATTTTTTGATAAAATCGGATATTGAAATTCTACCCATAGAATTTGAACATTTACAAGAATTACTACATCTCGATTTTCCTCACAAAGACCCTTTTGACAGATTGATTATTGCTCAATCTATCTCTGAAAATATGACGATAATTACCAAAGACGAAAACTTTGATAAGTATAAAGTAAAATTACTTTGGTAATGAAACAAACCTATTTAGATAACGCTTCAACGACTCAAATCAGATAAATTTATAAAATGAATATCCAATAAAAAACTTTACAAATTAGGATTTGTATTCCTAATTTGTAAAGTTTTTTTTATATCTTTGCCTTATGATAACAAGGCAGGTCATTACTAAATTAAAAGAAATGGCAGGAAAATTTCCTGTTATAACCATTACAGGTCCGAGACAGTCGGGCAAAACTACGCTTTGCAGACAGTTGTTTGCAGACTATCGGTATGTATCGCT
>JBAYSC010000076.1:0-11022 GCA_041676345.1 Flavobacteriaceae bacterium | reverse complement strand
TCGGAGTACGTGAACTTCTGGATTGCTTTATCGAAATTGCCCCTTCACCAAGACCCAAAGAATCCGATACCCGACTTGTGAATCCTGATGAGCAAAAATTTGCAGGTTTTGTATTTAAAATCCATGCTAATATGGATCCCAAACACCGTGACCGCCTGGCTTTTATCAAAATAGTTTCGGGTACGTTTGAGCGAAACAAATCCTATTTACACACAAGATTAGACAAGAATTTGAAGTTCTCATCACCCAACGCTTTTTTTGCAGAGAAAAAAGAAGTGGTTGATATTTCCTATGCAGGGGACATCGTCGGGCTTCACGACACAGGGAATTTCAAAATCGGAGATACGCTTACCGAAGGTGAAAAAATGAATTTCAAGGGAATTCCAAACTTTTCTCCCGAACATTTCCGCTATATCAACAATGCAGACCCAATGAAATCCAAACAGTTGGAAAAAGGAATCGACCAGTTGATGGACGAAGGTGTAGCTCAGCTCTTTACCTTGGAAATGAACGGACGAAAAGTAATCGGGACGGTGGGAGCCCTGCAATATGAAGTTATCCAATATCGTTTGGAGCATGAATACGGAGCCAAATGCTCCTATGAAAACTTCCCTGCCTACAAAGCCTGTTGGGTGCAACCCGAGAATCCGAAAAACGAAGAGTTTCTGGAATTTATGAGAGTAAAGCAGAAGTTTATGGCAAAAGACAAACACGGTCAACTCGTGTTTTTGGCCGATTCGGAATTTTCAATTCAGATGACACAGCAGAAATATCCGAGTGTAAAACTGTATTTTACTTCGGAGTTTTAAACATAAAAAAAGGAGCTGAACAGCTCCTTTTTTGGTTTTATAAAGTCAGTTTCAGGATTTGTTTTTTCTTTCCTTTTCGCCCTAAGAAGAAAACCGAATCTCCTGATTGTACTCCATAGGCAACCATAAACGGGACTTCATTATCTTTATCGTTCAGCACTTCGCTGTAATCAAAATCACCTTTTTCGTTGATTCTGATTACGTTCAGATTAGATTTTCCCTTAGTGGTTTGTCCGAATTGAATTCGGTCATTTTTGAGCTTTTTTATTTTGTCTTTTGTGTTAATAAAGAAGTAAGCATCTCCTCCTTTGGCAGTAGAAGTATAGGAAATATACGATTCATCACCACTTGTAAATTGACGTTTGTTGATATTTCTTGCCCACACCATTTCTCCGGAAGAGTTTAGCTTAGCACTTACAATATCATCATAATGATAGGTATAAGAATAAGTAACTATTCCGTTAGGACCACGATTCATATGTGTAAGTGTATAAAATTCTTCTGCATTGAAGATGATGTCCTGATTTTCGGTAACGATTATATTTCTGAAAGAAAGCAATGCTAATTCTTTCTGTTTGTTTTTACCATATTTGTCAATCAAAAATTGCTCAGTAAACGGATTAAATTTTGACGTTTTAATATCTAAAGTTTCAGGATTAAGTTCAAAATAGCAAATTCCTTTATAACGTGCATCACGATATTCAGAATATAACCCTACACAAGCTAAACGACCATCTAAAACTATAGTTTTCAGAGAGCCTGCAAAGTTTTGCTTCGTGTCAAAAACCTGAGTTTTCTCACTATCGCTGGTGATTTTTGTCAGTTCATACTGATATTTTCCGCCTTCTTTTTTCTTTTTAGCTTCGTTGGTATAAACTTTTCCTAACAGATATAAAGACTTTCCGTCTTTTGATACATCGATATTCTCATAACGAAACTTTTTATCTTTGATGTTTCGTTTGAAAGTGTGTTCGATATGTTTGTTTAGAGTATTATCAAACAAATAAACCTTATGAGTTTCAGAATTTCTATCAGCAATATCAACCGTAATAGCAAAAGCCGTCCTGTCTTCATTTACAATCATACTGGCTCCTGAATCTCCATCATATTGATTCATACTAAAGAAACCAAACCTTTTGATTTCTTCACTGTTGATCCGGAATAGCTCACTTCTTGTAAAATTAAAATCACTAATATTGGCAGAAAGAGCCGAACAGATATAGGCTTTTTCACTTTTTTGGTATTCAAAACCTATGATATGAACATCCTGCCCACTCATAATAACTCCCATAGCAGAGTTATGAGAAAAGAATTTTAATTTAGACAATTCATATTCATATTCTTTTATAAGGTTCAGGTCTGAATCATAATGCTCAAAATAATACCCGGCTCCTGAACTGAAACCTCCTCCATAATAGGAACGTACCATTATCACACCTCCATTGCCGTCATCTTCTGTTAGCACAATCGAAGAATGTTTGTATTCGTCTTTAAAAACGTTGCTTTTTTGAACTTTGACAGGAATATCCTGAGCATACGAAAACACAGACAACAACAAGGTTGTCAGAAGTAAAATTTTTTGTTTCATGATGTTTAAGTAGTTTGTGTATTACAGTATGGAGGTTTCGTAAAAAAAAGCCCTACACAGCGGTAAGGCTTTTTTACGAACTTAAAAATCTGACTTATTTTTGAGCCACTTCAATGAGTTTTACCTCTTTAGCAGGCTCTGTAATTTCGATTTTGTGTGAAGTTTCTTCAACTTCTTCTTCGGTTTTGGTTGTGTGCCCTCCCAAAATCGGAGCAATCACCAATCCGATAAGACAGGTAAGTTTGATTAAGATGTTCATCGAAGGTCCTGATGTATCTTTGAACGGGTCTCCAACCGTATCTCCTGTTACAGCTGCTTTGTGAGCATCAGAGCCTTTGTAGGTCATTTCTCCGTTGATTTCAACTCCTGCCTCGAATGATTTTTTAGCATTATCCCAAGCACCTCCTGCATTGTTTTGGAAAATAGCCCAAAGTACTCCCGAAACGGTAACTCCTGCCATATATCCTCCCAACATTTCAGCTACTAACTGATTGTTGTCTGCATAAACCAATTTCCCAATAACCACAATAAGAATAGGGAACCCGATAGTCAAAATACCCGGTAACATCATTTCTCTTAAAGCGGCTTTAGTCGAAATTTCAACACATTTTCCGTATTCCGGTTTGTTTTTCCCTTCCATAATTCCGGGAATAGATTTAAACTGTCTTCTTACTTCGTAAACCATATCCATTGCAGCTTTTCCAACAGAATTCATTGCCAAAGCAGAAAAAACCACAGGAATCATTCCTCCTACGAAAAGCATAGCCAAAACAGGAGCTTTAAAAATGTTGATTCCGTCAATTTCCGTAAAGGTTACATAAGCCGCAAACAAAGCCAGCGAAGTAAGTGCAGCCGAAGCAATAGCAAATCCTTTTCCTGTTGCAGCAGTTGTGTTCCCTACTGAATCAAGAATATCGGTTTTTTGACGAACTTCTTTTGGCAGTTCGCTCATTTCGGCAATTCCTCCTGCATTATCAGCAATAGGTCCGAAAGCATCAATAGCCAGCTGCATCGCAGTTGTAGCCATCATTGCAGATGCAGCAAGTGCAACTCCGTAGAATCCTGCCAAAGCATAAGACCCCCAGATTGCTCCTGCAAAAAGAAGTACACTCGGGAAAGTCGAAATCATACCTGTTGCCAAACCAGCAATTACGTTTGTTCCTGCTCCCGTAGATGATTTTTTGACAATAGACAAAACCGGTTTTGTTCCCAATCCTGTGTAATATTCCGTAACGGAAGAAATTGTTCCTCCTACAAAAAGTCCTACAATGGTTGCATAAAACACTCTGATAGATGAAATTTCTTTAACTCCTTCTCCGAAGAATGACATTTGCATTGTTTCAGGCAATAGATAATCTACCAAGAAATAACAAGAAATAAGCGTAAGTATAATAGAAAACCAGTTACCCAGATTCAAAGCTCCCTGAACTTGTTTTTCTTTAGCGTTATTGTCTTTTATTTTTACAAGAAATGTTCCGATAATCGAGAATAAAATTCCGAAACCTGCAATTGCCATTGGTAACAAAATTGGTCCGATTCCTCCGAATCCGTGAGAAACAATATCTCCTCCCATATCTTTGATAACATAATTTCCAAGTACCATAGCAGCCAAAACCGTTGCTACATACGACCCGAACAAATCAGCTCCCATACCTGCTACGTCTCCTACGTTATCTCCTACGTTATCCGCAATAGTGGCAGGGTTACGTGGGTCGTCTTCGGGAATTCCGGCTTCTACTTTTCCAACCAAATCAGCTCCAACGTCTGCAGCTTTTGTGTAGATTCCTCCTCCAACACGAGCAAATAAAGCAATAGATTCAGCCCCTAAAGAGAATCCTGCCAATGTCTCCAAAACGATAGTCATTTGGTCGGTTGTAGTCCATTGTCCGTCCATAAAAATATGGAAGAAAATGATAAAGAAAGCGGTAAGCCCCAAAACAGCCAATCCTGCTACTCCAAGCCCCATTACGGTTCCTCCTCCGAAAGATACTTTCAGCGCTTGCGGAAGACTTGTTCTTGCTGCCTGTGTTGTTCTTACGTTGGTTTTTGTAGCGATTTTCATTCCGATGTTTCCTGCGAAAGCAGAGAAAATTGCTCCGAAAATAAAAGCAATGACAATCATCCAGTGTGTGGTAGGCACGATAAATGAAATTCCTGCTAAAGCAATACTCGCTCCGATAACAAAGAAAGTAAGCAAACGGTATTCTGCTTTAAGAAAAGCCAAAGCCCCTTCGTAGATGTATTCCGAAATTTCTTTCATTTTTCCGTCTCCTGCATCCTGCTTGAGAATCCACGTTTTTTTGATATACATAAATGCCAGACCTATCACGGCCATAACAATAGGTAAATAAATAATAAATTGTTCCATAGATTTAAATATTGATTGGTTTTAAAAAATTAAACAGCCACGAAATTATAACTTTTTTAACAAGCAGCCAAGTTTTTTCTTCCCCGAAGGGAATTATTTTATATTATTTGGTGAGAATCCAATAGTGCCATGGTTGAAGTGTGTGCTGTGGTTGCGAAAAAAGACAGGGTGGTGTTGTCCTGATATTTGGAGAATTTTCCTTCTAAACCGGTAGAGAAAGCAGTAATGTCTCAAAAAACACAAAGCCCTGACTGTTTGGTCAGGGCTTTATTATTTAGGAATTGAGTTTCTTAAAAATCTCTGTTGCTATCCCAGGCTTCCAGATAATCGGCTACTCGTTTTACGAATTGTCCTCCCAGTGCTCCATCAACAACCCGGTGGTCATAGCTGTGAGAAAGGAACATTTTCTGACGAATTCCGATAAAGTCGCCTTCGGGAGTTTCGATAACAGCAGGTACTTTTCGGATAGCTCCCAAAGCCAAAATACCTACTTGTGGCTGGTTGATAATCGGAGTTCCGAAAACACTTCCGAAAGTTCCCACATTGGTAACCGTATAGGTTCCGCCTTGCGTGTCGTCCGGTTTTAGTTTTCCGGTTCTGGCACGGTTTGCCAAATCGTTAACCGCTTTTGCCATACCTACTAAATTGAGCTGGTCTGCATTTCTGATAACCGGAACAATCAGGTTTCCGTTGGGCAGGGCAGCAGCCATTCCCAGGTTGATATTTTTCTTTTTGATGATATAATCGCCATCTACCGAAATGTTTATCATCGGGAAATCTTTGATGGCTTTGGCTACTGCTTCCATAAAAATCGGGGTGAACGTAAGTTTTTCACCTTCCCGTTTTTCAAAAGCGGTTTTCACTTTATCTCTCCATTTTACGATATTGGTTACGTCAACCTCGATAAACGACTGTACGTGAGCCGATGTCTGAACAGATTGCACCATGTGGTGTGAAATGAGTTTTCTCATTCTGTCCATCTCGATGATTTCGTCTTGTCCGTTTACCGAAACCGGAACGGCTTGTTTGGCAGGTTCCGCCTTAGGAGTTTCTTGTTTTGCCACAGGCTGGGCTGCTTGAGCAGGCTGCGTACTTCTGTTTTTGATGTAATCGAGTATGTCGTTTTTGGTAACTCTGCCTTCTTTACCCGTGCCTTTTATGGTTTCGAGTTCAGCAAGCGAAATGCCTTCTTCTTTAGCGATATTTTTAACCAGCGGAGAGAAGAATTTATCAGAATCGGCAAAATTTACTTCTGTGGTTTGCTTTGCGGTTTCCACTGTTTTGGCAACTTCTGCAACTGCGGGAGCAGGAGCTTCTTGTTGTGCCGGAGCAGTAACAGCACCTTCTCCTTCGGTTTCGATGATGGCAATGGTTTGCCCGACCTGAACCAAATCGTCTTTTTGAAACAATTTTTCTACTAAAATTCCCGATACTTCAGAGGGCACTTCGCTGTCAACCTTGTCGGTTGCAATTTCGAGTACCATTTCGTCTGCTTCAATCTTGTCGCCAACTTCTTTCAGCCAGTTGGTGATGGTTGCTTCGGCTACACTTTCTCCCATTTTCGGAAGTTTCAGTTCAAATCTTGCCATAATTGTCTGTATTGTTTTTGATGGTGCAAATGTAGTATTTTTTCGTTATAAAGTCCAAAGTGTTTTTAGTTCACTCCCGATGGTCGTCAGAAGTGGTCAGCGGGCAGTCTTTAGTGTTCAGTAGGCAGCGGGAAAATCCTGATTCCTCCAAGGTTATACCACAAAGATTCGCAAAGCCTGTGCAAAGTTTTCTTTCACAGTCTTATGTCTTACAGTCCTATGTCCTACAGTCCTATGTTTTACAGTCCTAAATCCCAAATTCAAATCATCAATTTTCCATATCAATTCACTAAATTTGCAGTTCAAAAAAATACAAAAACTATGTTTGGAGATATTATGGGCATGATGGGCAAGCTCAAAGAAGCCCAAAAAAAGATAGAAGAAACCAAAAAGCGATTAGATACGGTCTTGATAGATGAGCAAAGTTCAGACGGGCTGCTACAAGTAACCCTTACGGCAAACCGAACCATCAAAAACCTTTCGATAGATGATTCGCTATTGCAAGATAGCGAACAGTTGGAAGATTATTTGGTAACCGTTTTAAACAAAGCCATCGAAAGAGCCACAGCTATCAACGAAGCCGAACTGGCAGCTGTTGCCAAAGAAGGAATGCCGAATTTGCCGTTTTAAAGTATCAAGATATAAGTATTAAGACTCAAGACAGAGGCTTTATATATTATGCGAATTAAGGATTACAGACCTGACAGGTTTTTAAAAACCTGTCAGGTCTGTAATCCGAAAAAACATCTATAATATAATTGGTATATAATCAGGAGCCCTGAGATTCAACCCTTAATTCACATTATTAAATAACGTTCACGTTAATGATTACAACAGACCACATAAAAGATATTGCTCAAAGAGTCGAAGCTCTCGAGGGCTATTTAGACATCGAAAGAAAGCGAATCCAGATTGCCAACGAAGAGGAAAAAACCTTTGCACCCGACTTTTGGAACAATCCCAAAGAGGCAGAAATTGTCGTAAAGAATTTGCGTACCGAAAAAAAATGGGTTACCGATTACGAAAAAGCCGTTTCTTTTTCCGAAGAGTTACAGCTTGCCTATGAGTTCTACAAGGAAGGCGGACTCACCGAAGAGGAACTCGAAGAACAATATAAAACCACCCTGAAGCACCTCGAAGATATTGAGTTCCGCAATATGCTTTCTGATGAAGGTGACAGTATGAGTGCCGTGTTGCAGATTACGGCAGGAGCCGGAGGAACCGAGAGCAACGATTGGGCTTCGATGCTGATGCGGATGTATCTGATGTGGGGCGAGAGCAATGGCTACAAAATCAAAGAACTCAACTTTCAGGAGGGCGATGTGGCGGGTATCAAAACCGTTACGTTGGAATTTGAAGGTGATTTCGCTTTCGGATATTTGAAAGGGGAGAATGGTGTCCACCGATTGGTAAGGATTTCACCTTTTGACAGCAATGCCAAACGACACACTTCGTTTGCTTCGGTTTATGTGTATCCGTTGGTGGATGATACGATTGAGATTGAAGTCAGCCCTGCTGATATTGAGATTACCACAGCCCGGTCGAGTGGGGCAGGAGGGCAGAACGTAAACAAAGTAGAAACAAAAGTACAACTTCTTCACAAGCCTACCGGAATCCAGATTCAATGTTCGGAAACCCGTTCCCAACATGACAACAGGGAAAGAGCCATGCAGATGTTGAAGTCGCAATTATACGAAATCGAACTAAAAAAGCGTTTGGAACAAAGAGCCGATATCGAAGCCGGAAAGATGAAAATCGAGTGGGGTTCGCAAATCCGTAATTACGTCATGCATCCGTATAAGTTAGTAAAAGACGTCCGTACCCAATATGAAACCAGCGATGTAGAAGCCGTGATGGACGGAGAAATAGACGAATTTTTGAAGGCTTATCTGATGCTGATGGGGCAGAAGGAGTAAGCAGTGTTTAGTGTTCAGTTGGTGGTGTTTAACCGGATGCCAACTGAACACTAAACACTGCCAACTGAACACTAATCAAATGGAACTATCACTAATTATACCCGTTTACAATCGCCCTGATGAGGTCGATGAATTGTTGGAAAGCCTGACCAAACAAGATTATACAGATTCGTATGAAGTCGTTATTGTTGAAGACGGTTCGACTATTGACTGTAAATCGGTTATTGAGAAGTATTCCGGTTTGAATATTTCGTATTTCTACAAACCCAATTCAGGACCCGGAGATTCCCGTAATTTCGGAATGCGGAATGCCAAAGGCGATTATTTTATTATTCTGGATTCGGATTGTATTTTGCCCAGTGATTATCTTTCGCAGGTAAAAAAGTCGCTTGAAAACGACTATGTCGATTGTTTCGGTGGGGTTGACGATGCTACTCAAAACTTTTCAGAGATTCAGAAAGCCATCAATTTTGCGATGACTTCCCTGATTACCACGGGAGGTATCAGAGGTGCTTCGGAAACGCTTGCTAAGTTTCAGCCCCGCAGTTTTAATATGGGTATTTCCCAAAAAGCGTTTGAAGCCTCAGGTGGTTTTGGAAACGTACATCCGGGCGAAGACCCCGATTTGGCAATCCGACTGTGGGATTTGGGCTTTGAAACCCGACTTTTTAAAAACGTAAAAGTCTTTCACAAACGGAGAATCAGTTGGGATAAATTTAAAATTCAGGTGCATAAATTCGGAAAAGCAAGGGTGATTCTCAACCATTGGCATCCGAAATACATCAAACTGACATTCTTTTTTCCGGGCTTGTTTTTAATCGGATTTCTTTTTTCGATTTTTTTGATTCTTTTTGATTTTTTCTTTTTTATAAGTTTGTATGTATTGTATTTTCTGATTTGTTTTGTTCTTTCAACCCTTCAGAGCAAAAGCCTCAAAATCGGATTGCTTTCGGTTTATGCCGTAATGATACAGTTCTATGGCTATGGCACCGGATTTATAAAAGCTTTTTATAAGATAAATATCTTACGACAACCACCCGAAAAAGCCCTTCCGGAAATGTTTTTTAAGCTATAAACAATCCCGACAGAAATACGAAGTAAACTTTAAAAGCGAATAACCGACAACCAAAAAAGATTTTAGATTGATGATTAATGATTGATGATTAACGATTGATGATTTCAGAATGTAACCAACAACCAACAACCGACAACTGACAACCGACAACCATTAACCAATAACCAATAAAACCAATAACCCTATGCAAACTCCAACTTTACAGGAAATGATTTACAGCCAGATGAATCATTTTTTAGACAAATCGACAGACCAAGACGGGCAGGTTTCCTACCAGACCGTAATTGACATTGCTTCCTGGACAGGAGCCTACATCATCAGGCAACGGCACCTGCAGAACGGAAGCATTTCAGAAGAAGAAATACAACAGGTTTTAGGAACCATAGGCAACTTCTGCAAAGAAAACTTCGGAGATGATTTTAATGAAGAAGATTTTCATGCAGTGAGTTCTAAAGCTTCGGAACTGTTGCAAAGACCTACTTTCGATGCTGATTCGAGAGACTATTTCGGGCAGTTTTACAGTTAGTCTTAGATAAATAAACTTACGAACTTTACATCGTAGATCCTAAATTTGCTCCCGACTTTATCGGCAACGATATAAAGATTATCTCCAATCTGGAATTTCCGGTAACTGACTAAAAATGTAAGGTCTTTTAAGGCGAAAAAAAATCCGCTGCTCCAATCGGGCAGCGGATTTTTGATTATATAAGCTTTGGTTTTATCGCTTTAACGAGAAGTGAGCTTTGAACTCTTTTCTTCGGGTGGTTATGATTCCTTCGCTGTCTGTATGCGGTTCGTCATAGACCACTTTAAACCAGTAGTCTGATGAAGGAAGCGGGTTGCCGTTATAGGTTCCGTCCCAGCCTTCTCCAAGCGGATTGAGCTGTTTGAGCAATTTGCCGTAACGGTCAAAGATAAAGAGCTCTGCATTGTGGAAAGCATTCAGACCCGTAATGTTCCAATGGTCGTGATAGCCGTCTCCGTTTGGAGTAAAATAATGCGGATAGTTTACTACCGAAACATTGTCTTGAGTAATGGCTCTACAATTGTTATCGTCATCTACATCACCGCCTCCGGGCAATACATCATAAACTGTGACAGTATGAGCACCAGGGCTTACATTCACAAAATGACCTGTGCTTTGTAACGGACCATTATCCAACTGATACAAATACTCTCCGTAGCCATCAACTGTAACAATAATATCTTGTTGGTCATAAAAAGCATTGGTCGATTCGATATACACTATCGAAGCAGAACCTGACAAGCCAATAGTGATAACATCGCTCGGTTCCGATTCACACTCAAAATACGGAAGTGTGCTGGTTGCAATCACATAATATTCGCCTTCGCCACCAAATTGGTCAATCAAATAAATACTTTCTGTAGCTCCAGGAATAGAAACTCCGTTGTGGAACCACTCAAACGTATAGTTCGGGTCAGTGATGTTGCTGTTTAGCTCTACCGGTCTATCGACACTTCCGTCAGCGTTTACACAAAGATGGGTATAATCACTCGTAATTACAGGTTCTGCCAAAGGCTCAACAAGCAACTGAGCTATAGCTATATCATAACAAGGTGATAACGTATCGGTGTTTTCTACTCTGATGTAAATCGTCTGGCTGTATGGGCTGTCAACGTTGCTGTAAGCAGTTGGGTCTGCAATAGCATTCGCAT
>JBAYSC010000075.1:0-11182 GCA_041676345.1 Flavobacteriaceae bacterium | reverse complement strand
TGCTGTTGAAAGAAAACTAACCGTAAACACCATCTACGGTCATCTAAGCAAACTCATCGAAAAAAGAGCGGTTACTTTGGCTGATGTACTTCCGTCAGACAGAATTTCGGGATTGTATGAACTCTTTACCCAAAACCCCGATAAAACAAATACAGAACTTCGGGAAATTTCTGATAACGAATTCTCATGGGAAGAGTTGCGATTGTTTAGAGCAACTTTGGGACTGACAAAAGACTAATGTCAGGAAAAGTGTGCTCAAACTCGTTTTTAATGTCAGGAAAAGTGTAGTTGAATCCTTTTTTAATGTCAGGAAAAGTGTGAGCAAGATGTCTGGAGAGCTTGTAGTTAAAGGAATAATCCCAAATTCACCCCTATCGGCAAAAAAATCTATTTTCAGCCATCTTATTTTATCGTATATTTGCCGATAACGGCAAGAAAGTAAAAATTATGAGTTATATTTCGGTAGGTGAATTTGCAAAAAAATGGAATATCCCGGAGAGAACCATTCGGAATTATTGTGCTACGGGCAAGTTAAAAGGTGCTTTCCTGACCGGAAAAACCTGGAATATTCCCACAGACGCTACTTTACCCGAAAAAAAAAGCAGAAAAAAACTCAGCAAAAATCTATTGCTCAATTACCTGAAAGAGCAAAAAGATATGAAGCTCAAAGGCGGTATTTATCACCGTACTCAAATTGATTTGACCTATAACTCCAACCGCATCGAAGGAAGCAGGCTCACTCACGACCAAACCCGTTACATTTTTGAAACCAACACCATCGGAGCATCGGAAGAAAGTGTAAATATTGACGATATTATCGAGACTACCAATCACTTTCGTTGTATTGATTTAATAATTGACAAGGCAGAGGTGAAGCTTACAGAGTCTCTGATTAAAGAACTGCATTTTTTATTGAAATCAGGAACATCAGACAGCCGAAAAGATTGGTTTGAGGTAGGAGGCTATAAAAAACTTCCCAACGAAGTCGGAGGCAACCCAACTTGTCCTCCTAAAGAAGTAGCAAACAAAATAAAAACGTTGTTAACTCATTATCATGCTATTGAAAATAAAACGTTAGAAGATCTTATCGATTTTCATTATCAATTTGAAATCATCCATCCGTTTCAGGATGGCAACGGTCGTGTGGGTCGGTTGATTTTGTTCAAAGAATGTCTTGCTCATAATATCGTTCCGTTTATTATTGACGAAGATTTAAAAATATTCTATTACAGAGGTTTGCAGCAATGGTTACGAGTGAGAGAATATCTTTTGGACACCTGTCTTACGGCTCAGGATAATTACAAAGCAATACTGGATTATTTCGAAATAGATTATCTAAATACAGATTAAATATATCATAAAGAAACTCCCAAATTCAAAAGAATCCGGGAGTTTTCAAGGGAAAAGTAAACGTTATTTGTTCATATTCTGCATTTCGTAGAGGAACGTGTCTAAATCTACTTTTTTGTCGATAAGCACCAAAGCTTTATCTACAATATAATTCACGTTGGAAGGTGTAAAGCCCAAAGCCAAAGCAAAACGGGTCAACACCTCAGGTTGCTTTTCTCCCAGTTGATTGTCCAGACGAACCATTCGTCCTAAATCATACAAACGCTCCAAACGCTGGATGTATAAATAAGGAGGGTTAATCGGATACTTAGCCGGGTCAGCCATAATTTCTTTGTAGTCTTCTTCCGAAATTTCGAGCTGTCTGGCTAACTTTTCCAAAAATTCACGTTCTTTTTCGGTTACATCTCCGTCAGACAATGCTACACGAACAATGGCAGAGAAATGCCCTTTGTTTCTGACCTTAAAACCACTGTCAAATAATTCTGAAAATGATGTCATTTTATTAGTTAATTGTTGTTAGTATTAGTTATTAGTTCGATTTAACGACTAAAGTTGAGCTTCCCAAGCTTCAGCCTTAAACCTTAATCTCATTATATTTTAATAGTACACCCGATGGCTTTTGTAACCTCGACAGGCACTTTTTCGCCTTTCAAAAGAGCATCAACCGCTTCTTCCACATATTTTTGAGTAACTTCGGTTTCGTCCTGATAGTTGTCATCAACAGCTCCGATGTATTTTACGATATTTCCGTCAGCTGTTTTTTGCAACACAAAAATATGAGGTGTTTTGGTCGCTCCATATTGCGGAAAAATATGCTGCCCATCATCGAGCAAATACGGAAACGCAAAACCTTTTTCCTTAGCTCTGATAGTCATATTCTCAAAGCTGTCTTCGGGTTGTTTTTCGGGATTATTCGGGTTGATGGCAATCACCGGATAACCTAAATCTCTGTATTTTTTGTCTAAAGCAATAATCCGGTCTTCATAAGCCATTGCATAAGGACAGTGGTTGCAGGTAAAGGTTACGATAAACCCTTTTGCCTCTGTATAATCAGTCAGGGAAACGGTTTTTCCGTCTATATTTTTCAGGGAAAAATCGGTTGCCACATCTCCGATTTTATAACCGGAAAGTTCCACAACTTCTTCTTTTGCGGTCTCTTCTGTCTGGTTTTCAGCTACAACAGTCTCGGGCTGTGCTGTTTCGCCTTTGCAGGAAACCATCAGCAACACTGTCAAAACGGATAAAAAATAGGTCTTCATACAGATTTGGTTCTTTTTAGTTTAGGCTTTACTTGAACAAGAAGATTTACCGGAGCAACAACCTTTTTTACCTTCGGTTGTTTTAAGTTCTTTGCTTTGGCTGTCTTGTTGCTTTTTGGTTTTTTTCGCTTCTTTCGATTTTTTTACTTTTTTAGGCTGCTCCTGAAAAAGTGAAGACTGGTCTGAAGAAGATTTTACTTCAGATACCGTATAGGTTTTTCCGTCTGCCATTGCTTCCACAGACTGAGCCAATACTTGTGGAGTCTGGGTTGCTGCATTATATTCTACGGTGGCTTTTTTGCTTTCAAAATCAACCGAGGCAGATTTTACACCTTCCAGACCAGCTAATTTTTTCTCAATAGTTTTGGCACAACCGAATTCGCAGTGCATTCCTTCGATGGAAAAATTTGCTGTTTGAATATTTTCTGCCATTTGCTCTGTTTCGGTGGTGTTTTCTACAGCAGCATCTGTTGGAGTTTCTTTACAGCTCATTAGGAACAATCCTGAAAAAGCGAGCATTAACAAGGTTTTTGAAGTCTTCATAAGTGTATAAATTTTAAAAAAAGTTAATTCCAACAAATATAAGACAAAAAAGAATGTTGATTGACAAAAAAGTGTGAATTTTGTAGAAAATTTCAATCGTAGGTATGAAGCAATCCAAGTGGCTCATCTTAGCTGTGCTGGCTATAGTTTGGGGAAGTTCGTTTATTCTGATAAAAAAAGGGCTCTTGGGGCTGACACCCATACAATTGGGAGCTGTACGAGTGTTTGTAGCTTCGGTTTTGATGCTTTGCATCGGGTGGAAGCATATCATCACCATTCCGAAACCCAAATGGAAGTTTTTGTTTGCCTCTTCGATGTACGGAATTTTCTTCCCTGCTTTTTTGTTCGCCTATGCCCAAACCGAAATAGATTCTACCATCAGCTCAGTTCTGAATGCTACAACTCCTTTGTTTACCCTGTTTTTAAGCGTATTGATTTTCGGGATTGCTGCTCAAAAACGGCAGTATTTCGGAGTCATTATCGGCTTTATAGGAAGTTTGTTGCTCATTCTCAGCGGAGCCATCATTCATACCGACCAAAACTATTGGTATGCCCTTTTGGCTATTTTAGCCTGTATATTGTATGCCCTGAACATCAATTGGATTAAAAGGTTTCTGTCTGACCTTTCTCCGATGCAAATCAGCATGGGGAGTTTTACCTGTTTGTTGCCCTGTTCTATACTTGTGCTGCTCAACAGCAATCTGGGAGCAACCCTACATTTAGAAAGCACACAAACCGCTATCATCTATACGGCTATCTTAGGAATTTGCAGCACCGGTCTGGCAAGTTTGCTCTTTTACAGATTGATTATTATGTCTTCTCCCGTTTTTGCTTCCTCAACCACCTATCTGATTCCCGTAGTGGCTTTTGTTTGGGGTGTTTTTGACAACGAAAGTATTTATCTGTCACAACTTACAGGAGCTTTGGTTATACTTGTCGGAGTATATTTGTCGAGCAGAAAGTAGTTTCTTAGTGTTCAGAAAAAATAACTTAATCATATTAACTGAACACTAAAAACTGACCACTGACCACTAAACTTTTTTCCGTTTTTCTTTTTCCTGAGCATCTACTACAGCGACGGCTGCCATATTAACCATTTCTTCTACACTTGCTCCAAGCTGAAAGATGTGGACAGGCTTGTCAAGTCCCAACATAATCGGCCCAATAGAGTCGTTTTTGTTGAGTTCTTTGAGTAGTTTATAGGTAATATTAGCCGATTCCAGATTCGGGAAAATCAGCGTATTTACTTTTTTTCCTGCCAGTTTTGAAAACGGAAATTTCGATTTCAGCATTTCCGGATTCAGGGCAAAATCGGTTTGGATTTCTCCATCGACAATCAAATCCGGGTAGTTTTTGTGCAGAAAATCTACCGCCTGACGTATTTTATTGGTACTTGGCTGACTCGAAGAACCGAAGTTTGAAAACGAAACCATAGCTATAACCGGCTCCATTCCAAACATACGAACGGTTTTTGCGGTCATCAGAGCAATTTTTGCCAAATCATCAGCAGTCGGGTCGATATTGATAGCCGTATCGGAAAAAAACATCGGACCTCTTTTGGTCATCATCAGGTTGGTGGTTGCAATACGGGTAACTCCCTGAGCCTTATCTATCAGTTCCATCATAGGTTTTACAACGGTTGGGTAGGGTCTGGAATAGCCCGTTACCAAAGCATCTGCATCGCCCTGGTTGACCATCATGGCTGCAAAATAGTTCCGCTCTCTCATCCATTTTTGGGCTTCATAGAGTGTTATTCCCCTTCGTTGACGGGTGTTCCAATAGGATTGGGCATATTTTTCTCTTCGGTTGTCTTCTTCTTTGGCTTTCGGGTCAATTACCGGGACATCGGCTTCAAAACCGATTTCATTTTTCATTTCCGAAATAACTTCTTTGTTCCCCAGCAAAATCGGGTATCCTATGCCTTCTTCCAAAACAATCTGAGCAGCTTTCAACACATCGAGATTATCGGCTTCAGCAAAAATAATCCGTTTCGGGTCTGATTTTGCCCTGCTGGTGAGCAGACGAACCATTTTATTGTCATTACCGATACGTTCCATGAGTTCGTGTTCATATCTGTCCCAATCGGTAATCGGATTTTGAGCCACTCCGGTTTCCATAGCCGCTTTTGCCACAGCAGGAGAAACGACCGTAATCAATCTTGGGTCAAAGGGTTTCGGGATGATATAATCTCTGCCAAAAACCAGTTTTTTCTCTCCGTAGGCAATATTTACCTGCTCAGGCACCGATTCTTTAGCCAATCCTGCCAGTGCCCGTACGGCAGCCATTTTCATTTCTTCGTTGATTTTCGTAGCCCGTACATCCAGAGCTCCTCTGAAAATATACGGAAAACCAAGCACGTTATTCACCTGATTCGGGTGGTCTGAACGACCGGTTGCCATAATCACATCTTTACGGGTTTTGATAGCCAAATCATACTTAATTTCCGGATTCGGATTTGCCATAGCAAAAACAATCGGGTTTTTTGCCATCGAAAGCAGCATTTCGGGAGTCAGAATATCCCCTGAGGAAAGTCCGATAAAGATATCGGCTCCTTTCAGAGCTTCTTCTAAGGTCGAAATGGGTTTATCGGTAGCATAAACGAGTTGTTTTTCCGAAAGCCGTTCGTCACCTTTTTTGAGTATTCCCTTGCTGTTGAGCATCAGGAAATTTTCGGGTTTTGCTCCGAAAGCAACATATAAATTAGAACAGGCAATAGCAGCCGAACCCGCTCCCGATACGACAATTTTCACTTTGTCGAGTTGTTTTCCTGCCAATTCTACCGCATTGAGAAGTGCAGCAGCAGAAATAATTGCCGTTCCGTGTTGATCATCGTGCATCACGGGAATATCAAGTTCTTCTACCAAACGTCTTTCGATTTCAAACGATTCGGGAGCTTTGATATCTTCGAGGTTTATTCCACCAAAGGTGGGAGCAATATTTTTAACGGTTTGGATAAATTCCTCTATGTTTTTAGTATCGACTTCGATGTCAAAAACATCTATTCCGGCAAAAATCTTAAACAAAAGTCCTTTTCCTTCCATCACGGGTTTTGATGCTGCTGCACCAATATCTCCAAGTCCTAAAACGGCTGTTCCGTTGGAAATTACCGCTACCAGATTTCCCTTAGCCGTATATCTGTAAATGTTGTTTATATCTTTTTCGATTTCCAGGCAAGGCTCTGCCACTCCGGGAGAATAGGCCAGAGCCAAATCTCTCTGGGTTGCATATTTTTTGGTCGGGATAACTTCGATTTTACCGGGTTTTGGTTTAGCGTGATATAGTAGTGCCTCTCTTCGTTTGGAATCTCTGTGCATAATATTTGAGTGGTTTTGTGAATTACAAAGATATAATTTTGTACGAGAAGTGATTTAAACTTTTTTCAATTGGCTAAAAAAATGTTCTTTTTGCCCTGTTTTTCGTCTTTTTCTTACTCCGTAGCTCTGCTATGCAGTGCAAAAAAGCCCTCAAACAGAACAAAAATATTCTCCCGAAAACTTTCGGGATCACTTCAATCAAAAAAGTTTAAATCACTTCTAAAATAAAAACAGCCTTTCAAAAAAAATGAAAGGCTGTAATAAGGTTTGTAGGATTTAGTTAGACTACTTTTTGTGTCCAGCCAAAGGTGTCTTCTGCTTTTTTATACTGAATGTCTGTTAGTTTTTCTTTTAAGAATAACGAAATCGGGTTTTCCAGCTTCGGAAGTTCATAATAGGTGTCTTCATACGAAAAACCGCTAATCGGGTTGACCACAGCAGCTGTTCCTGCTCCGAAAATTTCCTGCAGGCTGCCGTTTTGGTGAGCTTCGACCAATTCGGAAATCAAAACAGGGCGAACATCAACGGTGATTCCGAGGTGTTTTGCCAAATCAATAAGGCTTTTTCGGGTAACTCCGTCTAAAATCCGGTCGCTTACGGGAGCGGTATAAAGAACATCGCTTATTCTGAAAAACACGTTCATCGTTCCGGCTTCTTCGAGTTTGGTATGTGTGGCAGAATCTGTCCAGATTACTTGCTGAAAACCTTTTTCGTTAGCCAGTTTGGTCGGATAAAACTGTGCAGCATAGTTTCCCGCTGCTTTGGTTGCTCCGATGCCTCCGTTGGCTGCCCTGCTGTAATGGTCTGCAATAATGACCTTTACCTCACCCGAATAATAGGATTTTGCAGGCGAAAGAATAATCATAAAACGATAGTGTGCAGAAGGAGCTGCGATTACTCCGCTTCCTGTAGCTACCATAAACGGACGAATATACAACGAATTTCCCTTACCTTTTTTGACCCAGTCTCTTTCGATGGAAATAAGCTGTTTCAACCCTTCCATAAAGACAAACTCAGGTACTTCGGGCATTGCCAAACGAACAGCCGATTTGTTGAAACGCTTATAGTTTTCTTCCGGACGGAAAAGCCAAACTTCATCCGAATCGGTTTTGTAGGCTTTCATTCCTTCAAAAATTGCTTGTCCGTAATGGAAAATTTTAGCAGAAGGATCTATCATAAAAGGAGCATAGGGCTCTATAACAGGTTTTTCCCAGTTTCCGTTTTTGAAATCACAAACCAGCATGTGGTCTGTAAAAACGCTCCCGAATGTAAGATTTTCAAAATCCACACTCCCTATTTTTGAAGCCGAAGCTGCTATAAAATCAATTCCCTCTGTTACTCCTGCACTCATATTTATTTTTATTAAATTCTTATTTTACATTTTTCAATTCCACCTCAAAAACCAAAGTAGCATTGGGTGGAATCACACCACCTGCACCTCTGGAACCATATCCCAAATGAGACGGAATCACAAAACGGGCTTTGTCACCCACATTCAAAAGAGCGATGCCTTCGTCCCAGCCTTCTATCACCTGCCCTACTCCGAGAGAAAACTCAATGGGTTGGTTTCTTTTGTAGGAAGAATCGAAAACCTGTCCGTTGTCTAAAGCTCCTGTGTAGTGAACGGAAACTTTTTTGCCTTTTTCGGCTTTTGCTCCGTTTCCTTTTTCGAGAATTTTATAGTGCAGACCGCTTGCTGTTTTTTCAAAACCTTCCGTCAGTTTGTCAAAAGCTTCCTGAGCCAGACGTTTTTGTTCTGCCAAACGCTTTTCACGAGAGCCTTCAAAAGTTCTGAAAGCCTCTATGGCATTCCATTTTTGAGCTTCTTCGCCTATTCTTACGATTTCTAATTTTTCGATTTTATCGCCCTGAGCAACGCTATCTACTACATCTTGTCCTTCCACCACAAATCCGAAAACCGTGTGGTTGTCATCGAGCCAAGGAGTGGGAACGTGAGTGATAAAAAACTGCGAACCGTTGGTGCCTTTTCCTGCATTTGCCATCGAGAGCACTCCGGGCTTGTCGTGTCTTAAATCAGGACGGAATTCATCATCAAATTTGTAACCCGGATCTCCTGTTCCGGTGCCTTGTGGGCAGCCTCCCTGAATCATAAAATCAGGAATTACCCTGTGGAAAGAAAGTCCGTCATAATAGGGTTTTCCTTGTGGTTTGGCTGAATTTTCGAGATTTCCTTCTGCCAATCCGACAAAATTACCTACCGTTCCGGGTGTTTTATCGTAGGTGAGTTGTACTAAAATTTCTCCTTTAGAAGTGCTGAACTTAGCGTAGATTCCGTTTTCCATTTTTTTCTTGTAGTTTAATCAAGGTGCAAAGGTACGAAAAATTAGTTTTCAGTTATCAGTTATCAGTTGTCGGTTGTTTGGGTGTTGGGTGTCGGTTGTATCAAAACTAATAAATAGAATCCATAGTGTATTATCAATAAAAATCTATCCGATTGATTTTGAGTAAATAAAAAGGACTTCGACAGGCTCAGTCTGACGTTTAGTGAAATTTTTATGGGTTCCGTCAGGCTGAGCTTGTCGAAGCCTAAAGCTATTTTACTGATAATCAGTTAATGTATTAAAAAGTGACAATGCACCACGGGTTAATATAGAGTATATTGAGAACATCCAACACCCAACACCAGACAACAAACCTTCGACACCCAAAAGTTTTTCAAAAAAGAAGTAGAAAATAATTTGCCTGATTAAAATGTTTTCTTATCTTTGCACCCTGATTTTTGGATTAACATATAAAAGTAAAAGATAATGTCAAGAGTTTGTGAACTTACAGGCAAAAGAGCGATGGTAGGAAACAATGTTTCACACGCTATGAACAAAACCAAAAGAAAATTCTCTGTGAATTTGGTGAGAAAGCGTTTCTATCTTCCTGAAGAAGACAGATGGGTAACTTTGAAAGTTTCTGCATCTGCTATTAAAACCATTAACAAAAAAGGAATCAGTGCTGTGCTGAAAGATGCAAAAGCAAACGGTTTTGCTATCTAATATCAAACAGCTTTAAAATTATAATACAATGGCAAAGAAAGGCAATAGAATTCAGGTGATTTTAGAGTGTACCGAGCACAAAGAATCCGGACTTCCGGGAACTTCTCGTTACATTACGACAAAAAATAAAAAGAACACTCCGGATAGATTGGAAATCAAAAAATTCAACCCTATCCTGAAAAGAATGACAGTACATAAAGAAATTAAATAATTTAGAGTCATGGCAAAGAAAACCGTAGCAACCCTGAGAACTTCTTCAAAAAGACTAACCAAAGCTATTAAAATGGTTAAATCTCCAAAAACAGGTGCTTATACTTTCATGGAAAGTGTTATGGCTCCTGAATTGGTTGATGATTTCTTGAAAAAGAAATAATTTACTCTCTTAGAAGTAAAAAAATAAGCTGTCTCGTTTGAGACAGCTTATTTTTTTGGTTTACTTTCCGCTTCTGTCAACCACAGGTCGCTTTTCTGCATTGGCCAATTCCCAAGCTACGGCAAAAGCCAAGCGAACTCTTTTCTCATACAACGGAAAATCAATCTTATCGGGAGTATCGGTTGTTTTGTGGTAATCATCATGTACACCATCAAAATAAAACATTTTAAATCACCTATATTTAAAAAAGGGGTTCAACTTTAAAAATAGTTAAACCCCATTTTTATAACTTACACACTTAGGGATAGTGTCTTTATAAACCTATAAATAGCTAAATAAAAAAACTCAATTATGGCATATACTATGTTCTTGGGCAACATAACTCTTGAACCTCAGAACAAGGTTTAAAACTCCTATCGGCAACTATCCAAATCCCACTTTCTGTATCAAATTTATAAGTAGTTATTGTACCCATAACAGGAGGTCCTATTGGTGTTCCACTACAGCAACCTTCCGATTCGTGAATCATATACTCATAAATCCCTGTTTCGTGAGTTCCACAACTACAACTTCCTGCATTAAGACGTGTTGTAAAAAACAAAAGAATCGTGCAAATTAAAATAAATCCTCTTTTCATAATAGTATTTTTTAAGATTAAGTTAATAATCACTTTTGTGATTGAAAATTATTATATTCTTCAATAAGCTTTTCCATTTTTTGTTTCTGTTCTTCTTCACTATCCCACTGAATAGCTTTTTCTATTTCTCTTTTATTTTTTTCAAAAAACTGAATAGCTTTAGCATCTAATTCCTCTTGACCTAAAAAATCCGAACAAGAACCAAGCAACTTATAAAAACCCTGAAAATTAGGAAGATTGCTTTTTAAAGCTAACTGTTCTTCGATATAGAATAGCTTTTGTTCCTGAGAGCCTATTTCGTCAAGCCCTTTATCCATCAATGACATAAAAATGACATTTTTTGCATTAGAAGTATAATGCTCGTCTGTTACAGCTATTTCCTTTTGGTAAAAATCATCAAGCTCCCGTAAGGTGTACTTAGGGTTCATAGTCATTTCGCTTATAGCCTGACCCGGAGGAATAACCCCTCTACTTTCCTGCTCCGATACTTGCTGAGTAATAGGTTCGCTCCTATCTAATTTATCTGAACCGCAAGAAAAAACAGTAAAAACTGCTAACGAAAGTAAATAAAGTCTTTTCATCATTAGTGTTTCGTTAAAACAATTTGATTTCCAATTGATTATAATTTAGTTCATTGACATTATTGTAATTAGATTTATTAAACAGTTGATTTAGAGGTGTTTTGTCCAGTAGCGAGATTC
>JBAYSC010000074.1:0-11233 GCA_041676345.1 Flavobacteriaceae bacterium | reverse complement strand
CACAGCCAAAACCCATAACAAGTTTGGCTTTGACCTTACCATTACTCCGAGTATCTCGTTAGTTCCGGCTTCGGAAGAGTTTTTTGATTTTAATCCCAACGATTATCAGCACTTGTCGCTGCCCAACGGAGAAACTTCGTTGCCTACTTTAATGAGCAGCTCAGACCAGACCACCATGGTAAACGTAAGCATTCCTTATGAAGGACAGACCTATAAGGTTTCAGAATTTGAAATGCCTAAAGGTATTGGTGGAGATTTGCCCCTAAACGGAGTTCCGCTCCCGATGGCACAAGTGGGTTTAGGTTTGCCTACCCGCACTGATGTGAAAGTAAGGCTGGTGCCTACTATTAGCTTTGGTGATGAGGGAGAAGTGAGTCTTTTCGGGTTGGCTCTCCAGCACGATATAGGGCAATATCTGAAAATATCAAAACTTCCGCTTAATATCTCCCTGCTCGGAGGATATACGTCTTTGAATGTTGCTTACGGAATTGAAGAAGATGAAGAAATCCCTGATATCACCGTGCACGAAGGAGAGGCTTCGTTTAAAACTACTGCATGGACAGTGCAGGCTTTGGCTTCGCTTGATTTCAAAATAGTTACCATCTATGCAGGTGTGGGCTATAATGCAGGCAAAACCGAACTTAAACTAAAAGGCGATTATACGCTTACTTATAATATAGAAGACGAACAAGGAAATATGTGGGGAGTTGTCACTGAAACCGTAACCGACCCTATCGACCTTAGTTTTGACGTGAGCGGAATGAATGCAACTCTTGGAACCCGCCTGAATCTGGGCTTCTTTAAAATATTTGCTAGTTATACGTTGCAGGAATACCATACTATAAACGGAGGAATTGCCTTTAGTTTTAATTAAATAAAAAGAAAATCTTCCATAAAGTTTGTGTGTTAATTTGTAACTTTGCGACGTTTAAAAAATAACACAATTAAAAAATACACATAATGAAAGTAACCATTGTAGGTGCAGGTAACGTTGGTGCAACCTGTGCAGATGCTATCGCCTTTAGAAGAATAGCAAGCGAAGTCGTTTTATTAGATATCAAAGAAGGGTTTGCAGAAGGAAAAGCCCTTGATATTACCCAAACTCAAACTACCTTAGGCTTCAATACAAGAGTAACCGGAAGTACAAACGATTATTCTAAAACCGCAGGAAGCGATGTGGTGGTAATCACCTCGGGAATTCCGAGAAAACCGGGAATGACAAGAGAAGAACTTATCGGAATCAATGCAGGAATCGTAAAAGGAGTAGCCGAAAACATTCTGAAATATTCTCCAAACACCATTATCGTTGTGGTTTCAAACCCGATGGACACGATGACTTATTTGGCTCTGAAAGCAACCGGACTTCCGAAAAACAGAATCATCGGAATGGGTGGAGCTCTTGACAGCTCTCGTTTTAAAACCTATTTGTCTCTGGCTCTCAACAAACCTGCCAATGACGTTCAGGGAATGGTTATCGGAGGTCACGGAGATACAACTATGATTCCGCTTACTCGTTTGGCAAGCTACAACGGAGTGCCTGTATCTGAATTTTTATCGGAAGAAGAATTGGCAAAAGTAAGTGCCGACACTATGGTAGGCGGAGCAACGCTTACGGGGCTTTTGGGAACTTCTGCCTGGTATGCTCCGGGAGCTTCGGTTTCTTATCTGGTGGACAGTATTCTGAACGATCAAAAGAAAATGATTCCGTGTTCGGTATTGCTTGAAGGCGAATACGGGCAAAGCGATATCTGTATGGGAGTGCCTTGTATTATCGGTAAAAACGGAGTAGAGCAAATCGTTGATGTTAACCTTAACGAAAACGAAAAAGCGTTGTTTGCCAAAAGTGCAGCAGCCGTTCGCAGTATGAACGATGCCTTGGCAACGGTTCTATAAAAAATGCTATAACAGCGATTTATAAAGTCATCTTGAGCTTGTCGAAAGATGACTTTTTTATATTTAATCAAAAAATAAATTGGTTAATCTTTGTCGAAGTTATATATTTGTCCGTTTTTTCGTATAAAATCAAATGCCGATTTCGACAAAAACAAAATAACTAATTAAAACCTAATTCATAATTATAATGCAGAACAAAGGACTCATTAGATTTTTTGCAATTTTATTTGCAATATTGTGTATTTACCAACTCTCGTTTACCCTTGTAACCAACAAGGTGAAAAAAGATGCCGTTGCTTTTTCGGGCGGAGACAGAGATAAAGAGTTGGCTTATCTGGATTCGATAAAAAAACAACCTGTTTACCCGATTTTCGGTTATACTTTCGAAGAGGTTGAAGAAAAACAAATCAACAAAGGTCTGGATTTGGAGGGCGGTATCAACGTAACCCTTCAGATTTCGGTAAAAGACATCATCAGAGGATTGGCAAACAATTCGCAAAATCCTGTGTTTGCAAAAGCTCTTGCCGAAACCGCTAAAATCCGTAAGGCACAAGAGCCTTATCTCGAAGCTTTTTTCAGAGCTTTCGATCAGGCAAATCAAGAGGCGGGAAGTGCTGTAAAACTGGCTTCTCCCGATATTTTTGCCAACCGGAATTTCGATGATAAAGAAATCAATATCAACACTTCTGATGACGAAGTAAAAAGAGTATTGGCAAAAAAAGTTGACGAATCCGTAGAGAGTGCCTATCAGATTCTGAGAGAGCGTATCGACAAATTCGGAGTTACACAACCCAACATTCAGAAAATCGGAAATACCGGACGAATCTTAGTCGAGCTTCCGGGAGCAAAAGACGAAGTTCGTATCAAAAAACTATTGCAAAGTACGGCTCAACTCGAATTTTGGGAAGTATATAAAATGGAGGAAATCGGTAATTTCCTTATGGCTGCCAACGAAGAGCTGAAAAAAGAGGCAAAACCTGTTCAGCAGGAAGTAGAGCAGGATTCTACCGAAGTAAAAAGCAGTATTGAATCGTTACTTACAGACGAATTAGACAGTCTTGACACACCCGATTTAGGACCTATCCTTGATAAAATGGTTGCTTATGGAGGCGGACAAGTTTTAGGGTATTACAGTGTGAAAGATACGGCTGAAATCAATTCGTATTTCCGTCAGCAAAACATCAAAAACCTGCTTCCTACAGAATTACGTTATGTGAAATTCTTATGGAGTAAACCTGCTACCATCACAGTTGCTGACAAACAGGTGATTATGCCTTCAAAAGGTGCTAAATTTGAGAGAATTGAAGCTGTCGAACTTTATGCTATCAAAGGAAACCGTGACGGAAAACCTGCTTTGAGCGGAAATGTTGTAGTAGATGCAAAATCAGATTTTGACCAGTTTGGGAAACCTGCCGTGTCGATGAGAATGAACTCCAACGGAGCCAAAGAATGGGAAAAAGTAACGGCTGAAGTAGCAGCCAAAAAAGGAGCGATTGCTATTGTGCTTGACAATCAGGTGTATTCTGCACCAAACGTAAACGAAGCTATTGCAGGAGGAAGTTCAAGTATTTCAGGAAACTTCCAGCTTCAGGAGACCATTGACCTTGCCAACATCCTAAAAGCAGGTAAACTTCCTGCTTCTGCAGATATCGTACAATCGGCTGTGGTAGGGCCTTCGTTAGGACAACAAGCTATCGACAATGGTATGATGTCATTTATGATTGGTTTTGCTATCGTGTTGTTGTGGATGGTGGTTTATTACGGTAAAACGGGTATGTATGCCAACATCGCTTTGGTGGTGAACCTGTTGTTCATTTTCGGAGTTTTAGCAAGTTTGGGTGCTGTGTTGACCTTGCCGGGTATTGCGGGAATTGTACTTACGATGGGTACGGCAATCGATGCCAATATCATCATTAACGAAAGGGTAAAAGAAGAACTCCGGGCAGGGAAGTCCACCCGTGAAGCGGTCGATTATGCCTTTAGCTGGAACGGTGCTTTGTCATCTATTTTTGATGCGAATATTACGACTTTCTTAGTAGGTATCATCTTGTTTATCTTCGGTTCGGGGCCAATCCAAGGGTTTGCCACTACACTACTTATCGGTATTGCCACTACGTTGTTTACGGCTATTTTCATTCCGAAATTACTCATTTACGGAAAGTTAGAAAAAGGGAAAGATATGAAGTTCTCTACTTCGTTTACCGAAAAATGGTTTGTAGGAACCAATTATAACTTCCTTGGGAAAAAGAAACTGGCTTATATTATTTCAGCTATTGCGGTTTTGGCAAGTATTGCGACACTTTCGACCAAAGGTCTGAATCCGGGAGTTGATTTTGTGGGAGGAAGAACCTATCAGGTGAAGTTTGACAAACCGGTTGATGCCAACGAAATCAAAGACAAATTACATCTTGTTTTCGGAAGTGCTGAGGCAAAAACCTTCGGAAGTGCCGACCAGCTCAGAATTACGACCAAATATAAAGTAGAGGAAGAAAGTACCGAAGTTGATAACGAAATCAACCAGATGCTCTATGACAACCTCAAAGAATATTTACCGACAGACCTTACTTTTGAAGAGTTTATGTCGTCTCACGAAGACAAACACTTGGGAGTGCTGCAAACTTCAAAAGTAGGGCCAACCATTGCAGATGATTTGAAATATGACTCTTTCAAAGCGGTTATAGGAGCTTTGGCAGTGATGTTCCTTTATATTTTGTTGAGTTTCAGAAGATGGCAGTTCTCTTTGGGTGCTGTTGTGGGGCTTACACAAAACGTAATCATCGTGCTTGGGGTATTCTCAGCTACCTATACTTTAATGCCGTTTAATATGGAGCTTGACCAGCATTTGATTGCTGCGATTCTGACGGTTGTTGCCTATTCGATAAACGATACGGTGATTGTGTTCGACAGGGTTCGGGAGTTTTTGAGAAACAGGCAAACCCTCCATACGGGAGAAGGTTTTGTGGCTACCGTAAACCACGCTTTGAATACTACTTTGAGTCGTACGATCAACGTTTCCTTGAGTTTGACCATTGTGCTTTTGGCAATATTCATCTTCGGAGGTGAATCACTCAGAGGGTTTATTTTCGCTATTTTGATTGGTATTATCGTAGGTACGTTTACTTCCCTGTTTATCGCTACTCCAATCATGTCTGATACGATGATTAAAAGCGGAGCCGACCAAATCGTTGAAGAAGACGAAACAGTAAAAACAGAAGCTTAATAAGCTTTTAAATAAAATAAGAAAGGACAGATTTAAAAAAATCTGTCCTTTTTTTGTGGTTATGTCTTACTTTTTCAGGAAGGTCATATAGCTTTGCGACTTTGCGAGAAATGTAACCTGCAAAAGAATTACAATTTGTTTTGTAACTTTTCAACCACAGATTAGTGGGGTATTCGGATAGAAATTATAAAAGCCACAGATTAGTGACTAAAAAGTAATGCCACAAAGACACAAAGAAGTCTAATAACAGAAAAAATCTTTTGAATCTGTGTAATTTGTGGCTTTTTCAGTTGATTGTCCTGCCAAAAACAAAGGCTATCCGTTTGGACAGCCTTTTATGGTTTTATAAAGTTGGGGTAAGGTTTTTATTTCTTAATCCCTTCCAAATCCAAAAGGAAAGCATATTCTTTGGCTACTTCTTTTAGTGCTTCAAAACGTCCTGATGCTCCTCCGTGACCTGCATCCATATTGGTGTCGAGGAAAAGCAGGTTGTTATCGGTTTTGGTAGCTCTTAGTTTGGCAACCCATTTGGCAGGTTCCCAGTATTGCACTTGGCTGTCGTGTAATCCTGTAGAAACATACATATTCGGGTAGTTTTGAGCCAGTACGTTATCATAAGGCGAATACGAAAGCATATAGTCGTAATATTCCTTTTCATTCGGGTTACCCCATTCGTCATACTCTCCTGTGGTAAGCGGAATCGTATCATCAAGCATAGTCGTTACCACATCCACAAACGGAACAGCAGCAATCACTCCGTTGTAAAGCTCAGGAGCCATATTGATAACTGCTCCCATCAGCAATCCGCCTGCAGAACCTCCCGAAGCATACAAATGAGCTGCAGAAGTATATTTTTCCGCAATTACGAATTTCGAGCAGTCGATAAAATCAGTAAAGGTATTTTTCTTTTTGAGGAGTTTTCCGTTTTCATACCAAGGTCTTCCCAAATCTTCACCTCCTCTGATGTGAGCGATAGCATAGATAAAACCTCTGTCCACAAGGCTCAAACGAGCAGTTGAGAAATAAGGATCCATTGAAGCCCCGTAAGAACCATAAGCATACAACAAAAACGGATTGTTTCCGTCTTTTTTCAATCCTTTTTTATAGACCATAGAAATTGGCACTTGGGTTCCGTCTGCAGCCGTAGCCCAAACCCGTTCTTCCACATAATTGTCTTTATCGAACTTTCCACCCAAAACTTCCTGCTCTTTCAATACTTTTTTGTCTTTGGTCTTCATATCAAACTCAATCACCGAAGATGGCGTTTTCATCGATTGATAACCATAACGCAATTTATCGGTATCGAAATCAATATTGGTAGTGGTATAAGCCGTATAAGTTTCGCTTTCGAAAGGCAGGAAATATTCTTCTCCGTTCCAAGGTTTGATACGGATAAGGTTCAACCCTTTGTTGTTATCTCTTTCGCTAACTACCAGATAATCTTTGAAAATGTCAATTCCTTCCAAAAGCACATCGTCTCTATGCGGAATCAAATCTTTCCAGTTTTCCTGAGAGGTAGCATCCTCGGTAGTGGTCATTAGCTTAAAGTTAGTCGCTCCGTCTTTGTTGGTTACTACATAGAATTTTCCGTTGTAGTAGTCGATTCCGTACTCTAAACCTCTAACTCTCGGTTGGAACACTCTGAATTTTCCGTCAGGGTTGTTTGCTTCAAGGATTTGGTATTCGGAGGTAAGCGTACTACCCGAACCGATAATCAAATATTTTTTTGATTTTTCTTTATACACGAAAGTGTTGAACGTGTCGTCTTTTTCGTGATAAATCATCACGTCATCACTTTGAGATGCACCCAATTTGTGTTTGTAGATTTTGTCAGAACGAAGGGTTTGAGCATCTTTACCGGTATAAAA
The DNA here is from genome assembly GCA_041676345.1 of Flavobacteriaceae bacterium. Lineage (GTDB taxonomy): Bacteria > Bacteroidota > Bacteroidia > Flavobacteriales > Flavobacteriaceae > Flavobacterium. Next base: position 4,252 of record JBAYSC010000074.1, on the reverse strand, counting down.
CAAGGTTTTGTTGTCGTTTGCCCAGGTAGAACCTCCGGTTACGCCTTCGATTTTATCCGTCAAGATTTCTCCTGTTTCCAGGTTTTTGATTTGAATCGTATAAATTCTACGGCTTACGGTATCCACTCCAAAAGCAGCATATTTGTTATCGGGGCTGATGTTGATGCCTGCCAACTGGAAATAGCTGTGATCTTTTGCCATTTCGTTACAGTCGAACATAATTTCTTCCGGAGCATCCATCGTTCCTTTTCTACGGGTGTGGATAGGGTAGTCTTTTCCGGTTTCATAGCGGGTGATATACCAATATCCGTTGTAGAAATAAGGCACAGACGAATCGTCTTCTTTGATACGACCTTTCATTTCTTTGAAAAGGTCTTCCTGAAGCTCTTTGGTATGAGCCGTCATTTGTTGGTAATACTCGTTTTCGGCATTCAGGTAGTCGATAACTTCCTGATTTTCTCTTTGGTTAAGCCAAAAATAGTTGTCAATACGTTCGTGTCCGTGTTTTTCTAAAACGGTTGGCTCAATCTTAGCCACAGGGGGTTGAATTGCGTTTGTCATTTTGTTTTCTTCTTCTTTCTTACAAGAGGTTGCAAAAATAAGACAAACCGAACTGAATAAAAGGGTTTTCTTCATAAAACTTGCGGGTTATGTTTTGGTTATTTGTCGTATGCTTTAAGCATTTGTTACAAATGTAAATATTTACAGAAAGCGATTTGTTAATATTTTGTTGTAATTCTTAAAATCAGCTCTCTTTTATTAACTCATACAGCTTGCGAACCGTATTGACATTTCTGACGGTCATGTGCTTGTATAACCTTGTTCCGATGAGTTTGGGCATACCGCTTTGATTATAATCTTTGATTTGGATATGCCAGATCACAGCACCCGAATAATAGAGCACATTATCACAGGGTTTTAACTGTAATTGTTCTAAAACCTCAGGGCTGTCATATTCTTCCCAAAGAAACATCACATCGGTTTTCATGGCTTTGTTGTTCTGCCATTCCGTAGGAATCTGATGGCAAATCGCCTCAATGGCTTTAAAGGTTTTTACGACTACTCTGATGTTTAGCCCGAAATCTTTAGCAATGGCTGCTTCTATTTTTCCGATTAGTGTTTTTTCGTTTTTTTCTGAAGTAGTAAAGATAATATTTCCTGAGTTGATATAAGTAACCACAGCAGAAAACCCAAGTGCTTCAAAAGTCGCTTTGAGCTTTTTCATCTCCACTTTGTTGTTGCCCCCTACGTTGATACCCCGAAGTAATGCTACATAAGTCATGGTTTGGAATTAAAAGTTTGACCGTAAAAATAGCAGAAAATTTTTAGTTATTGGTTATTGGTTAATCGGTTAATGGTTATTGGTGGGGTACGTCAGGCTGAGCTTGTCGAAGCCCTGTGTCAGTGTTCAGTCTTTAGTCTTTAGTGTTCAGTCGCAATATCAATTTTCAACTTTCAATTCTAAAGTTATACCGCAAAGTTTTTTCACTATCACCGTCTTACGTCTTAAAGTCTTACGTCCTACGTCTTAAAGTCTTAAAGTCATCCATCACCCAGCATCCATCACCCCACATTCACTTGCAACAAGCCACGGAAAAAAGTATCTTTGCATCAAAATTTTCAAAAAGTTATGACAACAAGCTCAAAGGTAGAGTTGATGTGTCCTGCGGGAGATTTTACTTCGTTGCAGGCAGCATTAGATAACGGTGCCGATTCGGTATATTTCGGAGTGGAACAGCTCAATATGAGAGCCCGTGCCACGGCTAATTTTACGTTAGATGATTTGCCCGAGATTTCCCGCAGGTGCAAAGAAAAAAACGTTCGTACGTATCTGACCCTGAACACCATTATCTACGACCACGACCTTTCGATTATCAAAACCTTGCTTGACAAAGCCAAAGAGGCAGACCTTACGGCTGTCATTGCGATGGACCAGGCGGTGATTGCCTATGCCCGACAGATTGGGATGGAAGTACATATTTCGACCCAAATCAACATCACCAATATCGAAACGGTAAAGTTTTATGCTTTGTTTGCCGATACAATGGTGATGAGCCGTGAGTTGAGCCTGAATCAGGTAAAAAAGATTTGTACACAAATCGAAAAAGAGCAAATCAAAGGGCCTTCGGGCAGGTTGGTTGAAGTAGAAATCTTCGGTCACGGAGCACTTTGTATGGCGGTTTCGGGTAAGTGTTATTTGAGTTTGCATTCCCATAATTCGTCTGCCAACAGAGGGGCTTGTAAACAGAATTGCAGAAAGAAATATACGGTTATCGACCAGGAATCGGGCTTTGAAATCGAGCTGGACAACGAATATATGATGTCGCCCAAAGACCTGTGTACGATTGACTTTTTAGACCAGGTGATTGACACGGGAATTAAAGTATTGAAAATTGAAGGCAGAGGCAGAGCACCGGAATATGTGGCAACCGTAACCAAATGCTATCGTGAGGCGATTGATGCAGTAGCAGACGGAACATTTACCAAAGAAAAAGTAACGGATTGGATGCAACGCCTTGAAACGGTTTATAACCGGGGCTTTTGGTCGGGTTATTATCTGGGGCAAAAATTGGGGGAATGGTCAGACAATCCGGGGTCTAACGCTACTCAAAAGAAAGTCTATATCGGTAAAGGGCAACATTTTTATCCGAAAACCAATATTGCGGAGTTCCTTATCGAGGCTTATGATTTGGAAATAGGTGACAAAGTGCTGATTCAAGGGCCTACTACGGGTTCGCAGGAGATGACAGTCGATGTAATGATGGTCGATAAAAAAGAAGGGGCTACCAAAGCCGTAAAATCTGATGTGATTACCTTCAAAACCGATTTTAGAGTACGTCCTTCCGACAAGTTATATAAAGTAGTTCAGGCATAATGGTTATAGTTACCCTGCAACGAGATAAATGTATCGGGTGTAACTACTGCGAAGAGTTTGCCCCGGAGTATTTCCGTATGTCTAAAAAAGACGGAAAGTCCGTTTTGCTGAAATCAACCGAAAAGAAAGGTTTCTTTACCATTAAAACGCCTTTGCACGAAGCTTTTGAGGTTTGCGAAAAAGCCGCCAAAGCCTGTCCGGTGAAGATTATTTCGGTGAAAGAGGTTTGAGATTTGAAATTTGAGGACGTAGGACTTTAAGACGTAGGACGTAAGACAATGATAGTGAAAAAAAACTTTGCGAAACGCTGCGGCATAACTTTAAATTGAAAGTCGAAATTTAAAATTTGAGGACGTAGGACTTTAAGACATAGGATGTAAGACGGTGATAGTGAAAAATAACTTTGCGAAACACTGCGGCATAACTTTAAATTGAAAGTCGAAATTTGATATTGCGACTGAACACTAAAGACTAAAGACTGAACACTGACACAGGGCTTCGACAAGCTCAGCCTGACGTACCCCCACCAATAACCAATAACCGATTAACCATTAACTAAACTTCCAACTCAAAAGTGTCAAAATGTCATTTTTCTGATATTGGCAACTCTTTTGCTTTAGCAAAGGCGAAATGAAATAATTTTAGTAGGAATTATGAATACAGAACATCAGAACGACAAGCAACAAGATTTAGAGAATCAGACTGAAAGCCAGGAAAATACGATGGAATTATCCGTTGAGGAGCAACTGAAAGAGGAATTAGCCAAAGAAAAAGACAAGTTTTTACGTCTTTTTGCGGAGTTCGAAAACTATAAAAAACGTACGACAAAAGAGCGAATCGAACTGTTTAAAACTGCCAACCAGGATGTTTTGCAGTCAATGTTACCTGTTTTAGACGATTTTGACAGAGCAATGACAGAAATCTCAAAATCAGAAGAAAAAGTTTTGGTAGAAGGCGTTCAACTCATTCACAACAAACTCAAAGATACCTTAGCTTCAAAAGGTTTAGAGCTGGTTGATCTCAAAACAGGCGATGCTTTTGATGCTGATTTTGCCGAAGCAGTAACTCAAATTCCTGCTCCGAGCGAAGATTTAAAAGGAAAAATAGTGGACGTAATCGAAAAAGGATACAAATTAGGAGATAAAATCATCCGTTATCCGAAAGTGGTAACGGGAATGTGATAAAAGTAGTAAGATGAGAGTAGTAAGTAGTAAGACAAAAATACGTATAACGGAGGTCTTACTACTTAATACTTGATACTCAAAGTCTAAAATTATAATGAAAGATTTTTACGAAATATTAGGAGTCAGCAAAAGTGCAACTCCCGAAGAAATTAAAAAGGCCTACCGAAAAAAAGCCATCGAGTTTCACCCGGAT
>JBAYSC010000073.1:0-11472 GCA_041676345.1 Flavobacteriaceae bacterium | reverse complement strand
TCCCGGGGGCTTACACCCCCTGATAGGTTCGTCGCTTCGCCGACTTCACCTATCAAGGGGTTTGACGCAATTCCGCAAGAAGCAAAGCTTCAGCGAAACTGACGTCAAGCCCCCGGGACGTTACCACACATTTAAAAAAACACATCCTATAAAAAAAATAGCCGTTTGTAAGATTTGGAACTTTTAAGACAACCTATATAGAAAATGGAATTTAAATCGTTGTCTTATGAAATTTACAAAACAATTATTCGCAATTACCCTACTGTTTGGATTATCGCTAACAGTAAAATCCCAAACCAAAGAATCTTTTGATGTTGGCACACTTGACACTTACCTTAAGGTTATTCATCTAAAAAAGAGTTTCAACGGAGAAATTCTCATAGCCAAAGGAAATAATATTGTTTTTCAAAAATCGGTGGGAATGGCATCCTATGAAAATAGTGTCGAATTGAAGAAAGGAGCTAAATATCGAATAGCATCCATTACCAAAACTTTTACTGGAACGCTCATTGCAATCGCACAGGGAGAGCAAAAGTTAAATGTTCAAGACCAAGCCATCGATTATCTAGACGGGTTATCGCCAAAATTTAGAACTGTAACTATCGAGCAATTATTGAAACATACTTCAGGATTGCCACACAATGAAGGTATCAATGATTATTGGCAGACAAAATCAAAACTACAAACGACAACAGAACAAGCAATTAAAGAAATAAATAACCTGGATTTGCTTTTTGAGCCAGGCTCACAAATGCAATATTCGAGTTTGGGTTATTATCTTTTGGCATCAATCCTTGAAAACGTTTATAAAAACAGTTATGAAAATATATTAAAAGAGAAAATTTTGAACAAACTGCAAATGAATGAAACTGGAATCGTTGATGGTTTAAAAATTATCCCACAGATGGCTTCAGGTTATCACCTGATTAATGACGATAGTTTAGTAGTTGCGCCCTATCGAAATTATTCAATACTAAAAGGTGCAGGAGATTTATATTCTACCGCCACGGATTTGTTGAAATGGAATAGCAGCTTTTTCTCTAATACTCTTTTAAGCGAAAAAGGTAAAGAAATTGTGTTCACAAAAACAACCAATCCAAAGCTAAAAGATGACAATAGTTATGGATATGGTTGGTATTTGAATTCTGATAAACAACAAAAATTCTATCACGGTGGCGGAACTTGGGGCTATTCTACATACACATCAATGTATTCAGATAATGATAAAACGAGCATCATTATTTTAAGTAACGTCTCGATATTACCAATAACCAATATTGCATCAGACGTTGAGAAAATTGTTTTTGGAAAACCTTTTCAAATGCCATCGATAGAAAAAGTTTCAGAAAAACCTGTAAACCTCGAAATGTATAGTGGCGAATTCATTGCGGACGAAAACAAGATAGTACTGTCTATAATTAAAGCCGAGAACAGTCTTTATGCAAAACTTGGAGGAAATCCGCCATTTGAAATTTATCCAAAAGGGAATCATCAGTTTTTTGGTAAAAAAGTAGAAATAGAATTCTTTTTTGCAGTTAATGATGCTGATGTGGTTACAAGTTTAACGGCTAATGGAATGGGCAAATCATTTCAATTCAAAAAAGTTAATAAATAATGGAAACGGCTTTTTTGAAAATTGTGGAAGAAAACCAAGGTATCATCTATAAAGTCTGCAAGATGTATAGGGATACTAAAGAAGACCAAGAAGATTTATTCCAAGAAATCGTACTTCAACTGTGGAAAGCCTACCCAAAATTTCGAAATGAATCGAAGGTGAGTACCTGGATGTATCGCATAGCCTTGAACACAGCTATAGTAACATTCAGAAAAAATAAAGTAGAACTTGAATTTAGAGAAAGCATTCCTAATAAGGATTATCATTTAAATTATTCAGAAGCACAATCCGAAAACGAGGAACGTTTGTTTGAAGCCATTAGGACATTGGACAAGGCAGAAAGGTCATTGATAGCTTTGTATTTAGAAGATTATTCTCATAGAGAAATTGCCGTAATAACAGGAATAACAGAAAATTATGTAGGCGTAAAAATCAGCAGAATTAAAGAAAAACTTAAAAACATTTTAAAATAGGAAACAATGGAATTCGATAACTTAAAATCAAACTGGAAAAAAGCGGGTGTTGGTAAAAAAGACCAGAAGGAACTGTTAATGATGACCAGAATAAATAACCATCCTAATATCAAAAAGATTAGAATTAAATTTATAATTGAAGCTATTCTAATAATTGTCTTTTTAGTAGTTTATTATGACGGTTTTGATGGTGCCACCAAACCACTTTGGGCAAATCTTCTCCTGATTGTTGCTGCCATCTCGTACATTATAGTTCGTTTTGTAGGGTGGCTTGTATTGAGAAATCCTATAAAAGGCGATAATCTGAAAACATCACTCGTTAATTTTCAAAATAAATTAAAGCGAATGGCGATTTCCGTTTTGGTGACTTCTTCTCTATTTGGTTCAGCAATTATTTTGTTTTTTGCTTCGTCTATTGACTTTACAAAAGGAAAATATCTTATTCTTGCTGGTATGGTACTATCATTAATGTTGTTGGTATATTTATCAAGCAGAAATTGGTTTAAGAGAGTTAAAGGCATTAATACAACACTTATAGAATTTAAAGATACTTCTGACCAATAGAAAACGTGTGGTAACATTGTATAAGCCTAATGCGGGCTGAACTGCTAAAATTGAGTATTATTTGCTCATAATAAACTTTGCGGTGGGTGGACAGAATACGTCTCCGAAATCCCGCACTACGCTTATACTTAGCCGTTGGGTACAAGTGTAAAAAGACAACGACCCGAAAGAAAACAGCGGACAGAAACAAGAAAAAGAGTAAACCATTTTGACAAGTGAACACGGACATAGAAACCATATAGCAATTGGACAACAATTAAGCCGACACTCATTGCCGACCCTTCTGTATTTTTTATTTTTCCCACCGCACTTTTTTTTAATTCAATTTTTTGCCAACCGCACGGTCAAGCACATTTGGTTTTTGCCGACACACGAGCCAACGCTCGAAAAACCAAAAGAGCCATTTTTTTCCAACGCTCGACAAAAAACTGCTGAAAAATAAACGACATTTTAAAAACTATTGTATTTTTGTCAAAAAATGACAAGTCAAATGAAAGAAACATTTGGAGAATATATAAAACGACTTCGGACAGAAAACGAATTGACACTAACTCAACTCGCAGCTAAACTTGACTTAGACTCTGCTAACCTTAGTAAAATTGAGAACAACAAAAGAGAGTTTGACGAAAAACGACTTGAACTTTTAGCTAATGTTTTCAACCTTGACTTAGCACACCTTCGGACAGAATTTTTCAGCGACATAATCGCAAAGAAAATTTACGAAAACAATTGCGACAGCGAAACGCTAATTCTAGCAGAACAAAAAGTTGAATATTTAAAATCTAAAAATCTTACAACAATATGAATATAGTATCTTTTTTTGCAGGTGCAGGAGGTTTAGACCTTGGTTTCCAAAAAGCAGGATTTAATGTTATTTGGGCAAATGAATACGACAAGGAAATTTGGGAAACTTATGAGAAAAATCATCCACACACAATTCTTGACAGAAGAAGTTTAGTAAATATTCCTGCTGATGATGTTCCTGAATGTGATGGAATAATTGGTGGACCTCCTTGCCAAAGTTGGAGTGAAGCGGGTGCAATGAAGGGCATTGAAGATAAAAGAGGACAACTTTTTTATGATTTCATAAGAATTTTAGAAGCGAAACAACCTAAATTTTTTCTTGCTGAAAATGTTAGCGGAATGCTTTTAGGCAGACATTCAGAAGCATTAGAAAACATAAAAGAAATGTTCAGAAATGCAGGAGTTGGTTACGAACTCTCTTTTGAAATGGTAAATGCTTGTGATTACAACGTGCCACAAGACAGAAAACGTGTAATATTTGTTGGCATTCGTAAAGACTTAGGTTTTAAATACCAATTTCAAAAACCAAACTTTCCAAAATTAACGCTTCAAGAAACCATTTACGATTTAAAAGATAATGTTTTACCTGCATTACCTTATAACAAAACGAACGGAGAAAAATGTGCTATGCCAAACCACGAATATATGATTGGCGATTTTTCTACAATTTTTATGTCAAGAAATAGAGTTAGAAGTTGGGATGAACAATCATTTACAATTCAAGCAGGTGGCAGACACGCCCCTATTCATCCACAAGCACCAAAAATGAAATTTATTGAGCAAAATATAAGAGTTTTTGTTCCGGGAAAAGAACATTTATACAGACGTTTGAGTGTTAGAGAATGTGCGAGAATTCAAACTTTTCCAGATGATTTTATATTCCATTACACTAGTGTTCCAGCAGGTTATAAAATGATTGGGAATGCTGTTCCTGTTAATTTAGCAAAATTTCTTGCTGAGACAATTCAGCAACAACTAAAACAGCACACGTTAACAAAAGAATTAAAAATTAAACAACAAGAAGCAGTAGCAGTATGACAAATATTTTAGAAGCAATAGTGAATATTGCGAATCTTCCTAATTTGGAGGTAAATGAATTAACTTTCGGAAACAATCGTGCTACCAATGTTGGAGACGGATTAGAAGTATTTGTTAAAGATGCTTTTTCAAACACTATTGCAACAATTGATAAAGTTGATAAAATAAACAAGTATTCTGAAATATATTCATACGAAGGCAGTCAAACTAGACCACCAGATTTAATGATAAAAGGAGGTGATGCAATTGAAGTAAAAAAAACAGAAACCATTTCGTCAGAACTTCAACTGAACAGTTCGCATCCAAAATCAAAAATGATTTCAACAAGCCATCTGATTAATAAACATTGCCGAGAATGTGAAGATTGGTCAGAAAAAGACATTCTATACGCAATAGGACACGTTCCAAAAAACAGTAAAAAACTATCATCACTTTGGTTGATATACGGCTCAATCTATGCGGCTGATGAAGATGTATATACAGGTCTTAAAAGCATTATTACAGAAAGTCTAGAAAATACAGCAGACATCAACTTTTCTGAAACAAAAGAACTTGGAAGAGTAAACTATGTAGACCCTCTAAAAATAACTAATATGCGCATTAGAGGTATGTGGTTATTACAGCCCCCAGTCAAGGTCTTTGATTATGTTTACCAATATGAAAAAGAATTAAAATTTCAGCTGATTGCAATAATTCCTTTAGATAAATACAATTCATTTCCATTGGAAAGTAAAGCTAAAATTGTAGATAGTGTTGATGAGACTTTAAGCATTACTGATATCAAAGTAAAGAATCCAAACAACCCTGTAAATCTAATTGACTGTAAGTTGATAACTATAAAAGTTAAAAACGATTAAATCAATGTTTAATAGAATTAAATGATTGCAGGACTAACCATATCAGCCGTTTCATTTTTAGTAGGTCAAATTATTGATTTTACTGCACAGAAAGGTATTGAAAAGATTGTTGCAAAGGTTTTTCCTAAAGATAGCTATGCTAACGAACTCACAAGAATTATTTACAAAACCATTGAAGAATTTGAAAATAAATACCCAGCAATAAAAGACGGAAACAAATTTCCATTTTACCATTCACAGATTCTTTTGGAGCATTACTCAATGTATGTTCTTTTTAATGAGGAAAAACATTCTAAAACAGATTTACAAAAAGAATTAAAGACTAATCCAAACATAATTGAGCCTAACAATGAGCAATTAGAAAGTTTTTACGAACTCTTCAAAACTAATGCAAATAACAATGAATACTTGAAAAAACTCTTTGTAGAAGAGAATTACAAAGCAAGAATTTTTGACATCTCAAAGAATCTTCAACTAATTGATAAAAAGATAGATTCTGTTCTTGATAGCTTAAAAAAGCTAGAAATTTTAAAACCTACAAAGTCAAAATTTAGAGTTAATGCGGAAAAATTTGTTCTACCCTCTTTTGAATTATTAGAAGCTGACTATTATTTTTTCTTGCCAGAGGAAATTGAGCAAATAAATAATTGCGTTGAAAGAATTACAAACGATTCTGAAAATTATTTTCTATTAACAGGTTATCCTTCCACAGGCAAAACTATTTCCACATTAAAAATATCCCAGCAATTAACTAAAATCGGTTATGAAGTTTTTTATTTAAATGTTTCCCAAAAACTGAGTTTCGATAGATTCAAAAGCGACTTGAATAAACTTAGCGAAAGCGAAAATGTAGTTTTCATAATTGAAGATATACACTTAAATCTGTCTTTTGGAGCTGAAATACTAACATTAGAAGAAGAATTTCCGACCTTCAAGTTTATTCTTACTTCTCGTTTTTTAAGTGCAGATGTTAGACGAGATACTCAAAACAACATTGATATTTTTAAGCAACTTGAAGCAAGTAATCTAAAAATAGAATCGTTTAACACCCCTCAACATATTTATAACAAATCAGTTGGAGTTATATCAAACTGTAAATCTTATCTTGAAAGTCAAGGCATACAACGTGAAATAGGCGATATTAAAAAAGCTATAGAAAATGCAAAAGGCAATCTTTACAAACTTGCTTGGATGTTGCAGTATTGGTCATACAAGAATGTGCTACTTTCTGAAATTACAGAAAAAACAATTGAGGATTACATATATGACATTTATTTAGACGGATTAAGTGAGGCAGAAATAAATAAAATCCAACAGTTTGCCAGTTTGTATGCTTATGAAATTGAATTTTTGGCAGACCAAAATCAAATTGAAGCATCAAAGAAAAGAGGCTTATTATTTAAGAACGAAAACAATTTTCATTCTTTTATGCATTCAATGTTTGCAAGGTTGCTTCTTGATTCCATTTTTAGAGCCAACGCATCCCTAAACGTAAGATTTAGAAATGATAGAAATTCTTTTTACTTAAAGAGCATTGAGGATTATTTAAATGAGATAATTGGTGATTCTGATGGCTTTGTAGATAACATATATAGTTTCCTTTACAATATTGGAATTTCAGACAACATTAATTTATTTAACAAAGTACTTTCAAGCGAGATAATCAGGAAGTATTTTTTCAGATTTGTTTATGATTCTGACTTAATGGATTCCGACCAGTTGGTTAACTTAATTCAATTAATCAGAATTTTTGCCAAGCGTAGCTTTGAGGATTATTGCAATAACCTTTATTTCAGTAATCGAAACTTGATAGACATCTTAAAAAGAGGAACAAAAAACGCTTCCGCAATATCCTACATTGAAACTCATAAGAATAATTTCAAGGATTTAAAAAACAAAAGTGTTTTAGCACCTTTTAAATCTGATGAATTAAAAGATGTTTTTAGAGAAGCATCATTAAACAGTCTGACTTTAACAATCAGGTTGCTACCAAACACCCAATTAAGAGCAAAAGCAATTAATGTTTTGAGTGTTGAGGAATGGAAGCAAAAATTCAATTCTGATATTCATTTTGGTATATACGGCAATTCACTTGCAGAACTTAAAACAGTAAACCCTGAACTTGCCACAAGAATTCTAAAAGCAGTTGATGTAAAAAAAGTTTCAGCAAAAATCCATTATCAAAAGTTTGATTATATCACGAAAACATTGAGTGAATTAAAACAGATTGATTTTGCAACGACTTCCGAAATATTGTCTTCAGTTGATATTAAAGTCCTTAAAAGAAAATCTAAAAAAGCATCTGTAGAGCAAATAGGAATTGGGCTATCTCGTTTGTATGATATTGACCAGTCTATTTCAAAAGAAATATTTGAGGAATTAGATGTTGAATTTTTATCAAACTTATTTGAAGATAAACCTTTAACGGCATTTGGTCATATTCTAAAGGAATTTAAAAAAGTTGAACCCTCAAAGGCTCAAAATTTAATCCGTCACACATTAGAAAAGGAATTTGTTATAAGCAAACTGAACTCTACAAAAATTACGACAGTTGATTTATTCACTTTTTATCTCTTGTTTTCACAGCTTGATGTCAGAAAGGAAGGTCAAGAATTATTAAAAAGGGTCAATCTTGACATCATTGAAGGCAGGGTGAAAAGTTCAAATATTAACCATTCGGTTCAGTTAGTTAATGCAATAAATGAAATTGAACCTTCCTTTGGTAAAAAGTTGGTAAAGCTTATTCCAGATGATAAATTAATAAAAGTAATCAACGACAGCAATACAGAAATTACTGATTTACCTTCAATTTTCTTGTACTTAAAAAATGTTGACTTTGATAATGCAAAAAGGGTTTACAACTTAATTGATAACATTACCATAATCAAAAAGTGTCTTGTTAGAAAATTCAGAATTCAACCAATTTTCAACTCAATCAAACCCCTATATAATCTTGACAATGAAAAAACTGTTGATTTGTTGAATAACCTATTTGCACACAATGTTTTCAAAAATAAAATTAAAGAGGCAGATATAGAGAATTTTATAAATAGCGTAAGTATCGCTTTTAACATTAATGAAAAAATAGCAGAAAATATCATTGCAACATATTCCGAAAGCCTTGTAAGTGCAAATAATGGAGAAATTCAGTTTGCAAAATTTGCAGATGCGCTATACAGACTAAGTAAGATAAATAAAGAAGTCGTAAATACTTTACTTAATTCTTTCATTCCAAGGTTAGAAAAAGACATTCATTCTCTAACTTTTTACCAATTGAAAGCAGGTTTATGTGCATTGGCAAAGGTTGACAAAGTTTTAGCGACAAGACTTTTAAAAATGATACCAACAGAAGAACTAAAGAAAAAATCCGAAGTTCTTTTAGTTGACAAGAAAAATATTGAAGGACAACTTGGAGAAATTAAATGTGTAAATACTGAAATATGGAAAGCATTAAAAGACCATTTGCGATAAGCCAACGCATTTTGCAACCACGCATTAAATATTAAAATAAAAGATAATTTAATTGCAGATAGAATAAAAGATTTCAAATGGTTAAAAGATTAATAAGGATAATTAATCTTGTCAAGGTATTTACCCTTATCAAAGCTCACCTGATTTTTAGTTTTATGTCCTATATTTGCACAAAGTCTATAGAGATTGTTACTTTTGTCAGGAAACAAAATTTAACTTAAAAGTGAAATTAACTTGGAAATTAATTTATAAGTGAATAACTTTGCAGAAATAATTTTAGTACAACGGTTTAAAAAAGTTAGTTATTATTCCGTGTCAATTAATGAAGAGAATTCTCTTTTCAGAGAGTTTGTTGCAAAACATACAGATACCAACAGAGAAAAGCTGAATCACATTATGGCTTGGATTAAGGTAATTGGAGAGAAATTCGGAGCAAAAGAAAATTATTTCAGGAACGAATCAGAAACGGCAGACACCAGAGCATTACCACCAAAAGGAAAAGACAGAGAACCAGTCTATGTCGAAACGGATGATACCGGAATTGAACAGAATGTACCTAATAATTTGAGGTTATATTGTATGCGTATCAGCAAAAATGTAGTATTTCTTTTTAGCGGAGATATTAAAACAACAGATAAAGCACAGGATTGTGAGAATGTAAGACCTCATTTTCGAATGGCAAACCACCTGACATCACTTATTGATAAAGCACTGATAGATAAAGAAATAAAATGGAATAAAAATTGTACTGATATAATTGTTGAGGGCGATTTTTGTTTAATGTGGTAATTTTATTAAGTTATGAAAAATGAAGGAAATATGATTACAAATTGGTTAGACCAATATGGTAATCCCGAAATAGAAAGATTCGTTGATAAAAATCTGGCTATTACAGAAAAGGTTCGTTTGGCTCTTGAACAAAAAGGGTGGAAAGCTTTGGATTTAGCCAAAGCTATGGACAAATCACCATCAGAAGTTTCAAAATGGCTTACAGGAATGCATAACCTTACCCTGAAAAGCATTACCAAAATGGAAATCGCTTTGGGTATCGATTTGATTAATGTAGAACCTGTTAAGGAAATACAATATGTATATCTTGGAACTATCAAAGGAGGGGACTTGCAGGAGGCTATAAATGGTTACGAAGAAACAATCTACGGAATGGCAATATAATGGCAAAAGAAGTAAAAATAGTTCCAGAAGAAATAAATCTTTTTCATATTGATATTGTTGAAAGTTCGGTTAAAGAAGTGTCTGAAAAGAGAACCGGAGAATTCAATATCAATGTGGCTCATACCACTATGCACAACCTGAAAGACCAGAGAGTAAAAATAGGTCTGCATATTGATTTGAGTACGAAAGATAATTCTAATGGAGGAAAGGCTAATTTTATTATTGACTTTCATTTCCAAGTCAAGAACCTGAATAATTTTTATGAATTAAAAGATGAAAATCACCCTGTATTTTCAGGTTTGCTGATTGCTACTTTATTAGGTTTGAGCTTTTCCACTGCAAGAGGAATTATTTTTGAAAGACTTTCTAATACCAATCTGCAAGGTATTATTCTACCCGTAGTTGACCCGAAAAATATGCTTCAAATGCGAGTGAAACAAGGCTCTTAGAATATAATTTCTGAATATAATAATGAAAAATCCTGAAACTTTCAGGATTTTATGGTTTTACGGAAAGCCGTAAAGAAGTGTTAGAAAAGATTTGTATGTTTGTGATATAATTAAGGTAACTATAAGTGTTAAATTATTACATTAGCTATACTTTTGTTAAGTAAATTCATCATTAAATAGTAATTTGGAATTAATAAATATATCAGAATGGCCTTCTGGCAATCAGAGATTCGTTCCAATCGGAAAGAGAATTAAAAAAGTTGTGTTACATCCTGAAACATTTGATTTATATTATTTCAAAGAGCCGAAAGAAAAATATCCTTGGGAATTTTGGAATGAAATTATTGCTTATGAAATCGGAAAAAAATTAGGATTCAATATTTTAAAATATGAACCTGCTGTTTTAGATGGAGTTGGAGGATGTTTATCTAAATCAATGACAGAGGGATTTACCCAAGAATTGATACACGGACAACAAGTATTATTAAGAATCTATCCGGAGTTTGAAACAAAGAAAGGAACGGATCATACTTTCCAGTTAGTGGAAGATTTTTTTAATTCAATGGATGAACCCGAACATAAATCAATATTAAATAACTTTATTGAAATGCTTATTTTTGACGCTGTTATTGGCAACAGAGACAGACACCAACAAAATTGGGCGATTATAAGGGAAATTAAAGTTACTAAGCCTACTACTAAACCCTCTAAATATTTTTGGTCAAAAAAAGAGTTTAATATACCTCTGATAACCAGAACAGCTCGGTTTTCCCCACTTTTCGATAATGGGAACTGTTTAGCTTATAACATTATCGAAGAAAAATTAGATAATCTTACTAATGATAATGACAACCTAGAAAAATATCTCTTTGGAGACAAAGCCGTATCGCATTTGAAATGGTTTGGAGCATCTATGCCACACATAGATTTACTTAAACATATTTCAAATAAATATCCAGAACCTGTTATAGAAACCATAAAAAGGGTTAAAGAATGTTATAATGAAAATATAATTTCAGATATTGTGT
>JBAYSC010000072.1:0-11545 GCA_041676345.1 Flavobacteriaceae bacterium | reverse complement strand
TGCCCATATATGGTGAAGGCAAAGCATTCACGCTGTTCTCAGCATCTGTAAGGGTTTCGTAGTAGGTAATCGTTGTGCCTGTTACACCTCCGCTGGCTGCAGCGGTACGGTCGGTTAACATAAAAGGGGCGGTATCCGGGTTTACACCATCGTTACAAACATATAACGGTTCCAACGTAAATACCTCCGGAAGCGGTCGTACGATAATATTAAATTGTGAAGTCGAATAACAACCAAACTCGTTTTCAACCCGTACATAAATCGTCTGTTGATCTATCGTTTGATTGGTGAAAGTCGTCAGGTCGGTAATGGCATTTTCACCATTCTGAGCATCTGCCAAACTCAAATGATACGTCAAATCATTTGCAGAACCGTCTAAAATCTCCAAATCTTTCGTAGTCAAATCAAAGACCATAAAACCATCCGTGTCATCGTCACATAACTCATAATTGGTCAAGGTCGGGATGACGGGTAATTCTTCCACAACTAAATCAAACTGAGTAGTAGAATAACACCCTCCCGCAATTTCCACTCTCACATAAATCGTTTGTGGGTTGGAAGTGTTTTGATAGTTGGCAAGAGTAGTTATCGGGGCTGTGTTTTGTTCTGCATTCGACAAAGATGTATGATATGAAATGGCAGCACTCAATCCGTCTAAGATTTCATTGTTTTTTGTGGTAAGGTCAAAAAGCTGAATGCCATCATCGTCATCATCACAGAGGTGGTAAGCTTCCGGCTGATTGATTTCGGGAGCTAAAACAACCTGTAAATCAAAACTCGTAAAAGCCATACAGTCGGTTTCGGTTTCGACCCTTACCCATATTGTTTGTGGGTTTGAAGTATTGGTAAAATCAGCCGGATTTACAATCGGGTTGGTGTTGGTCTGCGCTTCATTTTCCGTAAGGAAAAAAGTAATTTCATCATCAGGGTTGGTCGAAATTGCATCGTTCTGTACTGTTAAATCCCATTGAGTTGTGGTATCTTCGCTGCAAACCACCATATCCTCAGGTTCCGAAATCTGAGGCAACGGATTGACAATCAAATCAAAATCAGTAACTATAAAACATCCATGCTCGTTTTCTACTCTCACCCAAATCGTTTGCGGATTGGTCGTGTTGGTAAAAGAAGCAGGGTTTGCAATAGCATTTGTTTCATTTTGAGCATTTGCCTGTGAAGTATAGTAGGAAATTTCGTCTAAAATATCTATCAGAATTTCAGAGGTCTGAACCGTTAAATCCCATACCAAAGCACCATCATAATCATCATCACAAGCTGCTAAATCTCCCGGTTCATTAAATTCGGGAAGCGGATTTACCTGTAAAACAATCCAGCTTATTCCGTAGCAACCATTTTCATCAACGGCTCTCACCCAAATCGTCTGCGGGTTGAAGGTGTTCGGGTAAGCCCCGGAATTGTCTATAATTCCTATATTTTCCTGAGCATCAGTTTCTGAAAGGTGGAGTGTAACGGAAGCCAGATTCGGTAAAGTTGTCGTAATATCGACAATTACTCCTGCCATATTAAAAACAGCTACTTCGTCTGTGTCATCATCGCACAATTCTAAAATCGTTCCTTCAACAAAATCAATATCAGGAGAAGGATTTACGGTAATGGTGAAACTTTCGACCTGAAATTCTGTTGTATCGGTATTATTTTCTAAACGAATCCAAACGGTAGCCGTAGTACCTCCAGGAATCGAATAAGGAGTATTATGGTCTATAACATCGGTTGTGTTATTTGTATTTGCTCCGGTTTCGGAAGTATGAAAACTCACGCTGTGGTCATCGAAGCCCATCAGTATATCAGGAATAAACTGCGATAAATCAATAGATTCTGAGCCGTTTTTGTCATTATCACACAAAAAAACAGGGTCGGGAGCAGTGAAAGTGCAGTCTATGGTGAGCAGTTCAAAAGTCCGCACAATAAAACATTCACTGTTAAAATCCTGTACACGAACGTAAATGGTTTGCGGATTGGAAGTAGCCTGATAGGCAGTGATATCAACTCCGGGTTGCCAGTCTAAGGCATTCCAGTCTTCGATATCCTGCATACTTTCATAAAAATAAATCTCGGTCAACGGGTTTAAATCGTCCAGAACCACCGTATAATTTTCGGTGAGGTCAAAAACACCCAGAGCTCCTCCACTTCCTTCACAATCCTCCAAATCAACAGGATAACCGGGTTCTATGGGTTCAGGAACATAAATATAGGTTTCCTGCGAAGGCAAGGTTACTCCGCAGGGTCTTGTTCCCTGAACGGAATAATAACCGGTTTCCAGAGCCACATAGGGGTTTTCGGTAGCTCCTGCAATGGGTTCTCCGTTTAAAAACCACTGATAGGGCTCTAAATCTTCGGTTGTGGAAATGACAATATCGCAGTTTTCGGTCATAGCTATCTGAGTGGGAGGTTCAGGTCTGTCGTTAAAAGCAGAAAAGAATCCGGACATTGAAAATCCCGCTCCCTGCTGAACAATACTGGTGGTGAGTTTCAGGGCAGAAGTAATCGTAATGGCTGTCGGACTTCCGATGAGAAGGTTATTGAATCGAAGCATATAAAAACCTGTGGTTCCGATGGGAGTTCTGGGAGTTCCTGTGAGAAGTTCCAAATCCATTCCGTTTAAATAAACCGGTTCTGTGGCACTTTCGATAATGGTATAAGCAAAATAGGGCAAATCGCCATTGTTGTAATTGATGAACTTTCGGGTGATGACATCGGTAGTTCCTGCACAACCTCCGATAGGTAATACGGTGGAAACATCGGTTTCACAATCTACTGCCGTTCCGGTATAGACCACTATGGGGTTGTTGGATTGAATGAACGAACTCGAATATTGCGTAGTGGTATCTCCGTGATGAAAAGTCTGAAAATTTCCGGCTACATTCAGGTTATAGGTAACGGTAGTGCCTATCTGGGTTCCGGCTGCATTAAAATGTGTAACTTCTACGATGGTTCCGGGTTCAGCAGCCACAATAGTAGTTTGCTCCGGATGGTTTAGTCCTGTTCCTGCCGTTCCGCTTCCTCTGACTATCATATATTGTGTTCCCAAAACGTTGGTGGGAGCAATCTGGTCAACTGTTCCGTCTTCACCGCTTCCTCCACAAGCCTGAGGCGTATCGCCATAGCTTCCTACATTGACTACCACAGGGCTGTTGGATGTCAGCAAAGCTCCCATTGGAGCAGTAAACAAACGGCTTTCTCCTTCATCGAGAGTGGTTAAGACAACTCCGCCAAGCACAAGAGTCGTATCGTCCTGAAGTGCCATAACCGAATACACAGGATTTCCCGTATTCAGCCCTACATAGTTGCTACGATAATATCCCAAGCGAAAAGAAGTACCCATTCCCTCATTACCGAAACTAACCAAAGAAGCATTTCCTTTGATGTTTGTATTGTTGGTTCCGGGAGAATCTGAAGCGATATTTCGCAGGTTTACCAAAACCGGAGCAGTTGCCTCCACAAGAAGTCCCCGGTCTGAATAAGTGGTATTGATGTCATTTTTTGGAGTCGAGCTGGCTGTTCCCACAAAACGATAAGAAACCGGATTTGCAGCTGTTACGTTTAAAGTCGTAATATAAACTCCGTTACTCTTATACAAATCAACCGCAACCGGGTCATCACTCAGGGTAGAAACCACAATTTCGTTGGCATCGCTCCAATACTGCCACGGAGAAGGTGCTATGTAATGTTCGGAGTAATATTGAGCATTACAAAATCCGTATAAAAATACGAAAAAGAGGAGCAGTTTGTTTTTCATAACAAGTGTTTATTACCTTAAATAACAGTTCATTTTAAAAAAAATAAACCCGAACGGAGTGAAGTTTCATTTCACTCCGTTCGGGTTTTTATTCTACAATCCACGATTGATATAGACCCAGCCCGTAAAAGTTTCTCCCGAGTTGGTTTCGAGCATATAATAATAGGTTCCCGAAGGCAATTCGTCATCGTTTTTAGATTGCCCTTTCCATTGGTTGGTATAATTTCCTTTGAAATCATATACCAATTTTCCGTAGCGGTTATAAATATTTACTTTATTGGCTCCGAGTCCGGTCAGGTCGAAAGCATCGTTTATGTCATCTCCGTTAGGCGAAATTCCTTTAGGAATAATGCAAAGCACCGAAGTTACCGTATAGGTTGCAACACTTATACAACCATTATCAACCGCAACGGAGAACGTCAGTCCGTTTTCAGGAATAGTTACAGCCGGATTCTGAGTCAGATATTCGGTTATGTTGAAGCTGTTGCTTCCCGTATGCAGGCTGTTTCCGTTTTGGTCATACCACACATATTCCGCCTGATTGTCGTCTTCCACAAACAACCACGAAGCACCTCCTTCACATTGCTGATATAAAGAATAAACCATTTCAGGCATTATGGTTACTACGAAATCGGTTTGCCCTGCTGCCTGACAATTGGCTACGTCTTCTGCAACCGCATAGGTAATGGTATAGGTACCCGGAGTGCTCGAAACTACGTCAATTTCTCCTGTATTTTGGTCAACTACAAGTCCTGAAACAGAATGGAAAGTTCCTCCCGAAACGGTTTCTGAACCAAAAACAGGAAACACATTGCTGTCGTTATAACAAAGCGGAGTGATGTATGAAAAATCGGTTTGCGGAACCTCTGCCGGAGTAATGGTAAGTTCAAAACTACCTGAGCTTTCCTGAATACAGTTTTCTAAATCTTCAGCAACCGTATAAGTAATCACATAAACTCCCGATTGGCTCAGAGAAACACTAACCTCTCCTGTTGCCTCATCTATAACCAGTCCTGTTGTAGATTGAAAAACTCCTCCGGAAACAAAATCAGCATTCAAAACAGGAAATATATTTTCTTCTAAATTACAAACAGGAGTCGTATATGAAAATCCGGTTTCTACCACCTGGGGAACTGTAAAGGTAAGCTCAAAAGTTCCCGAACTTTCTGCAATACAGTTTTCTACATCTGCTGCCAGAGTATAAGTAACCGTATAAGTTCCCTGAGTCATAGCTGCCAGATTTATTTCACCTGTTGCAGGATTTATGTCTAAACCTCCTGATATGCTGAACGTTCCTCCCAAAGGCGTTATAATACTGAGTGTAGGAGTAACGGTTTGATTAGAAATGCAATATTCATCAAATTCGTATTCAAAACCTATACCTTCCAACGGAGAAGGCTCGTTAACCGTAACCGTAACAGCCACTCTCAAACTCTCACAACTTGACAAAATAGAAGTTTGGCTTACGTAATAAGTCGTTGTGCCTGCTATGGAAGTATCAGGAATCGGAGCTTCACTCAGAGGTGTTCCTCCAAATTCTTCTGTGTACCAATTTGGTGTATGGTCTTCTAAAACAGCTACTTCAAGTGCGGTAGCGGTTTGCCCTACACAATAAACCACATTTTCTGCTACAGGCTCTGCAACACTGCTGCCTGTGAAGTTGATTTCTAAAGTGCTGGAGCAGTAGAGTGTTGTCCATTCATAGCGATATGTTCCCGCTAAAGAAAAACCGGTAATGGTTGGGGTGTTTGAAGTCGGGTCGCTGATGGTAGTCGGAGCAGGATTGTCATCGTGTGCTGTCCAGATTCCGACACCTGCTGCTAAAATGAGCGAAGAGGATTCATCGGTACAGTTTAAAGACACAGGATTATCAGATAAAATTCCGTTGTTTGCCGTAAACGTAATGGCATCAAGAAAGTTTCCTACCGTAGCTCCTCCGACAGATGAAATCGACTGAAAAATAAACCTTGTCTCTGTCTGGTTGTCAGGAACCGTATAAGTTCCTGTATTATATACCCAGCTCGAAGTCCCCGCAGTAGATGTATGTATAAGCACATACGGTCCTTCCGGAGGTCCTGCATACAAACCACAGGTATCTGTACCCTGTCTTCCTCTGTGTGCAAAACCAAAATTAAATGTTGTGGTTACGGGTGTATCAAAATCCTGGTAAACTCCCGATACCATATTGGCATTCAGCTCTATAAACTGATTTCCCGAATAAGCAGGCACCACACCTATATTGGTTGTGTTAGGCCAAATTTCAATAATTCCGTCCGTAGCTGTTGTTCTCCAGCCCTGAACCGTATTGTGATGAACCATTGTAGGCCAACCCGATGCTTGTGATATAACAGGATTTTCAAAATCACTGTTTATCGTATTTATCAAACACTCCAAACTGTTTCCTCCACTGGGAATAGTCGGAGTGGTAACACAAATATCAAAAGAACCTGATAATGTTGCAGTAGTCGTATTCAGAGAAACCCGAATCAAATAAAGAGCATCGGGAACCAATCCGGTTGCCATAATATAATTTACCGTGCTGCAAGCAATCGGAATCAGTATATCACATCCTCCCTGATAAAGCGTGATAGCTATAGGCGAAAAAGAAGCAAGATTGGAAAAATTCAACAACTGAACCACGTGTACGGTTTCTTCTGCTGTAAAGCTATACCAAACATCACCTCCGTTGTTGTCTCCGCAAAGTTCAGGAGCTTCTACGGAAACCGTAGCTCCCAGAAAAGAAACCGTTTCTGATTCCACACACTCGACACCCGAATTTACCGTAAGTTCAATAGGCGAAACACAATCGTTGTTGGAAACAGGCGTATAGAAAGTAAACTGCGACCAACTGCTGTATTCCCCTGCTCCACATACAGCTCTAACATAAAGAACATAAGGAGAAACCGGATTCAATCCTTCTGCCGAATAGCTGGTTTCATCTACTACCGTTCCCGAAGCAGGTGCAGGACTTCCTTGTGGCAACACGACCGCTTCCCACTGAGTTTCATCTCCGAGGGGTTCCCAACTCAGGTCAACAGCAGCAGCAGTGGCACTTTCCACAGCCAGATTTATCGGATATGGACAATCGCCTAAGGCATTGGCAGAAACAGCCAGAATATTGGCAATTCCGGTTGTAGAGGTTTTGTTGAAGGTAACCGACGCTATGGTTTTTCCGATGTTTGCTTCTGCAATATCCACCTGCCATTGGTAGAGTCTGGGGTTATTGAGCGGATTTTCGACCGCCTGAGTAGCCCGGTGAACCCTTCTGAAACCTTGGGCAGCAACAGGCAAAGCCGTAGAATTAAACCAATCAGGCAAAGTACCTGTAAAAGTTTGTGTTGAGCTATCCGTAAAGGTTATCGTTCCCGAAAGGGTGGCTGCTCCGTCTCCGGAAGTTCCCAGCACAAAAATACTAAAAGCCTGCATCGGGTTGTCAAAAACCAGTGTCCCGTTGCTTCCTGATGTAGCAAGTCGTAAAGAATTATTTTCGGAATACGGATTCAACTGAAATGATAATCCGGGAGTAGCTGCTGCAATACTATTGATAAGTCCGCTTGCAGGAAGTGCATTCGGATAGGTCGTTCCGGGGTCTGACAGTTGAAAATCGGTCGAAAGAAAAGCCCAGTTACCACCATCTACTCCAATGGAACTCGACAGTAAAGGTATTCCAACTCCGTTGGCAATCACATCTGCCGTAAAGCCCGATGAAACTTCAAAATGTTCATATTGCTGTGCTGTGGTTTTCTGCCCGATAAAAAATAAAGCAAGTGGAAGAAAACCATATAAAAAAGTAGTTTTTTTCATTTTATTAAAGTTTTAGGTTGTTATTTTTTGATAATCTTGCGAACTGCTTTTTGTGCATTTTCAAATTCTACCTGAACGAAATAAATCCCTGATTGTAAATCGGTTGTGTTTATTTGATCATCTGAGGTTTTGATCACTTGCTGCCCTACTACATCAAACACAACAACCTCTTTTAAGGTTTCTTGGGATTCGATATAAAACACATCAGATACGGGATTCGGATAGATCGAAAAAGTGGTTTCAGCAGGATTCTCAACTCCTGCAAAAGCTTCGGAATAGGTGCCTTGCAGATACAACGACACAGGAATATAGCCTTGTTGATCCACAAATTGAGCTGCGGGCACAGAGAGTACAAACGTATGCGTTCCGGGTTCGAGTGTTCCTAAATCAATGGTTCTCACAGGAATTACATCTCCCGGACACCAATTGTTCCAGCTTGCCCACCAGGCAGGAGATTGCGGATTTTGCCCATATATTCCGTTAGCTTGTGTGTTATACATTCTGAAAGGTTCACACGACAAGCCTCCCGGGCGATATGACAACACCTGAGTTCCGTTGAAATTCACATAATGCCATCTTCTGATATATTCCTCTCCCCCTTGATTGGCACCGTGATTGGAGGTTATCAGATAGAATTTGGCTGCATAAATGGTTTCTTCGGTTTCAAAAGTAATGGTTCTAACGGTAGTCCCGACTTGGTCTGTAGCACCTTCCTGATAATTGTTGAGATTCACTTTCATCGACAGCGGATACAAGGCTGTATAAGGATTATCCCAAGCGGAGTTTCCGCTCGAAACAAACTCCAGAGTTCCGTAAAAAACATCGTTTCTGCCTGCACAACCCGCTACCTGAGTGTTGGCAGCATAAGGCACTCCGAAAATCTCCAATTCTGCCCAAATATCATAAAGGGAGGTAATTTCAGGGTCTTTGAAAATACGAGAAAGGTTGTTCAGGGAATAGGTGTAAGGCACCTGATTGGGCATAATGTTTTTATTCATAAAAGGCGTGATAAACCTGCCAATTTCTATTCGTTGAACATCATCAGGGTCGTAGGTTGTCTGTCCTTTCGGGACAAAAGCCAGATTGACATTCCCGATTCGGTCATAATTATCACAGGCGGCTTTTACGATAACATTTACGGTTACGTCACTTCCGAGAGAAGCCAATTGTTCGTCAGTGAGTTTTGTAGCATACAAATCATTGCGGTGTCGTATCACTCCGTCCGGGACAGGGTGATCAACGGTAGCCGCATAGCCGTCATAAAACAAAATTTCGTCAAAAACAGTGTAGGAAACACTTTGAGAAAACATCGGGAAACAAAAAAGCAACCCGAAAAAAGGGAGTAAATTTCTTTTCATTATGAGTTTATTTTAGTGGTTAGTAATTCTTTACAGGGTAACAAATATAATTATTTTGACTAAATTAACAATAAAAACTCTCCCCAAAAATAAATTTGAAGGAGAGTTTTCTCCTATTAACTACCTATTAAAAAGTGCTTTTCGTGATTTTTCTGATTATACTTTTTCCTTCCTGAGTTTGTATTTTAACAATATAAACCCCGTTTGGAAGAGTAGAAAAATCCACTTTTGATATGTTTTTGTATGAAGCTGTTTTTTGTCCGACCAAATTATATACTTCAACCAGAACAATTTCACTTGTGCTGTCAATATTTAAAATTCCGTTGGTCGGGTTAGGGTAAACGGCTATACTTTCAGCCAAAATATCCTTTATTGAAAGGGAATTAACAACAACTTCAATTTCGTCAAAAACAGCATCGTTTTCAACCGAAGTCGCTCTTACCGTTGCTGTTCCGTCTGAAAGTGCAGTAACCAATCCGTTATCATCAACCGAAACAAATCCACTTCCTGATTCCACAGACCAGATTACCTCCTGGTTAGTTGCATTTTCAGGGGTTATAGTTGCGATTAACTGCAATGTATCTCCTATTACAGTGATTTCTGCTTCCACATCGTTTTCGGTTGTAACCTCAATAGCTGTAACAGGAATAGCAGGCTCTACATAATTTACCGTAACTTCAATTTCATCGAAAATTGAAGTATTATCAACAGAAGTTGCTCTTACGGTTGCTGTTCCGTTTGCCAGAGCGGTTACTAATCCGTTTGTATCAACCGAAACAAAATCATTTCCTGATTCAACAGACCAGGTTACCTCCTGATTGGTTGCATCGGTTGGAGTAATGGTTGCAACAAGTTGCAATGTACCTCCGATTGTGGCAATTTCTGCGTCAACATCATTTTCTGTTGTTACTTCAATGCTTGTTACAGGAATAACAGGTGCAACATAATTTACCGTAACTTCAATTTCGTCATAAATGGCAGTATTATCAACCGAAGTAGCTCTTACCGTTGCTGTTCCGTTTGCAATAGCAGTTACCAATCCATCTGCATCAACTGAAACAAATGCACTTCCTGAAACTACTGACCAAGTTACATTTTGGTTCGTTGCATCGGTTGGAGTGATTGTAGCAATAAGTTGCAATGTACCTCCGATTGTGGCAATTTCTGCATCGACATCGTTTTCGGTTGTAATCTCAATAGCTGTAACAGGAGTAATTTCAGGAGCTGTTCCACAGGCACTCAAAGCAAAAACAGCAGTTGTAGTCCAGTTATTAGCCGGAGGAGTTTGTGAAAAATCTACTGAAATCACATATTTTTCAAAATTTGCTGTACTAAGCTGAATTTCGTGTTGATAAATCCCTGTTTGAGTAAGCCCTGTAAAGTTATTTTCTAGAGAACCTGCTCCTCCCCTTGCTACACGACCTATTTCGTTTACCACATTATTCGGCTGAACGGTATTCTGATACCAGTCTGTTGCTGTTATTCCTGAAAATACTTCCGAAGTTCCGTCCTGAAAGTTTACCGCTGCTGTTATGCTATTAGTTCCTTCTGTACTTACCAGAGCAATGTAAATTCTTTGAGCTTGTACGGGAGTTGTCAGAGTAAGTGTACCCGTATTGGTTGTATTATTCCTTAAAATCAGTCCGTTGTTTTGGTCAAACGGAGCAAATTGATAGGTTAATCCGATTGTTGCTGCACTCGAAACAGTTCCGTTTACAGGAATACCTCCTCCGTAAGCAGCAGCACTTGAAGCCGAGCTATGAGGATTAAGAGGTACAAAATCCTGAGCATAAAACACATCTGAATACCAGTTTCCGTCAATAGAATTAGTTGATTTGTCCGTTGCATTTCCGCCTGTTCCTTCTGCTATGATATCTTCGTTATATCCCGTTACGCTCAAAGTGAAAAAAGAACAAGCAACAGGCTCAACCTGATTGGAAACAATGATTTCGATTTCATCAAAAACAGTATCGTTTTCATCAGAAGTTGCTCTTATGGTTGCTGTTCCGTTTGCCAAAGCCGTCACCAAGCCATCTTCATCAACTGAAGCGAAATCACTACCTGATTCAACAGACCAGATTACTTCCTGGTTGGTTGCATCGGTTGGAGTGATTGTAGCAACAAGCTGTAACGTACCTCCTATTGTAGCAATTTCTGCATCAACATCATTTTCGGTTGTAACCTCAATAGCTGTAACAGGAATAGCAGGTGCAACATAATTTACCGTAACTTCAATTTCGTCATAAATAGCAGTATTATCAACAGAAGTAGCTCTTACAGTTGCTGTTCCGTTTGCCAAAGCCGTTACTAACCCGTTGGCATTAACTGAAACAAAATCACTTCCTGACTCGACTGACCAGGTTACATTTTGGTTGGTTGCATCGGTTGGAGTAATTGTAGCAATAAGTTGTAATGTACCTCCGATTGTCGCAATTTCTGCATCAACATTATTTTCTGCTGTAACTTCGATAGCTGTAACAGGAATAGATTCCGAAGGAGTTCCGTAAACAGTTATTCCCAAAATTGCCGTAGTATGAGAATTATTAGACGTTGTTACCTTATCAAAAGAGACAGACACAATATCTTTATTGTAGTTTGACGGATTTAATGACAGCTCATTATAGAAAAG
>JBAYSC010000071.1:0-11627 GCA_041676345.1 Flavobacteriaceae bacterium | reverse complement strand
TTTTTGTCATCGGGATGTTTTTTATGGATATGCCTTATGCCAACTGGATTATGTGGTTTTTATCGACTCCGATGCTGTTTTATTTCGGACAACAGTTTTTTGTAGGAGCCTGGAAGCAGCTCAAACACAAATCGGCAAATATGGATACGCTGGTTGCAGTCAGCACCGGAACGGCTTATCTGTATAGTGTTTTTGTAACCTTATTCCCGCAAGTTTTAGAATCTAAAGGGATACATCCTCACGTGTATTTTGAAGCAGCCGGAATTGTGATAGCTTTTATTCTTCTGGGAAAATTATTAGAAGAAAAAGCCAAAGGAAATACCGGTTCTGCCATTAAAAAACTGATGGGAATTCAGCCCAAAACCGTCACGATTATCAGTGGAAATTCCGAGAAGGAAATTCCGGTTTCTGAAGTCAATTTAGGCGATACTATTTTGGTGAAACCCGGAGACAGAATTGCCGTTGACGGAGAGGTTACAAGCGGGAGTTCATACATTGACGAAAGTATGATTAGCGGAGAACCTGTGGCGGTTCACAAAGAAAAAGGCGAAAAAGTTTTTGCCGGAACTATCAACCAAAAAGGAAGTTTTAGGTTTATGGCTCAAAAAGTCGGGAGTGATACGGTTTTGGCTCAAATCATTAAAATGGTCGAGGAAGCTCAGGGAAGTAAAGCCCCGGTTCAGCAAATGGTCGATAAAATTGCAGCTGTTTTTGTTCCGATTGTCATCGGGATTGCTGTTTTGAGCTTTGTTTTGTGGATAATACTCGGAGGTGATAACGCTTTTACCCAAGGATTGATTGCTTTTGTAACGGTGCTCGTGATTGCTTGTCCGTGTGCTTTAGGATTGGCAACTCCTACTGCCATTATGGTCGGAATCGGAAAAGGAGCCGAACAAGGAATCTTGATTAAGGATGCAGAAAGTCTGGAAATAGCCAAAAAAATAAATGCGGTTATCTTAGACAAAACCGGAACTATTACAGAAGGAAAACCTTCGGTAACGGATTTGAAATGGTTGACAGACAAAACCGATGAGCTTCAAAATATCTTATTCAGTATCGAAAAATCATCAGAACATCCGTTGGCTGATGCGATTGTAAATCATCTAAAAGAGGAGAGTTCGTTTGTCGAAAATATAACGATTGAAAACATTTCAGGTCAGGGAATTCAGGGGATTTATAACAATCAAAACTATTTTATCGGAAATCCGACGTTGATTACCCATAAAGGAATTTTAATTTCGGAAGTCATTCAAACTGAAATCGACCAAAGGTTGCATAAAGCTCAAACGGTGGTATTGTTTACAGATGAAACACAGGTTTTAGCCATCATCGCTATTACTGATAAAGTTAAAGAAAGTTCCAAAAAAGCCATCGATGCACTTCATAAAGACAATATCAAAGTCTATATGCTTACCGGAGATAACCACGAGACCGCAAAAGCTGTAGCCGGGCAAATGAATATTGACGAATTTAAAGCAGGAGTTTTACCTGCTGAAAAAGCAGATTTTGTCAAAAAACTACAAAATGAAGGAAAAGTCGTAGCTATGGTGGGTGACGGAATCAACGACAGTAATGCACTGGCTCAAGCCGATGTAAGTATCGCAATGGGGAAAGGAAGCGATATTGCAATGGATGTAGCCAAAATGACCATTATTTCATCTGATTTGACCAAAATAGCTCAAGCGATTCATTTGTCAAAATACACCTCGAATGCCATCCGACAAAACCTGTTTTGGGCTTTTGTGTATAACGTTATCGGAATTCCTGTAGCAGCAGGAATCTTGTATCCGATAAACGGATTTATGCTCGACCCGATGTGGGCAGGAGCAGCCATGGCACTGAGTTCTGTGAGTGTGGTAAGCAACAGCTTGAGACTAAAATGGAAGAAGATTTGAGACCTTACTGACGAGACCTCACAGGTTTTTAAAACCTGTGAGGTCTGTAAACCAGTAATTTACATCCAATAACCAATAACTAATAACCCATAACAAAATGAAAACATTAAAATTCAAAACCAACATCAATTGCAGTGCTTGTGTAGCCAAAGTAACTCCTGTTTTAAACGAAAATACTTCGGTTGAAAAATGGGAAGTAGATACACAAAACCCAAATAAAATCTTAACCGTAGAAGGTCAAGAAATCAACCAAGACCAGCTTATTCAATCGTTGGAAAAAATTGGTTATAAAGCTACATTGACAGAATAATTCTAAGAATAAAGCCACCTTTTTGTGAGGTGGCTTTGGTTTTATATCACTTTATAAAGTTTATCTGAAAGTCGGGTTCTGAACGGGAGTTTAATGGTGATTTTGTCTCCGCTTTTTGCTGTTTCAGCAAAATCGTGGTTTACGACCATTTTGTAGTTTTCTATTTTCTGTTCTCCGGTTGTAACACCAATAACCATCAGAATATCGCCTTTGTTGATGGCATCACTCAGGGTGAATTCCGAGATTCCTGAGGCGGTATAATAATGTGTCGCTTGCCCGATAAGCTGTTTTTTGAGGGCTTTTTTCTGAGCTTCTTGCTGTTTTTTGGCTTGAATTTTCGCAATTACTTCATCCGAAGGTAGGGTTTTGAACTTCAAAGCAGGCGATTTTCCTTTTTTGAAAATTTTGTTTCCGTTCATTTTTCCTTTGCGAAGGGCAATTTGTTCTGCCATTGGCAAGTGAATTACCTCAACACATTCGGTTGAACAACAGCCTTCCATAGCAGCCGCACATTTTTCGCATTGAATGAAAAGCAAATGGCAGGAATCGTTAGCACAATTCGTATGGGTATCACAAGGCTCTCCACATTGGTGGCATCTGGCAATCACATCGTCTGTAATTCTTTCGCCTAAGCGATTATCAAACACGAAATTGGTTCCGATGAATTTGCTTTCTATGCCTTGGTCTTTGATTTGCCTTGCATACTCAATGATTCCGCCTTCTAATTGATAGACGTTTTTAAAACCTTTGTGTTTGAAATAGGCACTGGCTTTTTCGCAACGAATACCACCTGTGCAGTACATCAAAAGGTTTTTGTCCTCTTTGTGTGAAGCCAGTTGTTCTTCGATAATTGGCAACGACTCTCTGAAGGTATCTACATCGGGAGTAATCGCTCCAACGAAATGACCTACTTCACTTTCGTAGTGATTTCTGAAATCTACAACGATAGTATTCGGGTCTTCCAATAATTTATTGAATTCGGTTGCTTTGAGGTGGATTCCTTTGTTGGTTACATCAAAAGAAGCATCGTCAAGACCGTCTGCTACGATTTTATGACGAACCTTTACGGTAAGTTTTAAAAACGAAAAATCGTCCTGTTCCACAGCAATATTCAGCCGCATTCCGTTCATAAAATCATAGGTGTCCAAATGGGTTTTGAATTCGTCAAAACGGTCTGCAGGTAAAGAAAGTTGGGCATTTATCCCTTCGTGGGCAACGTAGATACGTCCTAAAACTTCCTGAGAATTCCAAACACGGAATAAATCGTCTCTGAATTGTTGCGGATTTTCGATGTGAGCATAAGCGTAGAAAGAAAGCGTCAGGCGTTGTTTGCCCGATTCTTCGATGAGTTGTTTTCTTTCTTCCGCACTCAAAGTGTTATACAGTTGCATGCTATAAACATTTTAAGATTAGAAAAATTTTGAGGTGCAAAGATAGGGTTTTTGATTGAAGAGTAACGGTTTTTTTGATTTTATGTTTTTTACTAATTTTTATTAAAAATATTTTTTTTGTTATTATATTTGTTTTATCTTCGCAAGATAATCATATTATATAATATGACAAAATAAAAATAACTTATTTAAAACTATTGAAAATTATGAAAAGAATTCTAGTAAATTAATTTTAGGTACAACAGCAATTGTTGGTTTGGTATTTTTTGTTCTTTCTTGTAACAATGAAGAAATAAGGAAAGAAACAAGTGGCTCTAATCAAAGATTATTATCAAATAATGATAGTCTTTATATTGAAATAACGGATGATTTATATGATTTGAAGTTTTTTTCAGCTTTTGCAAATGATAGTATTGTAGAAAGTAATTTGGTTGTGTTTTATAATAATGATAGTATTTTTAGAATAGACTATTCTTTTAATACAGAAGAATTGCATTGGAAATTAAAACAAGCACCTGTTGTGGTTAGTGAAGCAATAAAACTCAAAAGTAAAAATATTTCTGGAAGTATTCTTGAAGAAGTTGATAGGATATTAAATGTTACTGTTGGATATATTTATTACGAAACTATTGGTGTTAAAAATGATTTAGTTGTTTCTTCTTTAAATTATCATAAATCAATTGTAAATTCAGTGGTGCGAGATGCAATCACTCACGAGGGGTGTAATTGTACGGTTCATCCTGCTTTCTTGACAGAACAATCTTTTTTTAATTGTCAGGAAGAACACTTTTATGAAGTGTCTCGATTGCAAGAAATTTTGAATGAGTATGCGATGTACTATGAACTTGATGAGTCAACAGAAAGTTTGATGTATTTTTTGGATACTTATGAAGAGGAGACACTACGATTTGACGAATATTACAATTTTTATATTGATAGAGGAGATTTCGAGTTGTTTATAGACAATATGGTAACCGATACTTCTGGAGACTGTGGTTGGTGGTGTCTTTTAGGCTGTGGTTCTGATCACGGTTGTTGTAGTAACTATTCGGGTTGTTGCCTATATTGGCACGTTGGTTGCTATGTGCACGATAAAATGTGTACAGATTGTGAGCCTGCCTGGTTTTGTGGTTGGAAATGTAAACCAGACCCTAAGCCTGCTAAAAATGTACAAGAAATCACTTATAACTAAAATATTTTATTATGAAATCAATCAGCTTAAAAAATCTTTTGTTATATGTAAGTTTGATCGCATTGCTGTATTTTTCTTGTCTTATATACATGTCGTATAATCCCTCTAAAATCGGATTGACAGGAATTCAGTTTATTATTGAATTGTTTACGATACCAATGCTTTTGGTTGTTTTGTTTGGGTTAATATACAGTCTTGTCAAGTTAATACAGAAAATTGATTTTAAGGAATTTCTATTGATATTTCTTATCAATTTGATTATTGTGGTATTTTTGATTTATATAACTTATCTTCAAACCAATTAAATCATTAGAAATAACTTTTTCATAGTGATAAAATGTTTTATAAGAGGAGGCAAGAAATTGCTTCCTTTTTTGTTTTAAGGTATAGGAAAGGATTAATTGTGTTTTGTGTGGTATTGAAGGGTTAAATTGTCATACAAAACATAATAATTATGATAACGACAGCATAAAAATCGCACTTCACAAAGTTTTTGCCTGTTTTTAAGCAAAAATAGCTTTAAGCTCCGTAGCTTCATGAGGTTTCATTTTTCCGGACAAAACCAAACTTAATTGTTTCCTGCGAAGGGCAGCTTCATAACGTTGCTTTTCCAACTCAGTTTCGGGAATTACTTCCGGAACGGGAATCGGTCGTCCGGTTTCGTCAACGGCTACGAACGTATAAATGGCTTCGTTGGCTTTGGTTCTTACCCCAGATTCCCGGTCTTCTATCCATACGTCAATAAAAATTTCCATTGATGAGGAAAAAGCACGAGACACTTTGGCTTCGACCGTAACCACACTTCCCAACGGAATCGCCCGGTTAAAAGCCACGTGATTTACCGAAGCGGTTACACAAATTCTTCGGGAATGTCTTCGGGCTGTGATGCTGGCTGCTCTGTCCATTCGGGCAAGGAGTTCGCCTCCAAACAAGTTGTTTAGCGGATTGGTTTCTCCCGGGAGCACAACGTCTGTCATTACCGTAAGGGATTCAGAAGGGGTTTTGGGTTGCATAAATTGGTTATATAAGTAATTTTCTTCTTTCTCTTGCCAACAGGGTGTTTTTCATCAGCATCGCAATGGTCATCGGGCCCACTCCTCCCGGAACAGGGGTAATAAAAGAGGCTTTTTTGCTCACGTTTTCGAAGTCAACATCACCTCTGATTACATAACCTTTCGGGTTGGTTTCATCGGGAACACGAGTGATTCCTACGTCAATGATAACCACATCATCTTTGACCATTTCGGCTTTCAGATAATTCGGAACTCCCAAAGCTGTGATGATAATATCTGCCTGAGAAGTGATTTGTGTAATGTTTTTGGTATGGCTGTGAGTAAGGGTAACAGTCGAATTTCCGGGGAAGCCTTTACGACCCATCAAAATACTCATAGGGCGACCTACAATATGGCTTCTTCCGATAACTACCGTATGTTTTCCTTGGGTTTCCACACCATATCGCTCTAATAATTCTAAGATTCCGAAAGGTGTAGCCGGAATAAACGTACTCATATCCAAAGCCATTTTTCCGAAGTTTTCCGGGTGGAAACCATCAACATCTTTGCTCGGGTCGATAGCCATAATTACTTTTTGCTCATCAATCTGTTTCGGGAGCGGAAGCTGAACGATAAACCCGTCGATGTTGTCATCTTGGTTGAGTTCTTCGATTTTTTTCAGAAGTTCCACTTCAGAAGTCGTGTTTGGCAATCGGATAAGGGTCGATTCAAAACCGACCTGTTCGCAAGCCTTTACTTTGCTGGCAACATAGGTGAGGCTGGCTCCGTCACTTCCAACGATAATGGCTGCCAAATGAGGCACTTTTTCGCCTCTGTCTTTAATTTTTTCGACAATAAGAGCAATCTCTTTTTTGATGTCTTCAGATGTTTTTTTTCCGTCTAATAGTTGCATAAGCCCCCTAACCCCCAAAGGGGGAATTTTTTTGTTTATATTATTCTAATTATTTTTAAAATTCGGAACAATTTTTCTGTTCTAAATGTACTTTTTCAAAGCTCAATAAACTCCTCCCCTTTGGGGAGGTCGGGAGGGGCTTTATCTCATCCCGGGCATTCCACCCATCATTCGCATCATATTTTTAGCTCCTCCGCCCTGCATCATTTTCATCATTTTGCTCATTTGGTCAAACTGTTTCATCAGTTGGTTTACCTGTTCCATTTTTGTTCCCGAACCCTTGGCAATTCTCGTTTTTCTTTTATGGTCGATAATCGAAGGTTTGCTTCTTTCTTTCGGAGTCATTGACTGAATGATAGCTTCGATATGTTTGAAAGCATCGTCTTCGATTTCCACATCTTTCAGGGCTTTTCCGGCTCCGGGAATCATTCCCATCAGGTCTTTCATATTACCCATTTTCTTAATCTGCTGAATTTGAGCCAAGAAATCATCAAAACCGAATTCGTTTTTGGCAATTTTCTTTTGAAGTCTTCGGGCTTCCTCTTCATCATACTGCTCTTGAGCTCTTTCAACAAGGGAAACCACGTCTCCCATCCCTAAAATACGGTCTGCCATACGGGAAGGGTGGAACACATCAATCGCTTCCATTTTTTCTCCCGTACCTATGAATTTAATCGGTTTGTTAACTACCGATTTAATCGAAATGGCAGCTCCACCACGAGTATCACCGTCTAATTTCGTAAGGATAACTCCGTCAAAATTCAGGCGGTCGTTAAAGGCTTTTGCTGTATTTACTGCATCTTGTCCGGTCATCGAATCCACCACAAAAAGGGTTTCCTGTGGCTGAATGGCTTTGTGGACATTGGCAATTTCGTTCATCATCTGTTCATCAACAGCCAAACGACCAGCCGTATCGACAATCACTACATTAAAACTGTTTGCTTTAGCGTGTTTTATGGCATTTTGGGCAATTTCGACAGGATTTTTGTTTTCGGGTTCGGAGTAAACTTCAACTCCAATCTGGTCTCCCACCACGTGAAGCTGGTTGATAGCAGCCGGACGATAGACATCACAGGCCACCAAAAGCGGTTTTTTAGATTTTTTGGTTTTCAGGAAATTAGCCAATTTTCCGGAGAAAGTTGTTTTACCCGAACCTTGTAAACCGGACATTAAAATCACAGTTGGGTTGCCAGAAAGGTTAATTCCTGCAGTTTCTCCACCCATCAGTTCGGTCAATTCGTCTTTGACGATTTTCACCATCAACTGACCCGGTTGAAGGGTTGTAAGTACGTTTTGCCCGATTGCCTTTTCTTTTACTCTATTTGTAAACTCTTTGGCAATCTTGAAGTTAACGTCTGCATCAAGAAGTGCCCTACGGACTTCTTTCAGGGTTTCAGCAACGTTGATTTCGGTTATCTTTCCGTGACCTTTCAATACGTGAAAAGCCTTGTCTAATTTTTCGGTTAAATTATTGAACATAAGCGTTTATGTCTTTTTTTGAATAATTTGCAAAGATAGTTTTTTAAACTAAAATCTAAAAGTCATTTTTGAGGCATTAAACAAAAAGCCCTCTTAAAAAGAGGGGCATATTTATTTTTTCGATAGATTCTCAAGCATTACACGGGTCATTTTGTCCATATCAAATTCGTGTTGCCACCCCCAGTCTTCTCTTGCTCTGCTGTCGTCTATGCTCGAAGGCCAGCTGTCGGCAATTTTTTGTCTGAAATCGGGTTTGTAGGTAATGGCAAAATCAGGAATGTGTTTTTTGATTTCGGCTGCAATTTCTTCGGGTGTAAAACTAATGGCAGAAAGGTTGTAGGAAGAACGGATTTTGATTTGCTCTTTCGGAGCCTGCATAATCTGAATCGTAGCACGGATGGCATCATCCATATACATCATCGGGAGTCCTGTGTTTTCTGAAAGGAAACACTCATAACTTGCATTCTCTAAGGCTTTGTAGTAAATATCAACTGCATAATCTGTGGTTCCGCCTCCCGGAGGTGTTGTCCAGCTGATAAGCCCCGGATAACGGATGCTTCTTACATCAACTCCGTAAATATTGTGGTAGTATTCACACCATCTTTCGCCCGATTGTTTACTGATTCCGTAAACGGTTGAAGGTTCCATAATGGTGAATTGGGGTGTATTTTCTTTGGGTGTCGTAGGGCCGAAAACCGCTATACTCGAAGGCCAGAATATCTTTTGGATTTTTCCTTCTTTGGCTAAATTCAGCACGTGAAAAAGCGAATTCATATTCAAATCCCAGGCAAAAGCCGGATTTTTTTCGGCTGTAGCCGAAAGCAAAGCAGCCATCAGATAGACATCTGTAATCTCATATTTTTCGACCAATTCCTGAATCTGGTTGAAATCCAGAGCGTTTACGACCTCGAAGATTCCGTCATTGACAACAGAATTGTTTAGTTTTCTGACATCTGATGCTACAACGTTTTCGACTCCGTAAATTTTTCTGAGGTTTTGCGTAAGCTCTGTCCCGATTTGCCCACAGGCTCCAATGATAAGAATTTTTGTTTTCATACATAAAAAAATACCCGCAAAGTTACTCTTTTATAATTGAAAGTTGAAAATTGAAAGTTGAAAAATTGTAGGCTGCCTTATAATTCCTGAATCTTTCTGCTGAAAAGTAGTGTTGTGCTGTGTTTCGTTTTGCTTTTATTGGTCATTTTTTCTTTTAATGGTATGTTTAAATTTCAAAACGGCAAAGTTCAGCTCTACTGTGGTTTCCGTATCGGTAGTTTTCATATCTTCTCCCAAAATATCGGAAATAATTTCTCCGCTTTTCTGCATTAGGGATTTCTGTTCGTTTTCGTCTTTTATTTCGGATAATTCCGCTATTGTTCTCGAAAGCTCTCTTATTTTTGTAAAGGTTTCGATAATGGCAATGGTGGTTTGTGTTGCTTTTTCGCTTTTCAGAATGGTTGCCAACATATACAACCCCTTTTCTGTAAAGGCTTTCGGGAGAGCTCTTGATTTGGGAGATAAGTTTGTGGTGGAAATTTTCCACCGCAAATCTGTAACTTCCTGTTTATTAAGCTCAAATATATACCCAA
Organism: Flavobacteriaceae bacterium; assembly: GCA_041676345.1. GTDB lineage: Bacteria > Bacteroidota > Bacteroidia > Flavobacteriales > Flavobacteriaceae > Flavobacterium. The sequence continues at coordinate 1,866 of JBAYSC010000071.1, read as the reverse complement.
ATGGAAATTTATCAGGGTTATTTTTGACCGATTTATTTATATCTCTTGTTTGAACTCCGTATAACTCCGCTACATCACTGTCGATAATCACTTTCTGATTACGAATAGTAATGATTTTTTCTTCTATGTTATTGAATTTTACAATCACGATGTTTTAGTTTAATGACTTCCTTCGGATTCAATTTGGTCGATATCAATATTTTGTTTTTTCAGAATCGGTTTTACCAAAATGGCAAACAAAGCCAGATAAGCAAAACAAATCACAGCCATAATATAGGATTGATGAATCCCGATAATATCTGCTAATTTTCCTTGAATAGGAGGGATGATGCCACCACCTAAAATCATCATTACCAAAAAGGCAGAACCTTGTGAGGTATATTTCCCCAATCCGATAAGGGAAAGGCTGAAAATAGAAGGCCACATAATGCTACAAGCCAATCCGCCTGTCAAAAAAGCATAAATCGCTGTAGTACCGTCTGTCATAAGTCCGGTAATCATAGCTGTGATGCCTAAAATAGCGAAAATCAGTAATGTTCGGGCAGGTTTGTCTTTGGAGATAAAAAAGGCAATAATCTGAACGGCTATACACAAAACGTAGTAGTATAAAGGCGACATATCATTCCCCGAAAGGGTGTTTACACCTAAAATCACTCCGAAAGCAATAAGCGGAACCACAACCAAAGCAATGGCTTTTTTTCCTTTTGTCAGATTAAAAACAGCAATAGCTCCTGCCCAACGACCAATCATCAAACTTCCCCAATACATCGAGATATATTTGGCTGTTTCAGACACTTCCATTGAGCCGAATTCTTCCTGTTGAAGCAGTTCTCCGAGGTTGCTTCCCACAGCTACTTCTACACCTACATATACGAAAATAGCCAGCATTCCCAACACCAATTGCGGATATTGCATCGCTCCCCAACCCGATTTGTTTTGTTTAGCTTTTAGGTTGGCAAAAAGCAATCCTCCGACAACCACCAGCAAAGCTCCCAAAAGCCAATACATACGGTATTGTTCTAAACGGTGCATTTGCGCTTCGCTAAAGGTTGAAAAATCGTTTTGATAGGTTTGGAAAACCGGAGCGAAACATAAGACAAGCAGTAAAGTCATTACGATGAGTGTCGTCAGGGCTTTGCCTGATTTTTCTACACTTTCGTCTGAGATGCCACTTGGGAGTTTTTTTGAGAAATAAAAGATAGAAGCTGCTATCAAAAACAGAATTCCCACACCTGTATAGAGCCAGATTACTTTGTCGAGCTCCATGTTTCTGATTTGCTCATCGGTTACGGCTGCTGTAGTTCCGAAAAGGGCAAAACCAACAATGATTGGTCCGATTGTAGTTCCGAAAGAGTTGATTCCTCCTCCAAGGTTTACTCTGCTTGCTCCCGTTTTTGGGTCACCCAACAAAATCGCAAACGGATTGGCAGCTGTTTGTTGCAACGAAAAACCCAGAGCCACGATGAATAAACCGACCAACATAGCTGCATAAATATTTACTTTTACAGCCACAATCATAGCTGCTGCTCCCAAAGCGGAAAACAAAAGCCCGTAAACGATGCTTTTTTTGTAGCCCCATTTTCCGACAACGTCTTTGCCTCTCAGAGTTCCGAAAGCAAACAAAATCAAAGCTCCGATATAATAGGCGGTATAAAAAGCAAAGTCGATAAGCTGTGATTGAAACTGGTCTAAGTGAAAATATTCTTTACAAAACGGAATAAAAATGCTGTTTCCTGCTGCGATAAATCCCCAAAAGAAGAAAACGATAATGAGTGTGTAAAGAGCAGGGTAATTGGTTTTTACAGGTGTATTCATAGTTTGAATTTTTTAACCTGCTAAAAGTACTATTATTTTTTTATTGTAATG
>JBAYSC010000070.1:0-11810 GCA_041676345.1 Flavobacteriaceae bacterium | reverse complement strand
CCGGTTCCCGGAGGCCCTACCAGCAAAGCTCCTTTCGGGATTTTACCTCCGAGGGACGTATATTTTTCGGGATTTTTCAAAAAGTCTACTATTTCCTGAACTTCTTCTTTTGCTCCTTCCAGACCTGCTACATTCTCGAAAGTTATCTTAATGTCGTTTTTTTCGTCAAAGAGTCGGGCTCTTGATTTCCCGATACTGAAAATCTGTCCGCCTCCGCCTCCACCAGCTCCGGACATTCTTCGCATCATAAAAATCCAAATGGCAATAAAGAGAATAAATGGCAAAAAGCCGATAAAATCTCCCCAGCTGCTTGTGGTTTTATTTTCATAAGCAATCAGGTTGTTTTCCTGCACAGCTTTTTCGAGGCGGGTCTGGAAAATTTCGTCATTCCCGATTTCGGTTTTGTAGTGAGGCCCTGTTGTAGGTTTTTTCAGAATGTCTTCGGTAGGGACATCTATGTGGTCTATTTTGTCTAAAGCTTCTTCTTTTATAAAAGCTTCGGCTGTGGTTTTATTGTAAATGATTACTTTTTCGAAATCACCTCTGTCTAAGTAGCGGTAAAATTCTGTTATGGTAAGGTTTTTCGGGTCGTTCATCTGAAAACCTCCCGAGAAAAAGCTCCATCCGAAAACCACTACAATCAATATCACATACAAAGCCCAGATATTTATCTTGAATCCGGGATTTTTCCGAGGTCTATTATTCTGATTTTCTTTCCCTTTATTATCGTTTTTGTTTTTTGACATGTCTGGTCGTTTAATCAATTTTTTAATTACTGCATTGGTTTAGTCGGTTTTTTTTAATGGCTTTGAATAAGGGTGATTTTGGCATCTCCCCACAGGCTTTCGATGTCATAATATTCTCTGATATGTTTCTGGAAAACATGAACCACAATGCTCACATAATCCATAAGTACCCATTCGGAATTTTCGAGTCCTTCCACATGCCATGGTTTTTCGTGAATTTCTTTTGAAACCACTTTCTGAACGGAACCCGAAATGGCGTTCACCTGAGTGTTGGAACCTCCTGTGCAGATTACAAAATAATCACAAACCGTGTTTTCTATATCCCTCAAATCCAAGACGGTAATATCACTTCCTTTTACGTCTTCTATCCCTTTTAAGATAAGGGTCAATAATTCATCTGAACTTACTTCTTGTTTTGTCATCTATAAATTTTAATAATTCGGCAAATTTACCATTTTTATATGTAATTTTGGAGTCGAATTTAGCAAAATAAATTCTATTTGCCTCTATGACTGTTATCAAACTCAATGCCACTGCCTCTACCAACGATTACCTCAGAGTGCTTTGCAACACACAACGGGTCGAAAACTACACCACCGTAACAGCAGAAATCCAAACTCAGGGCAAGGGGCAAAGAGGCAATAAATGGACCACAGAACCCCACAAAAACCTAACATTCAGCATTTTAATTCAGGATGTTCTTCCTGAAAACGCCTCGGTTTTTGATTTAAACATCGCTGTCAGCACAGCCCTTATTTCGGCTTTGGAAAGCTTTAAAATTCCGAAAATCAGCATAAAATGGCCAAACGACATTTTGGCAGACGGCAAAAAAATTGCAGGCATACTCATCGAAAATTCCATCTCGGGAAATCATAAGGTTTTGTCGATTGTCGGGGTGGGTGTAAATGTCAATCAAACCGATTTCGGAAACCTCCCGAGAGCTTCATCTCTGAAAAACAGCACACAGACAACGTTTGACAAAGACGAAATTCTATATCAAATCATTGACGAAATCAAAAAAAACGGGGAGCTAATCCGTTTGGGAAAAGCAGATGTTTTGTGGAAAAAATATCACGAATATTTATTTCGCAAAGGTATTCCTTCTGTTTTTGAAAACCCTGACGGAACCAAATTTATGGGCATCATCAAACAGGTGCTCAAAAACGGAAAACTACAACTTCTACTTGAAGATGACTCTCTTAAAGAATTTGAACTGAAAGAGATTGGTTTGGTTTATTGAAACACAGATTTACACAAATTGACACAAATCTGTTTTTAAAAAGAACTGTGTACATTAGTTCGGTTTTGGTTTATTGAGAACACAGATTTGCACAAATTTCACAAATTCATTTTTACGGATAAGGCATAATGAAAAAAATCGATGCAAATTTGTGCAAATCTGTGTTTTGATATTTTTATCTGTGTTTAAATCCTTAAATTTGCATTTCAAAATTTTTGAAGAATGTCAGAAAAAGAAAAATCGCTTAATTTCATTGAGCAAATCATAGAAGAAGATTTAAAAAACGGATTATCAAAAGATAAACTCCGCTTTCGTTTTCCGCCTGAACCCAACGGATATCTGCATATCGGACACGCAAGTTCCATTTGTCTGAATTTCGGTTTGGGGCTGGAATATAACTCCCCTGTAAACCTTCGTTTTGACGACACCAATCCTGCCAAAGAAGAACAGGAATACGTTGATGCCATCAAAGCCGATGTAGAATGGCTGGGCTTTGAATGGGCTGAAGAACGCTACGCTTCTGATTATTTTCAGCAACTGTATGATTGGGCTGTAGAGCTTATCAAACAAGGAAAAGCATACATTGACAGCCAGACTTCGGAGGAAATGGCAAAACAAAAGGGAACGCCTACTCAAGCCGGAACAGAAAGCCCTTTCAGAAACCGCTCGGTTGAAGAAAATCTCGATTTGTTTGAACGAATGAAAAACGGAGAATTCCCGGAAGGAACTCACGTTTTGAGAGCAAAAATCAATATGGCTTCTCCCAATATGCTGATGCGTGACCCGATTATGTACCGCATTTTGCACAAAGAACACCACCGAACCGGAGCCGATTGGAAAATCTATCCGATGTATGACTGGGCTCACGGAGAAAGCGATTATCTGGAGCAAATCACCCATTCGCTTTGTACGTTGGAATTCTTGCCTCACAGAGAACTCTACGATTGGTTTTTAGACCAGATTTATGACGAAAAATTAGTACGACCAAAACAGAGAGAATTTGCACGAAGAAACCTTTCGCATACGGTTGTGAGCAAGCGAAAACTCCTGCAATTAGTTCAGGAAGGACACGTTTCCGGTTGGGACGACCCTCGAATGAGTACCATTTCGGGAATGAGAAGACGAGGCTACACCCCGACTGCTATCCGAAATTTTGCTGATACTATCGGAATTGCCAAACGAACCAATTTGATTGATGTTTCGCTTTTGGAATTCTGTGTCAGAGAAGATTTGAATAAAATTGCTCCGAGAGTTATGGCAGTTCTGAATCCGGTGAAAATGGTGATAATCAATTATCCCGAAGGAAAAGAAGAATGGTTGGAAGCAGAAAACAATCCGGAAGAAGAAGTGATGACTTACCGAAAAGTACCTTTTTCTAAAGAACTCTACATCGAAAGAGACGATTTTAAAGAAGATGCTGATAAGAAATTCTTCCGTTTGACTATCGGAAAAGAAGTTCGTCTGAAAAATGCTTATATCATTAAAGGAGAAAGTGTTGTGAAAGACGAAAATGGAAATATTACTGAAATTCACGTAACCTATGACGAAGATTCCCGTTCGGGAAGTGGAACAGAAGCCAGCATGCGAAAAGTAAAAGGAACGATTCATTGGGTTTCGATTGCTCACGCTATTGAGGCAGAAGTACGAATTTACGACCGTTTGTTTACCCACGAAAATCCTGACGGAAACAAAGAGGTGGACTTTAAAGAATACATCAACCCGAATTCATTAGAAATCGTAAAAGGCTATTTAGAACCAAGCCTGAAAGAAGCAAAAGCAGGAGATAAATTCCAATTCCAACGCTTAGGCTATTTCACTATGGATAAAGATTCAACCGAAAACAATTTGGTTTTCAACAAAACCGTAGGGCTGAGAGATACTTGGGCTAAAGTAAATACAGAGTCATAATTATCCGTCTCTACGTTAAATATTTGCAATTTATTTTAAGGTAATAAAAATGATAGAAAAAGAAAATCTTCTGAAAGAAGAAAAAAGATTATCCGAAGAAATAAACACTATTTCTAAAAATAAGAAAAAAATATCATTATATATGTTATTACTTGCAATAATATTTCCTTTTATTTTACCATTTCTGCCATCAAAAAGAGGAGGACATAAAATGATTGATTTTGAATATTTTGAATATTTCGATTCAGTATTGTTTAATGCTTATTTTGTAGTTCCTTTCTTTTTGCTCTGTATTCTGGTTAATATGGTTTATTTAAAAGAAAAGATATTTCCTATTCAGACAGAATTAAATGAAGTTAGAAAAAAAATAAAAACATTAGAAGATAGCGAAAACTAACAACTCAACACTCATAACTCAACACTAAAAAAAAAATGAACTTCACATCTTACTTAAATTATTTCCAAAACCTTATCGAAAACAAAGACGGAAATCTCCCGGAATTCTATCAAAACCCTGAATATTTCGAATATACCAAACTCAATTGGTCTCGGATGAACCGTTGGCTCAAAACCGGAAAACTGCTGGATGAAACTATTACGAAATTAAAAGCTATCAACTCCCCTCAAAACTGGATTGTGATTACCGAACCTTGGTGTGGTGATGCTTCGCATATTGTTCCGTTTATCGAATTGATGACAAGAGAAAACGATTTAATTTCGGTTTCCTATGAGTTAAGAGATTCCGAACCTTTCCGAATTGACAATTATCTGACAGGCGGAAGCAAATCCATTCCGATTTTGATTGTTCAGGACAAAAACGAAAAAGATTTGGCTGTTTGGGGACCCAGACCCCAAGAATGTCAGGCATTTTTTATGTCTGAAAAAGACAAAGGTGCAGATCTTGAAACCCTGAAAATCGCCTTACAAAAATGGTATAATGCAGATAAAGGCGAGAAAATTCAGCAGGAAATAATTGGGTTGCTCTAAGCTACCCGTTTACGTAATCTTCTAAGTAAGCAAATCTCTCGGTTAGTTTTCCGTTTTCGGTAATTTTTGCTCTGTGCAGGATTCCGTCTTTATCTCCGTTGAAAAAGGCAGGAATCACGTGTTCTAAAAACATTTTTCCGAAACCTTCGCTGGCATCTTTGGGAAGTTCACAAGGCAAATTATCGACAGCCATCACCGTAATGGCAGCCGGGTGTCTGTAATCAACCTCCTTTTCTTCCGAAGGATGATAACCGTAAAAAGGTTCGGCTATGGTCGAAGCACGAAGCGTACAGGCAATCGGGCCTTCTACATCACAGGAAATATCTGCTACGACTTTGATTTTGTTGTCTTTTGCCCTGAGCATTTCTTTGGTTACTATATAAGGAGCATTGTTTCCGTAGAAATGTCCGGTAATCAGCATATCGGCTACTTTTGCAAATCGTTCAAAATCAGAAACATATTCAGCCGGATTGGTATAAAAATCGTATTTATCGAGAGTTTGTCCGTCTTTGCGTTTGTTGTAATCCAACACGTCAATTTTTACGTAAACCGGTCGGTCGTAGTTTTTTGTCAAAAAATCGTGAGTTGAAACTTCTTTGATTTTTGCTTTGTCTAAGATTTCTTTGGCTCCTGTTGCTACTTTGCCCTCCCCTCCTGTCAGTACGATTTTTATCGGAGGAAGCTGGTGTTTTTTCAAAGCGAGAATCAGGGCTTCTTTGTCGGGCAGGGTTTCTGCTTTGGGCAAATTGAAAAGTTCAAATTTTGCTCCAAAAGCCCGAAAAGCATTATAAGCTCCCACTACTCCTGCATAATATCCAAAACCGATAAGGCGTTTGCCTTGGGCATCTACGATAGTTTCGTGGTCATATAATTCGATATTTTTCTGCAAAACTGCCTGTAATAATTTTCGGTTATAAGGCTGTTTTTTGATGGTATGCGAAAAGAAAAAATATTTTTTATTTGGAACAAGTGCCTCAACCGGAACTTCTTTTACCCCAACCAAAACATCACAATCTGAAACATCGTCTGTAACTTCAATTCCCTGATTTTTATAGTCGGAATCAGCAAAAACCCGAATATCCGAAGATTCGGCTATGATTTGGGCTTGCGGAAATTGTTGTTGTAGGGCTTGGGCTTCTTCGGGTGAGAAAACCACTCGTCTGTCCGGTGGTGATTTTCGTTCTTTGATAAGGGCAAATTTCATTTGTTTCTTTATTTTTCGGCTTTTTAAAAACTGCCCAAAAGTACGATTTTAAAGCGGCTTATACAACCAAAATTTTTTTTTCTATTTTTGTTAAAACCTTTTTAAACCCAAAAATGAAACACCAACTACTTTCCCAAGTCTATCAACATCCGTTGATTAGCCCCGATGAGCGGAACCGAATTATAGATGCCCATCAGGAAATTCACTTTCAGAAAGGCGATTTTATTCTGAAAGAGGGCGAAATTTCCAACAGTTATCTGATTCTCCAAAGCGGGCTCGTTCGCTCTTTTGCTTATGACTACAAAGGAAACGACATTACCATTGATTTTTTCTGTGATTATGAACTGGTCATAGAGGTTTTGTCTTTGTTCCAACGCATTCCTACACAGGAAAATATTCAGGCTCTGACGGATTGTGTCTGCTGGAAGATAAATCTGGATGTTTTTCAGGAACTTTTTCATTCCATCGGAGGTTTTCCCGAATGGGGACGACACTGGATGACCGGACGTTTGTTTCACTTCAAACAACGTTCGGTAGAAATGGTAACGGTTTCTGCCAAAGAACGCTACCTGAAACTCATCAAAGAAAAACCTCAAGTCATACAGCAATCTCCGCTCAAACACATCGCAAGTTACCTCGGAATTACCGATACGTCATTCAGCAGAATTCGTAAAGAAATTTAACCTATTTTTTATTTCTTGTCTTATGGCAAGTTTATTTTAAAGAGCCTCTTTTATTTTTGTCTTTACTAATAACTGATTGTGAATTATGATTTTAAATCCTAATTCCTGAATCCTAAATCCTAAATAACTATGACACTAAATCCGTATTTGAATTTTGACGGAAATGCAGAAGAGGCTTTTCGTTTTTACCAATCTGTTTTCGGAGGAGAATTGTTTGTTCAGAAAATGAGTTCCGTTCCCGATTTTGAAGTTCCCGAAAATGAGAAAAACAGAGCTATGCACGTGGGTTTGCCTATCGGAAAAGGGCAATATCTGATGGCATCAGATTGCCTGCCAAGTCAGGGACACGTTTTAAAACAAGGCAACAACAATTACATTTCCGTTTCAACAGACAGCAGAGAAGAAGCAGACAAACTCTTTAACGGACTTTCAGCAGGTGGAACCATAGAAATGCCAATGGCTGATATGTTTTGGGGCGATTATTTCGGTTCGTTTGTCGATAAATTCGGAGTGTGCTGGATGATTAACTATTCTAACCAAAACCAATAAAGCGATGAAACAAAAAATTCTCAACGTAATCTCCATACTATTTGCACTTTTGCTCATCAACGGAGGGCTGAACAAGTTTTTCAACTATATGCCCACTCCCGATGATTTGCCTGAGGCTTTGGCAAACGATTTTGCCGCTATAATCGAAATTTCGTGGTTGATGCCTCTTATCGGGTTTGCAGAAATTCTCGGAGGATTGCTGATAATCTTTCCACGAACGAGAGCTTTGGGAGCTATAGTTATTTTTCCCATAGCAGTAGGAATTTTATTGACCCATATTTTTGTCGAACCAAGCGGACTACCAATTGCTTTGGTTATTTGGGCAATTCTGCTGTGGATAATGTGGGAAAACCGAAAGAAATATAAACCTTTATTTTAAGGTTGAATCACAAGGTTTTCGGATTTGAGACCTCACAGACTTTTAGAACCTGTGAGGTCTGTAAATCAGATATTTACAATCTATTTTCAACCCTTAATTTACTTTTTAATGAATATGAAACTAACGGCTCAAGCTACTTTACAGATTCAAAAACCCGTTTCGGAAGTTTTTGAAGCCATTGTGAATCCGGATTATATGACCAAATATTTTATTTCCGAGAGTTCAGGTCGAATGGAAACCGGAAAAGAACTCACTTGGGAATTTGGTGATTTTCCGGGAAAGTTTCCGGTAAAAGTAATTGAGGTTCACCCCAACAGTTTTATTTCGTTTGTCTGGGACGAAGAAACCATAGTAAAAATCACTTTGGAATCACAACCCGACAACAGCACTGTGGTAAAAATTACCGAAGGCGAAAAAGAGTTGAATGAAGAAAACCTGAAATGGCTCATCGGAAATTCTTTCGGTTGGGGTAATTTTCTGGATTGTATGAAAGCCTATCTGGAATATGGAATCAACCTCCGAAAAGGAGCTTTTGATTATATGAAAAAGTAAAAACGATGGACAAATCAGCCAACAAAAAGAATTTGAGAAGCTGTCCGAAAGGACATAAATATTACAAGTCCTCAGATTGTCCAACTTGTCCGATTTGTGAAAAAGAGAGAAAACCTCAAGACGGCTTCCTATCCTGCCTCAATGCTCCTGCCAGACGAGCTTTGGAAAACGAAGGAATCATCACTGTTGAAAAGCTCTCACAATACACACTACAAGAAGTTTTGAGCCTGCACGGAATCGGAAAAACTTCCATTCCAATACTCGAAAAACTCTTGGCAGAGAAAAATTTAACCTTTAGGAAAAACTAAAAAACCAAATATTAACCCACCAAAACAAACAGATATGGCAAAACAAATTTTTATAAACTTAGCAGTAAAAGACCTCCAAAAGTCAATGGATTTTTATACGGCTTTGGGCTTTACAAATAATCCGCAATTCTCAGACGATAGCGGAAAATGTATGGTTTGGAGTGATACGATTTACGTGATGTTGCTCTCTCACGAAAAATTCTCGGGTTTTATAAACAAACCGATTACAGATACAAAGTCAAACGTAGCGGCACTTTATGCTTTGTCATTTGATTCGCTTGACGAAATGAATACAACCACAGAAAAAGGACTCAAAGCAGGAGGCATAGAATCTATTGAAATGAAAGATTACGGCTTTATGCAACAACGAACCATCGAAGACTTTGACGGTCACACTTGGGAGCTGTTTTATATGGATATGAGTAAAATTCCAACCGAATAAAATTATAAAATATGACCTTTACCAAAATCACCATAGAAGCTGTGATTGATGCAGATATCCAAAAGTTAGCGGTCATTGTAGGACGACCCAACCGAATAGAACAACCAGACAAAACAAAATGACAGTTTTTGAAATTCGTGATATAGCATTAGGACTAAATGGAGTGACGGAAGACATAAAATGGGGCGACCATTTATGTTTCAACGTGGCTGACAAAATGTTTTTGGTTACAAGCCCCGATTTAGTTCCTTCACCCGTTTCTTTCAAAGTAGCAGAAGATGTTTTTGAAGAAACGATAAGCAGAGCAGGATTTTCAAAGCATAATTATTTAGGCAGACATAATTGGGTACATCTTGACGACATAAACCGATTGACAAAAAATGAGTGGTTGCAATTTATTACCCAATCTTATCAACTTGTAGCAAGTAAGCTGTCAAACAAAATGAGAAATAAATTAAATATTGAAATAGAAAAGATATGAGTAAACAATTCAAACCGACAGGATATAATTCCGTTTCGCCATACTTTATTGTTAATGGTGCTCAAAAGTTGATTGACTTGCTAAAAGTCATTTTTAACGCAAAAGAACTTAGACGTTACGATATGCCAGACGGAACGATTATGCACACTGAAATTCAAATTGACGACTCTGTAATAATGCTTGGTGACTCATCAGACAAGTTTCCACCCGTTCCATTGGTAATGCACGTTTACGTTCCTAACGTGGACGAAACTTTTGACAAAGCTATCAAAGCTGGTTGCGAAACAGTTGAACAACCAAACCAACGAGAAGGAGACCCTGACAGAAGAGCAACATTTAAGGACTTTGCAGGAAATTTGTGGAGTGTAGGAACACAGTTATAAACTTATTGTATTGACAAGGCAAAAACCATAACTATGGACAGAACTTCAATAAATTCAAAAGTCATTAAGGCAACAAGAGAGAAAGTCTATAATGTTTTTACCAACAAAGAAGCATTGGAATCTTGGCTTGCTCCCAATGGAATGACGGGAAAAATTCACGACTTTGATTTAAGAGTTGGTGGTGGTTACGATATGTCGCTATTTTACATTGACAACAAAAGAGTAGGTAAAACAGCGAAAAATGAAGACCGATATTCTGCACGATTTGTTGAGCTAAATCCTTATGAAAAAATTGTCCAGAATATCATTTTTCAATCAGACAAAAGCAAGTTTACAGACGAAATGATAATGGAAGTGTTTTTAGAAGAAAACGGAAACAATAGCACTAAAGTAACAATCGCTTTTAAAAACATCCCGATTGGTATTGACCCAAAAGACAATGAAGCAGGAACAGAACAATCATTAGAAAAACTTGCTGACTATATTGACAACAATTTATAATAAACAAAAACAACGAACCGCTAACAAGGTATTGCCAAAAGCGGGGCTGAAGTGCTTCGATTGAGTATTTGTGCAAGGTTCAACAGTAGTAATTCTATTGAACTTTTGTGCTGAAATCCCCGCCTTCGGCAATACCCAAAACGGTTTGGGACTATTACACCAATCCTGAGCACATCATCCAATGGAATTATGCTTCGGATGATTGGTATTGTCCAAAAGCGGAAAATGATATGAAAATCGGAGGACTTTATTGTGCCCGAATGGAAGCCAAAGACGGGAGTTTCGGGTTTGACCTCAAAGCGGTTTATGACAAAATTATTCCGTTGGAGAAAATCGTTTATACTTTCGAAGACAACCGAAAAATCATCACTACTTTTGAAAAAATAAACGGCAAAACAAAAGTGGTTACCGTCTTTGAAGCAGAAAACATAAATCCTGTCGATATGCAAAAAGCGGGCTGGCAGGCTATACTGAACCATTTTAAACGATACGTGGAAATTACTAAATAATAAGACTCTATGAAACAACAACTTATTACTTTTATGTGTTGGCTGATGGCTTTCTCTGCAATCGGGCAAACCGCAACCCAAAAAGAGCCTATGGAAAATGAGCAAAAAATAATCACCTCTTTGACTTTTCAGAAAAACGATGCTGAACAAGCGATGAACTTATATGTGAGTTTGTTTGATAACTCTAAGATTATACATATTCAGCGTTGGGAAAAAGAAAGTCCCGGAAAGGAAGGAACCATTATGCAGGCTATATTTGAGCTCAACGGACAACGGTTTATGTGTAGCGATAGTCCGCCTATTCATAATTGGGATTTTACTCCGGCTGTTTCTAACTTTGTGGAATGTAAGGATGAAGAAGAACTTCAAAGAATTTTCTCAAAACTATCCGAAAACGGAACAGTAGCAATGCCATTGAACAATTATGGTTTTAGCCAAAAATTCGGATGGGTGATTGACAAATTCGGAGTTTCCTGGCAATTGAATTTAAAATGATTATTAACTTATTCACAACCCATTTTATGAAAAAAACACAATTCAAAACAGACATCAAAGCTCCGGTAGCAAAGGTTTACAGCACTATGCTCGGGCTGGAAAATAAAGCAACCTACGAGGCTTGGACAGCCGAATTCAACCCGACTTCAACTTATGAAGGCAGTTGGGAAAAAGGAGCAAAAATTCTTTTTTTAGGGACAGGCGAAAACGGAGAAAAAGGCGGAATGGTTTCTGAAATTGCAGAAAATATTCCCAACCGATTTGTTTCGATTCGTCATTACGGAATCCTGAAAGGCGACATCGAAATTACCACAGGCGAAGAGGTCGAAAAATGGGCAGGCGGATTGGAAAATTATACTTTTGAAGAACACAACGGAATCACAACCGTTACGGTCGAAGTAGATGTCGTGGAGGAATTTACGGATTATTTTCTTACTACCTAT
>JBAYSC010000069.1:0-11866 GCA_041676345.1 Flavobacteriaceae bacterium | reverse complement strand
TGAAATGGAGAAAAACCGTATCGAGAAGTTCTCGATATGCTCCGTTTCACTTCGCTACTCGAACTGACGAACCTCTCAAAAGCCTTGTATTTACTACAAAAAATCGTCTTCCGAACACTTATGGTTTTAAACTCTGTCGGAGTAGGTAAAATATATTTTTCGAAATTGTTTATTTCTCGAACTCTCGAAGTGTTTTCGTGATAATCGAAACACAATCCAAAAGCTGTTCTTCGTTCATAACCAAAGGAGGTGCAAAACGAATGATATTTCCGTGAGTGGGTTTTGCCAAAAGTCCGTTTTCTTTCAAACGAACACAAATATTCCAAGCTGTTTCGCTTTCTTCGGTATCGTTGATTACGATGGCATTCAGAAGTCCTTTTCCTCTGACAAGCGTTGCAATCGTGCTGTTTTGGATATATTCGTTCATCTTTTCTCTGAAAAGTTTCCCGAGTTTATCGGCATTTTCAGCTAATTTATCGTCTTTTACCACTTCAAGAGCAGCAATAGCAACCGCAGCTGCAATCGGATTTCCTCCGAAAGTCGAACCGTGTTGTCCGGGTTTGATGACATTCATAATTTCATCATTTGCCAAAACAGCGGAAACAGGATAAACGCCTCCCGAAAGTGCTTTCCCTAAAATCAGAATATCAGGTTGTACATTTTCGTGATGAACAGCCAATAATTTTCCGGTTCTTGCAATCCCTGTCTGAACTTCGTCTGCTATAAAAAGTACGTTATATTTTTGGCATAATTCTTTCGCTTTTGCCAAATATCCCTCACTCGGAACATAAACTCCTGCCTCTCCCTGAATCGGTTCCACCAAAAATCCGGCAATATTTTTTTGAGTGGAAAGTGCGTTTTCCAGAGCCTCTAAGTTGTTGTATTCAACAGCAATAAATCCGTCTGTGTAAGGACCGAAATTTTTTCTTGCATTTTCATCATTTGAAAACGAAATAATCGTTGTTGTACGTCCGTGAAAATTTCCCTCACAAACGATTATATTTGCTTGTTTTTCAGGAATTCCTTTCTTTTCATAAGCCCATTTTCTACAAAGTTTGATAGCAGTTTCAACGGCTTCAGCTCCCGTATTCATCGGAAGAACTTTATCAAAACCGAAATAATTGGTAATATATTGTTCGTAAACGCCTAATTTATCGTTATAGAAAGCTCTCGAAGTAAGTGCCAGAGTTTGAGCCTGGTCAGTCAGGGCTTTTGTGATTTTCGGGTTGCAATGTCCTTGGTTTACAGCTGAATATGCAGACAGAAAATCGTAATATTTCTTCCCTTCAACGTCCCATACAAAAACACCTTCTCCTTTGTTTAATACAACCGGTAGCGGGTGATAATTGTGTGCTCCGTATTTATCTTCTAATGCAATGACTTCGTTTGAACTTAACTTCATAATAATAAAATCTAAAAAAATTAAAAAATCGAAAACATCAAAAAAACAACCTGTTTTTCTGATAATTGTGCAAAGGTACAAAAAAATCCGTCTTGCTTTTTCGCAAAACGGATTTTACTCTATTTTCTATTCTCTGGATTATTCTCCTAAAAGCTCAGCTACTTTGGCTTTTAGCTCTTCGCCTCTGAGGTTTTTAGCGACAATTTTTCCGGTTTCATCCAAAAGGAACGTAGCAGGAATTGATTGTACGTTATATTGTTGTGCAATGGGATCTTGCCAGAATTTCAGGTTAGAGATTTGTGTCCAGGTCAGGTTATCGGTTGCGATGGCTTCAACCCATTTGTCGTGAGCATCTTCTCTGTCGAGTGAAACTCCGATAATATTGAGTCCTTTTTCGTGAAATTCGTTATACAAAGCCACTACATTTGGGTTTTCTCTTCTACACGGCCCACACCACGAAGCCCAAAAATCAATAAGGGTTACTTTTCCCATAGATTCTTTGAGCGAAACCATTTGTCCGTCAGGGTTTGGAGCAGAAAAATCAGGAGCCATTTGCCCTACCGAAACAGCCGAAACCTTAGCCAATGTTTCTCCCAAAGCTTTTCCGGTTTTGGTAGCTTTGAGCTCGGGAGTGAAAGCCTCAAAAAAGGTTTTTATCTGAGCTATATCGGCTTCGGGACTGTTTAAAAATCCTTGTAAAAGCAGCAACGAAACAAACGAATTCGTGTTATCAGAGATAAAATTTTCGTTATAATCTTTTAGTTTTGCCCGCAAAGCCCGACGTTCGCTCAAAAGCCTGTCCATCGTTTCGGTATCGTTGGCTTCTTTAGCCTGGCTGTAGGCCTGAGTGTTTTCCATTTCAAATTTTTCGATATCGTCATACAAAACTTTTACTTCGTCGTTGTATTTGATAAGCTGGTCATTGTTGTAGGAACCCGAAATTTTACTTGCATTAAGGCTGTCTTTATAAATAACGGCATTTATTTTTTCGTTTTCCAAAATAAAAGGAACAAATCCCTGAACTTCTTCAATGTGGAAAGTAACGATTTCGATATCATCGCTTTTTCCTTCAAAGGTAAACTGTCCGTTTTTCACGAAAGTAGAATCCAGAGCAAAAGTCATCCCGACTTCGTTTTGTTTTTGGATGATAATCTTTTTCCCGTCTTCGATTCCGTCTATGGTTCCGGTAATTTGATAACCGTCCTGTTGTTTTTCACAGGCAAAAAATAATGTAGCAACACAGGCTACCATACTTAGTTTTTTCATCGTTTTTTTAAATTTTTGTGCAAAGTTAGTTCTTTTTAATTTACGGCTAATCGTTGTGCATTAAAAAAGAAATATCCCGGAGGAGTTGCTCCATATCTTCCTGTTTGGTTCCGTCATAAAACCCTCTGATACGCCTTTCTTTGTCAACCAGAATAAAGTTTTCCGTATGCACCATATCATATAATTCTTGCGGACTTCCTGTTTTTACAGCCAGATATGATTGTCGGGCGATATAGAAAATATCTCTTTTTTCACCTGTTACCAGATTCCAAACAGAGTCATTCACTCCTTTCTCCAAAGCATATTCTTTGAGCACTTCAGGCGTGTCGATATCGGGAGTAACCGAATGAGAAAGCAACATTACATCAGGAAAATCTTTTATTTTATCCTGAAGCCAAACCATATTATCGGTCATAATCGGGCAAATGGTAGGACAGGTGGTGAAGAAAAAATCAGCAACATAGATTTTTCCTTCGTAGTCTTTGTGAGTAATGGTTTTTCCGTTTTGATTGACAAATTCCCAATCTGCAATTCTGTGGTTGATTTTAATGTGTTCCACCAAACTGTCCACCAATTCAGGATTTACTTCTGCAGGGGAATAAATCGGGAGTGTTTTTTTGGGAGTTAAAGCTCTGTAAAACAAAAAAATAATTAAGGCAGACAACAGGGCAATCAATAAAAAAAACTTACGGTAGGCTTTGAAAATCTCTTTCATAAGTTGTAAATAAACTAAGGGCAAAGGTCTCTTTTTATTTGCAAATTCGCAAATCTGACAATCTGTAAATCTGCCATACACCTGTTTGAGTAAGATTATATTTTTTATACCTTTGTGAGATTCAACCCAAAAAAAAGAGAATATGAAATTAAAAACAATAGGACTTATGATGATAGGCACAGCATTTTTGACTTCTTGCGTTAAAAAAGAAGAAAAATAAGACGAAATTCACGGAATAAACCTTGCTTATATGGATACTTTGGTAAAACCAAGCGATGATTTTTTCAGATTCGTAAACGGAAAATGGCTTGACAGCACTGAGATTCCCGCAGACAGAACCCGTTGGGGAAGTTTTGATGAACTTCGTAAAAATACCGATGATGATGTAAAAGCCATTTTGGATGATGCCATAAAAAACGGAAATTACGCTTCTGATACAGACCAAGGAAAGGCGATTAATTTGTATAAAACCATTATGGATACCTTGTCCCGTGACAAAAACGGGATTGAGCCATTGAACCCCTATTTAGAAAAAATTGATGCCGTTCAGAACGTAGCTGATTTGCAGGCGTTGCTCACCGAAATGCACAAAAGCGGTTCGGGATTGGGCTTTTTTGGAACTTATGTGAATACTGATGCCAAAGATTCCAACCGAAACGTATTGTATTTAGGAACAGGTTCGGTGGGGCTTCCTGACAGAGAATATTATGTATCTGACAGCCCTGACAATGTCGAAAAAAGACAAAAATATGTAGAACATGTTGCCCGTATGTTACAGTTTTTGGGAGAAACTCCCGAGCAGGCAACTGCCAATGCAGAAAACATATTGGCTTTTGAAACCGCTATAATCATTCCGACTTTAGACCGGGTAGAAAGACGGGACAGACGTAAGACCTACAACCCGAAATCAATTGCTGATTTACAGAAATTAGCTCCGTCAATCAGTTGGGACACTTATCTGAATGAGGTCGGGTATAAAAATATGGACAGTATTATTGTTTCGCAACCCAACTATATCACAGCCTTAGACGAAATCCTTAAAAAAGGAAATGTTGCAGATTGGAAAAACTATATGAGATGGACACTTCTCAACGGTTCTACCAGTGCTCTGACTACCGAAATCGAAACCGCAAACTGGGAATTCTACAGCAAAACCCTGCAAGGAGCTTTAAAGGAAAGACCCAGAGACGAGAATGCTTTACAGACCGTAAACGGTTCGCTTGGAGAAGCTTTGGGGAAATTATATGTAGAGAAAAAGTTTCCGCCTGAGGCAAAAGCCAAAGCTGAAGCCATGGTGAAAAACGTGTTTTTGGCTTTTGAAAACCGCATCAACAATTTACCGTGGATGACCAAAGCTACCAAAGAAAACGCTATTGCAAAAATCCATAAAACCAACGTGAAAATCGGGTATCCGAACAAGTGGAAAGATTTTTCGGACTTAGAAATAAAAAGTCCGGAAGAAGGAGGAACGTATTTTGAAAACCGAAAAAATCTTGCCAAATGGAGATTTGAGGAAAATCTGGAAAAATTGGGCAAACCCGTTGATAAAGAAGAGTGGTTTATGTCACCTCAAACGGTGAATGCTTATTTTAATCCGTCTTTTAACGAAATCGTTTTCCCTGCTGCCATACTACAACCTCCTTTTTATGATTATAAAGCGGATGAAGCGGTGAATTATGGGGGAATCGGAGCGGTTATCGGGCACGAAATTTCCCATAGTTTTGATGATTCGGGTTCCAGATATGATTCAGACGGAAACCTTAAAGACTGGTGGACAGAAGAAGATTTAGCTCAGTTTACCGAGCTTGGAGGAGCTTTGGCAGACCAATATAGTGCTTTGCAACCGCTTCCCGGGATTTTTGTGGACGGAAAATTCACCTTGGGTGAAAATATCGGAGACCTCGGAGGGGTAAATGCTGCTTATGACGGTCTGCAAATCTATTTCAAAGAAAACGGAAAACCCGAACCTATTGACGGATTCACTCCTGAGCAACGTTTCTTTATTTCGTGGGCTACGATCTGGAGAGGAAAATCAAGAGAGGAATATATCAAAAATCAGGTAAAAACAGACCCTCACTCCCCTGCTCAATACAGGGCTTATGTTCCGTTGCAGAACGTACAGTCTTTTTATGATGCCTTTGATATTAAAGAAGGAGACGGAATGTATATCGCTCCCGAAAACCGAGTGAAAATCTGGTAATTACAAAGCAAATTATAATAAAAACGGACACTTTTGAAGTGTCCGTTTTTATTATGTAGAATTTTGAAAATTACGACAAAGCCACATCCAGACTCATCATAATCACAAAACCAAGAATAAAGCCGAGGGTAGCAATATCTGTATTTTTATCCTGTTGGGTTTCGGGAATTACTTCTTCGATAACCACAAAAATCATAGCTCCGGCTGCAAAAGCCAAAGCATAAGGAAGTATAGGAGTGAAAAACGAAACGGCTACCGCTCCCAGAACTGCTGCTACGGGTTCGACCAAAGCTGAAGCCTGTCCGTAAAGGAAGCTCTTTTTACGACTCATTCCCATACGTCTGAGAGGCATAGCTACAGCCACTCCTTCGGGCAAATTCTGAATCCCGATTCCCAGAGCAAGTACGACAGCTCCCGCAATACTGGCTTCGGGAATTCCCAGTGCCACTCCTCCGAAAAGCACTCCTACAGCCAAACCTTCGGGAATGTTGTGCAGGGTAATGGCCAGAGTGAGTAAGGTAGTTTTCTGCCATTGGGTTTTTACTCCTTCTTTGTCTTTTTCTTTGAAATTGATGTGCAAATGCGGTAGGGCTTTGTCTAAACCAAACAAAAACAAAGCTCCCAGCAAAAACCCGATAGCAGCCGGAAGCACTTTTGCGAAACCTTCGCCTTCACTCATTTCGATAGCAGGCGAAAGCAAACTCCAATAGCTGGCAGCCACCATAACTCCACCTGTAAACCCCAGCATTCCGTCAAGAAGTGTACGGCTCATATTTTTGAAAAGGAAAACAAATGAAGCTCCGATTGCTGTGAGCAACCAGGTGAAAAGTCCCGCCAAAAGGGCTGCCCAGACAGGATTTATGGTTTCTAAATATGTAAGTGTAGCATCAAACATAATCAGCGTTGTTTTACAAAAATATTATTGGCAACCATGTGAGAAACCGTAATTTCGTTTTGGTTTATGAGTAGTTTTAGCGATTTGTCAAAATCCTCTTTATCAATTATTTGCAGTAAAGTTCCCAACGAAATGTTCTGCTTGTCCAAATATTGTAAAAAACTGGAAGAACTGTCTTTTACTCCCACACAAATCAGATTTTCTTTGAGCGGAGCATCGGCCAAAAGCTGTCGGGTGAGCTTTGGAATTTCTCCGTTTTTGTTGGGAATCGGGTCTCCGTGAGGGTCTTCGGTCGGGAAATCGAGAAATTCATCCAAACGATTGGTGAGCTGTTCTGATTTGATGTGTTCGAGCTGTTCTGCTATATCGTGAACCTCATCCCACGAAAAGTTGAGTTTTTCTACCAAAAAAACTTCCCACAAACGATGTTTTCTGATGATGTTTACCGCTACTTTTTTCCCTTTTTCGGTAAGGGAAACGCCTTGGTATTTTTTGTAGGAAACCAGCTCTTTTTCGGCCAACTTCTGAACCATATCGGTTACGGAAGAAGGTTTGCTGTCCATTACTCCCGCAATGGCATTGGTACTTACTTCAGCTTCTGATTTGAGCGAAAGATGATAAATAATCTTTAAATAATTTTCTTCGGAATGTGTCATAGTCAGCTTTTTAGCTCAAGAATTTCTGTACAAAAATACTCGTTTTTACTCAAAAGTAAAAATAATTTTAGATAAGACTAAAGTTTAGAATGGTTATAAAAAATCCCGACTTGAAGGGAATCGGGACTTTTTAATTATTTGTTTCGGATGTGTTGGTCATACATCACATAACTTTCTTCCAGAATTTCAAGAGCTAAATCTCTGCCCAAAAATTCTTCAACCACAACCACCTTGTTTTCCAATTTTTTGTAGTCTTCAAAAAAGCTGCGAAGTTCTGCAATAGCATGCGGAGGAAGTTCAGAAATATCATTGATATGATTGTAAGTAGGGTCTCCGGCTGATACGGCAATGAGTTTGTCATCAGCTTCGTTTTGATCCATCATTCGCATCACTCCGATAACTTTGGCAGGAGTCATACACATCGGAACCACTTTGATTTGTGAAATAACCAAAATATCCAAAGGGTCTTTGTCATCACAATAGGTTTGCGGAATAAACCCGTAATTGGCAGGATAATAAACCGAAGAATAAAGCACACGGTCAAGAATCAAAAGTCCGCTGTCTTTATCTAATTCATATTTTGCTCTTGAACCTCTCGGAATTTCGATAATTCCGTTTACAACACCTTTGTCTTTTGTTTTCGGGTTTACGTGATGCCACGGATTAAAATATTGTTTCATTTATTTTTTTGTTTCAGGTTTAATTTGTTTAAAGTTTCAAGTTAATACCTGACAGGTTTTCAAAACTATCAGGCATTATATTATTTAGTTTAGCCCATTATTTTAAAGGAATATTCTCTAAAATTTCCAACACAAATTTCCAGTATTTTTGAGCCGATGAAATGCTGGCTCTTTCGTCGGGAGAGTGAGCTCCTTTGATGGTCGGGCCAAATGAAATCATATCCATATCAGGATAATTCGTTCCCAAAATTCCACATTCCAAACCAGCATGACAAGCCACTACGTTGGGTTTGCTTCCGTTTTGTTTTTCGTAAATCGGAACTAAAACATCGAGAATTTCGGAATTGGCATTTGGTGTCCAACCCGGATAAGACCCTGTGAAAGTTACTTCGGCTCCAAAGAGTTCAAAAGCCGAACGAAGGGCATTTGCCAAGTCAAATTTCGAGCTTTCAACCGAAGAACGGGTCAGGCATTGAACCGAAATTTGTCCGTTTTTTACAACAACTTTCGCAATATTATTTGAAGTTTCCACCAAATCCTCAAAGTCAGAACTCATTCTATAGACTCCGTTGTGAGCCGTATAAATCGCTCTGAGCAATCCTTCCTGAACACCTAATTCCATTACCGATTCGGGCAGAGGAGCTTCTTCGATGAGAATTTCCAGATTGGGTTCAGTAGTTTTGAATTCGGTTTTAATATCTGAGATAACTTCCTGAATTTCAGCTTTGAAAGCATCATTGAAAATCCCTGAGATAATCACTTTTGCCACACTTTCTCTCGGAATGGCATTTCTGAGGCTTCCTCCGTTGATTTCAGCAATCTGCAATCCGAAATTCTCGAATCCGTCAAATAAAAGGCGGTTCATAATTTTGTTGGCATTCCCCAAACCTTTGTGAATATCCATACCGGAATGTCCTCCGTTCAGCCCTTTTACGGTAATCGTATATCCGACAGAATTTTCGGGAATTTCTTCTGAATTGTAGCTTCTTTCAGCCGTTACGTCAACGCCTCCTGCACACCCGATGTCGATTTCGTCATCTTCTTCGGTATCCAAATTGAGTAGAATTTCTCCTTCAAGCATTCCGCCCTGAAGCCCCATAGCTCCTGTCATTCCGGTTTCTTCATCAATGGTAAAAAGAGCTTCGATAGCAGGGTGTGGAATATCGGTGCTTTCGAGAATTGCCATAATGGTAGCCACTCCAAGTCCGTTATCTGCTCCGAGGGTTGTGCCTTTGGCTCTCACCCAATCTCCGTCCACATACATTTCGATTCCCTGAGTGTCGAAATCAAAAACAGTGTCGTTATTTTTCTGATGTACCATATCCAGATGCGACTGCATCACAATGGTTTTGCGATTTTCCATTCCTGAGGTAGCCGGTTTTTTGATAATGACGTTCCCCACGTGGTCTTTAAGGGTTTCGAGACCTAATTTTTGTCCGAAATCCATCATAAAAGCAATGACTTTTTCTTCCTTTTTTGACGGACGAGGAACGGCATTCAAATCGGCAAATTTATTCCAAAGAACTTTGGGCTCTAAATTTCGTATTTCCTGATTCATAATTCCATTTTTATAAAGGGGCAAAGATACTCAAAATGCCCGACTTTTAGGGTCGGGCATCTAAGAATTCGCTTATAATTATTCAAATTATTTCTTTTCGTTTACTTTTTTAGAAAGTTCCATCGAAATGGCAGAACGTTCCATTTTCAGTTTTCCTGACATGGTTTCAATAACCACAGAATCTTCATAAAGTTCTGAAATCTTACCGTGAATTCCGCTTTTAGTAACGATTTTATCGCCTACTTTGATTTCGTTTTCAAATTGTTTTTCTTGTTTGATTTTCTTTTGTTGTGGTCTGAGTATCAACAGATAAAACACGACAAAAATCAATAAATAGGGTACAAATGCTCCAATTCCTTCCATGGGTTTTAATTTTTAGGGTTTACGTTTGCTTTAATGGTTACGACTTCTGATCCTGCTTGTGTGTTGGTAGTAAGCGTAACGGTTTTTTCCTGAAAACCTACACTTGTAGGAGAGAAAACCACTTTTACTTCTCCGTACTCGTTGGGTTTTACAGGTGTTTTGGTATAATCGGGGGCGGTGCAGCCACAAGATGCTTTGGCATCAATAATAACCAAATCGGCTTCACCTTCGTTTTTAAAACGGAAAACAGTTTCTGCTTTTTCTCCCATAGCGATTGTCCCGAAATCGTGCACAGGGTTGTCGAATGCAATTTCTGGAAAAGCATTGGCTTTGGCTGTTTCGACTAACTTTTGCTCATCCAATTTGTTTACGGCACTGTCTTTACAACCTAAAAAAGCTGCAAAGGTCAATAGTAACAAGATCTTTTTCATTTTTTTGTGGTTATTGGTTAATTGGTTATTGGTTATTGGTTATTGGTTATTGGTTAATTGGTTATCGGTTAATCGGTTAATCGGTTTTCAACGTACAAAAATCTTCAATCTTCAATCTTCAATCCTAAATCTTCAATCACATAAGTCCTCTTCCTGCTTTGAGATTCCGGTTTTCTGATTGGTATTTTTTCGACAAATTATCTAAGATTCCGTTGATAAAAATACTACTTTTTGGAGTAGAATACTCTTTAGCAATCTCTAAATATTCGTTAATAGTTACCTTAAACGGAATGGACGGAAACTTCAAAAATTCACAAATAGCCATTTTCAAAATAATGGTATCGAGCTCTGCAATTCGGTCTTTGTCCCAGTTCGGAGTTTTGTCAGCATATTCTTTTTCGAGTTCACTCTCGTTGAGAATCGTTTTTCTAAAAAGCTGCTTGACAAATTCTTTATCGTCATCGTCTTTATAGAGTTTTGATATTTTAAAAGTATCGTTTTCTGATTTCAGACGGCTGATTTGCTTGATAATATTGGTATTTACCGTGGGGATGTCGTCAACCCAAGTGATTTTATAGTCTTCTAAATACTCATAAAATTTGTCGTTGGGAGCGATAATTTCAGCGAAAATATCCAAAATAAACTGCTTGTCGCTTTCAAAATCCTGTGAAGGGACTGCCATATAATTCTTGTAAATTTCGCTTGACTTTACAGCATTTGCAAGAATAATAATATAGTCATCGTTGAGCTTCCAGTTGTTGATTTTTTTAGCCTCTAAGGCTTCACTCAACGAACTGCTTTCCGAAAGAATATTGAGTATGGCATTGCTGACAAACTTCATATTCGGATTCATTTCTTCCTTGGTTTTCAGGTGTTTGTTTTTGGATTTTTCGATAAAATCACTTTCGTATTCCCTGATTTCCACAAGGGCGGAAAGAACGGTAAGATACAGGTTTTGAATGTTTTCGATGCTCAAAAAAAGGAATTTTTCTTCTTTTTCGATAGCATCGGAATTGCTTTGGTGCATCGCATAGATAGATTGCATCACCTTAACTCGAATATGTCTTCTGGTTAACACTTCTGAAAGAACTTATGGGTTTAAAATTACAAAGCGAAAAGATGTTTTCCTTTCGCTTTGCAAAAATAGCTAAATATTTCGGATAGAAAACAAAAATTATTTCATCTCTGCTTTTTTGGCATCAATTCTATTTTGAGCCACAGAAAAAGCTGCCTGATGAGTTGTAATATCGTTTTCTTTTGCAAAATTCAGAATTTCCAACGTGGTGTTGTAAATGTTTTCGGTTCTTCTAAGAGCCTCATCTTTTCCGTATTTTACGATTTCTCCATATACGTTGATGATTCCGCCTGCATTGATTAAGAAATCGGGAGCATAAACGATACCTCTGTCTTTGAGAATTTGTCCGTGAATGTTTTCGTTTGCCAGCTGATTGTTGGCAGCACCTGCAATTACTTTGGCTTTTAGTTTGTTGATAGTCTGGTCATTGATGGTAGCACCCAAAGCACAAGGAGCATAAATATCAACCTCTTCACTATATAAATCGGCTCCTTTATAGATAGAAACATTATATTTCTGAGCTACTTCTTCCAGACGGCTTTCGCTGATATCGGTAATCTGAACCGATGCTCCTTCTTTAGCCAGATAGCTTACCAGAGTTTCTCCAACGTTACCAATTCCCTGA
>JBAYSC010000068.1:0-11916 GCA_041676345.1 Flavobacteriaceae bacterium | reverse complement strand
TATCTTCTATCCATTCAAACATTTCTTCTTCAGTAGTAAAACGTTCTAACCAATCGTAATTCAGCAGATAGTTAAAGTTTTCCACAGTGCTATAGTAGTTTATAAACTCATCTGAATTTACATACTCATAGAACATTTCATCAATTTCATCTTCAATTACAATCCTGTAATTCATTAAAGAGTTGTCAGGAGTTTTCGTGTTTTCCTCATTGGAGCAAGCCATAAAGACAGCGGTTCCCAAAACCAATGTAGCCAAGGCTACAAAATTTAATTTTAACTTTCTCATTGCTTTTTAAATTTTAGTTAATAATACCACAAAATTACCTCGCTTTAAGAAGAAATTAATGGGTGTTTTTACCCATTTCTCGAGAAAATTTATGAGTAAAAACACCCAATTTCAATGATTTTGTAGCTTTTTAAGGTCTTTGTCAGTAAAAAGTCGATTGGTAAGAGCATAATAAATAACACCTGTAAAGTTTTTTGAATCTGTTTTATCTTTCATATTTTCTTTGTGCCTTTCTACTGTTCTTTTAGAGATTTTCAACTTATCAGCTACCTCTACCGCACCATATCCTTTTATAGTATAAAATATTACTTCCATTTCTCTTTCGCTGAAAGGATTAAAAGATTGTTCTGCACTTTCGGGTTGTTCTTCGATTGCTTTTTCTTCTAATTCTGTTATTGTTTTTCCGTTTATTTTAGCATACACCGTATGATAAATGCTTTGTAGAAACATCAAAACTCCTAAAGCAACAGCAAACATAACTCCCGATAATACCCAAAAAATTACCTTAAAGGCTTTTTCATATTCCATATTCCTGTAATTAACAAAATTCGCAAAATAAGCGTTGCGATAACATTCACTAACCAATAGTCCGTAACATAAATACTGATGTCAAACACTACATTTCCGAATAAAAACAATAAAAATGTAGCAAAATAATAAATAAAAAAAGCCGACACAAAATAAAAATTATCGTGTTTCCACAGATTAAGTATTTCTACATTTTTAAACAGGCTCTTAAACCATAAATAAACTGCAATAAAAATAAAACAGGACATAAAAATTTTATTTATGGTCATAGAAATCAGTTTATCAGTATCACTCCATACAAAAAGAGATATGAGGTAAGAAGCCACAAACAATAGCATTAATGTCCTGTAAATCAAAGTATATATATATTCTGATAAACGATAAAAGAAATAAAACAGAGTTAAAAACTCAAATAAGGAATAGAATTGAAACCAATAGTTTGTATTTATTTTTAGTAATCCTGTTCCAGTAAATTCATATAGAGTAGCAATAGCTGTAAGCCATATAAACGGAACTATTGGGTGTGTTTTGTCAAAAGCCCTTTTTTTGGTAAACAGAACTACTAAAGGTGCAATACCTATAAAAAGAGTTGTATAAAAAATAATCTGATACAAAATTATGGTTTAAGTAATGCACTTGTTTTTGAACAGTCGGGAGGGCAAGGGTTTAAATGTTCTACAATTACTCCGTTAGTCATATCTTCTCCGTTTTCATCAACACCAACTAAAACAAGATTGTTTTTGTTGTTTTCCTGTCCGTTATAAATGCGAATTCCAATACAACCTCTTTGTTTGAGAATTAAATCCAACTTTTCTTCTCCCACAAGAAAAGCCTTAATCGCATTCGGGTTTGCTGTCTGAAAAGAGTGGGTAAAATCTACTGCCTCTGTAAGTGTAATCACTTCGCCTGTGTTTCTGTTTGCTGTCATATTGAGTATTTTTAAAATTTGGGTAAATTTCTTAAATCCTGCATAAAATTCAATGGGTAAAAATACCCATTTTATTGTTTTTTGCAATTTTTTAAGTCTGTTTTTTCGGGATAACGTTGTTTTAGAGTTTTCTAACTTTAAAATTTCAGGAAATAAAAACGGTTTGTTTTTTGTGCCGGAATTTCACTATTTTAGAGCCTGTTTAATTGATGTTGTAAAAGTGTTTTTTAAAGATATAATGCAGTAAAAGTGATGATAAAAAATAAATTAAAATCGGTATTTAAACTTTTTAAAGTCTCCGTATCAGAATTTTTAGGTGATAACTGTATGAAATTCAGTGCTTCACTGTCATATTACACTATTTTTTCGATTCCACCCCTCGTTATATTGATTATTTCTTCTGCAGGTTATTTTTTTGGAGAAGAAGCCGTTAGGGGAGAGTTGTTTTCTCAAATTCAAAATTTGGTGGGTGAGAATGCTGCCGTGCAGATTCAGGAAGCCATCAAAAGCATTAAACTGTCTGATAATATGAGTGTTGCTACGGTTATCGGGTTTGGGATGCTTTTGTTTTCGGCTTCGGGAATTTTTGCTGAAATTCAGAGTTCCATCAACTATATCTGGGAGCTTAAACCCAAACCCAAAAAGGGAATTATGAAAATGGTGGTGAACCGTTTGCTGTCGTTTTCGATGATTGGAGTGTTGGGATTTATCCTTCTTATCAGTTTGATAATAAACACTTTGGTTAATTATTTATACGATTACCTTACGGGTTTGTTTCACAGCGATATTGTTTTCCTGGTGGCTTGGGTAAATACGTTGGTAGTTTTGGTGATTGTAACTATAATTTTCGGGTTTATCTTCAAAACCTTGCCTGACGGAAAACTCGGTTGGAGGGAAACAATTATAGGTTCGCTCTTTACGGCTGTTTTGTTTATGATTGGTAAATGGGCGATTGGTTTATATCTAGGGAACTCGACTAAGATGGATTTATACGGAGCTGCGGGTTCGGTTTTGGTAATTTTGGTTTGGGTTTATTATTCTGCTATTATTCTTTATTTCGGAGCCGTTTTCACGAAAAATTACTCGGAAATGTATGGAACTCCTATTAAACCCAATGATTATACCGTTCGGGTGATTGTTAAAGAAGAAGAGGTGGAATTTCCTAAAACAGAAGAAGAAATCGAAAAAAAGTTAGCCCTAAAGGGTTCTACAAGAAATAAAAAAGACCTGTAAAACAGGTCTTTTTCGTTGAAAAAAATAGAATTTAATCTACTTTATGTCGCTTTCTATCGTTTTCGTTTAGGTAGATTTTACGTAAGCGAAGTGATTTCGGAGTTACCTCAACATATTCGTCTTTTTGGATATATTCCAAAGCCTCCTCTAACGAAAATTTGATAGCAGGAACGATTCTCGCTTTATCATCTGCTCCCGAAGAACGTACGTTAGTCAATTTTTTGGTTTTGGTAACGTTTACGGTCATATCATCACCTCTTGAGTTTTCTCCGATAACCTGTCCTTCGTAAATATCTTCGTTCGGGTCAACAAAGAATTTTCCTCTGTCTTGTAGTTTATCAATCGAATACGGAATGGCTTTTCCGTTTTCCATAGAAATCAACGAACCGTTGATACGACCCGGAATTTCTCCTTTGTACGGTTGGTATTCCAAAAATCTATGTGCCATAATTGCCTCTCCTGCCGTAGCAGTCAGAATCTGGTTACGAAGTCCGATAATTCCCCTTGACGGAATGATAAATTCAATTACCATTCTGTCGCCTTTCGGAGTCATCGAAAGCATTTCTCCTTTACGTAAAGTTACAAATTCAACCGCTCTACCTGAAAGATTTTCCGGTAAATCAATGGTTAATTCTTCGATTGGTTCACATTTTACTCCGTCAACTTCTTTGATGATAACCTGCGGTTGTCCGATTTGAAGTTCGTATCCCTCTCTACGCATTGTTTCGATAAGAACAGATAAGTGCAATACTCCACGACCGAAAACCATAAATTTATCTGCACTTCCTGTTTCTTCCACTCTCAAAGCCAAATTCTTTTCCAACTCTTTGGTCAAACGGTCTTTGATGTGTCTTGAAGTAACGAATTTTCCTTCTTTTCCGAAGAAAGGCGAATCGTTAATCGTAAAGAGCATACTCATCGTAGGCTCGTCAATCGCAATAGTTGGCAATGCTTCCGGGTTTTCAAAATCCGCAACCGAATCTCCGATGTCGAATCCTTCCAGACCTACCAAAGCACAAATGTCTCCTGCTTGCACTTCTTCTACTTTTCTTCTTCCGACACCTTCAAAAGTGTGAAGTTCTTTGATTTTTGACTTGATGATTTTCCCGTCACGTTTTACAAGCGAAATATTCATTCCTTCTTTTAGTGTTCCTCTTTGCAAACGTCCGATAGCGATACGTCCCGTAAATGAAGAAAAGTCAAGCGATGTAATCAACATCTGAACCGTTCCTTCTGATACTTTCGGAGCAGGAATATGTTCCAGAACCATATCCAAAAGCGGTTCGATATTTTCGGTTTTGTTTTTCCAGTCTTCACTCATCCAGTTTTGTTTGGCAGAACCATAAACGGTCGGGAAGTCAAGTTGCCATTCTTCTGCACCCAATTCAAACATCAAATCAAAAACTTTTTCGTGAACTTCTTCGGGAGTACAGTTTTCTTTGTCAACTTTATTGATTACCACACAAGGTTTCAGCCCAAGACTGATGGCTTTTTGCAAAACGAATCTGGTTTGTGGCATTGGTCCTTCAAAGGCATCAACCAAAAGCAAAACTCCGTCTGCCATATTCAAAACCCGTTCTACCTCACCACCGAAATCAGCGTGACCCGGAGTGTCGATGATGTTTATTTTTGTACCTTTGTAGGTAACGGATACGTTTTTAGAAACAATGGTTATTCCTCTCTCACGTTCCAAATCGTTATTGTCCAAAATTAAATCTCCTGTGTTTTCAGTAGCTCTGAAAAGCTGACAGTGGTGCATAATTTTGTCAACCAAAGTGGTTTTTCCGTGGTCAACGTGGGCAATAATGGCAATGTTTCTGATTTGTGTCATCTGAGTATTAAATTTTTAAGGGTGCAAAAGTAAGATTTTATTTTTTCTAATTTTTGTAAATCAACTATTTTTTACTATATTTGTATATACAAATGTTTAAAAAATAATGGAACGTAAAACATTTATTAAATTAGGATTAGGAGGATTAGCTATGACAACACTACAACCATTTTATAACTGGACACAAACGCTCAAAGAGCAAAGCGTGAAAATGCCTGTACTTTTTATAGGGCACGGCTCTCCGATGAACGGAATCGAAGATAATGAATTTTCCCGAACCTGGGCTAAATTCGGCAGGGAAATTCCTAGACCCGAAGCCGTTTTGGTGATTTCTGCCCATTGGCTCACAAACGGAACCCATATAACCGCTATGGAAAACCTGAAAACCATTCACGATTTCGGAGGGTTTCCGCAGGCTCTTTTTGATGTGCAGTATCCTGCCAAAGGGAATCCGATTTTGGCAAAAGAAACAGCCCAACTGATTACTTCGACCAATGTAGGTCTTGACCACGATTGGGGCTTAGACCACGGAACCTGGACTGTCGTAAGGCATATGTATCCTGATGCGGATATTCCGGTTTTGCAGTTGAGCATCGACTATTTTAAACCTGCCCAATATCACTATGATTTGGCAAAACAATTAGCTGCTTTGCGAAAAAAAGGCGTGCTGATTATCGGGAGTGGAAATATGGTTCACAACCTGCGAATGGTGGATTGGAAAAATATGAATACACCTAACTTTGGGTTTGATTGGGCTGTGGAAATGAACGATTTGTTTAAGGAAAAAATCGGAAAAAACGACCATAAATCCCTTATCAATTATCAGGATTTAGGCGAAAAAGCCAAGTTGGCAATTCCGACTCCAGACCATTATTATCCGCTGATTTATTCGCTTGCTTTGCAAGACAATAAAGATGATGTTTTGTTCTTTAACGATAAAATGGTAGGAGGTTCGCTCAATATGACTTCGGTAAAGTTGGGGTAAAGGTGCTATCTTTCAATTTCATTTATAAGACTTTCCAAAAAGTTTTCAGATGATTTATTTCTCACAGTATTTAAAATAAAAGCAATCGTTCTAATAGCCAGTAAACCGTGCCCGTATGAAATTGTTTGATCTAACAATTGTATTTCGTCAAAAGAAGTTACTCCAATAGAAATGAAAAGTGGAGTGATAAGAGATTTTGTAGCTTCGTCATAAACCATATCAGAGAAAAATGTGGAAACCAAACCAATCATATAGCTATTCATGAATTTGAATCCTTTTTTATGCTGTATATAAATAGTCCCGTACATTGCCAAAGAAATTATTTTTTTGACTTTTTCACTTGATATTTCAATATATTTTTGGTTTAACGTATTTATAATGATTTCATACGGAATTTTATTTTGGATGGCTTCCTTTATATTTTCAAGTAGTGTTCTGAAATCAATTTCTTTTTGCTCTAATTGTGCTTTGAAGTTGTTCCATTCCTTACTTGTAGTTTGTTGGAAAGTTAATTTTTTAGTTGTTTTATTTGCAAAAGCCTGACTAAAAATACCATTCATACTACTTGTGCTGATTGGTAGTTTATAAGGTTTGTTGGGATGATGTAAAAAGTGTTTCAAAGCATCTTTTAACCATTGATGCCCTTCTATTTTTTCAGTTTCAATATTTACGGGATCCGGAGAGCTAAAGTTGAGTTTTAATAAATATTCGTCTTCCTTGCCTGAAGAAATTATTTTATTTGAGACAGTATTATACGCTGTTTGAAATGTACCATGAATGTTTTTTTCTCTTGTTAGTTTTTTGAGTTGTGAAACCGATTCGCCTGTCATAAAAGAAGAAACCAGTAGGAAGTATTTGTCGGTTTCGTTAAGATTTTCTTCTTTTAAAAGATGTTTAACAATGAAAAAGGTCTTCCACGGTTTTTGACGATAGTAGTTGATAATATAAGCCAGTCTTAAACGGTCGTGATAACTGATTTCGACAGGCAGCACAGCTTCTTCCATCAATAACAAATCACAGAAATAATCAATTTGGTCAAATGTTTTGCTTTTGTGACCTGAAATAATTTTGTTTAAAATTTCTGGTTTGTCTTCGAGTTCATTTGTGGTAGTATTGTTTATAATGTGATAGGATAATACCAAAAGGTATTCTATTCTGTTCTGATAGATAGCCTCAGTATTTTTATTGGAAAAATTCTCTTTTACAAAGTTTACAATTTCCAGATTATAGCTGTCTTGAGATAAGGCTTTAAAAGCGTGGTATTTAGCTTTGTCTTCTTGATAAAGTTTTGCCAAGGCAAGATGTGCTGTAGGATAATATTTATAAGGACTGTCATTTACCACTTTTTCATAAGATTGCACTGCTTTTTGAGTATTACCTAAAAGCTCATAAGCAGCTCCTTTATTATAAGAAGCCATAGGAAATTTTCCTCCATTGTCATCTTCTGCTTTAGCATAAGAGTCAATTGCCTGAAATAAATATTTTACGATTCCTGATTTTATGTATAAATCACCTAAAGCACTTCCTTTAGTACAAGAAGCTTCGGGAAATTTTCCTCCGTTGTCTTCTTCTGCTTTAGTACAAGAGTCAATCGCCTGAAACAAGTATTTTTCGTCTCTTTGTTTTTCATATAAATCTCTTAAACCATTTCCTTTGTTATAAGAAGCACTGGGAAATTTTCCTCCGTTGTCTTCTTCTGCTTTAGTACAAGAGTCAATCGCCTGAAACAAGTATTTTTCGTCTCCCTTTTTTTTATATAAATTCCATAAAGCAATTCCTTTGTTATAAGAAGCGTCAGGATATTTTCCTCCGTTGTCTTCTTCTGCTTTAGTATAAGACTCAACCGCCTGAAACAAATATTTTTCGTCTCTTTGTTTTTCATATAAACCCCTTAAAGCAATTCCTTTATTACAAGAAGCTTCGGGAAATTTTCCTCCGTTGTCTTCTTCTGCTTTAGTACAAGAGTCAATCGCCTGAAACAAGTATTTTTCGTCTCTTTGTTTTTCATATAAATCTATTAAAGCATTTCCTTTATTACAAGAAGCCTCAGGGTATTTTCCTCCATTGTCATCTTCTGCTTTGGTATAAGATTCAATTGCCTGAAACAAATATATTTCTTCTTCTTCTGATTTTTTATATAAATCGTGTAAAATAACTCCTTTATTATAAGAAATAACAGGGTATTTTCTTCCATTAGTTTCTTCTGCTTTAGTGAGAAAAGCAACAGCTTCTTCTAATTGCCCGTTTTGATAACAATTCACAGCTAAATCAAAAAAATGTTGTGCAGTCATGGCTAAGCGTTTTTAAGGGTTATGCCAAACAAAACTAATAAATAAAATTAAAATAAAAAATACTTTTGTATGCTTACTGAATATAGCTTTTAAAACAAATGAAAATTAACATATTATTTTCCAAGCCTGGAAGATTCCGTTGATAATATCGGAAGCAATCAGGCTTTTTTTGTGAATAGATTTTACTTGTAAGTCAGCTGAAAGTCCGTGAAGAAAAACACCAAGTATCGTTGCGTTTTCAGGAGCATAACCTTGTGCTAACAGCGAAGTTATAATTCCTGTAAGCACATCTCCACTTCCGGCTGTTGCCATTCCCCAGTTTCCGGTAGCATTAAAGTGTAATTCTCCGTTTGGCAAAACAACACAAGTATTTGCCCCTTTTATTGCTAAAATCAGCTTAAACTCTTTGCTGAAATTCATCGCTTTTTCGAGTTTTTCGAAATCATTTTCCCAACTTCCGATAAGACGTTCTAATTCTTTGGGATGAGGAGTAATGATGGTATTTTCAGGCAAAAAATGTAACGCTTGTTTATTTTGAGATAAAATATTCAGAGCATCAGCATCTAACACTAATTTTGGTTTGTGAAGCGAACAGTTCTTTAAAAAATCTATAAAACCTTCTTGTGTTTCCGGGTGAGTTCCCATTCCGATGCCTATCCCAATGGCAGAAAAAGAGGTTATATCTTTCGGGAAATTTATTAAATATTCAGAATCTTTATCAGTCAAAGTCATTGCTTCAGGAAAAGCAGTTTGCAAAATCTGATAACCACATTTCGGAACATAAGTAGTAATCAATCCGCAACCTGTTCTTAAAGCTGATTTGCTACTCAAAACTACCGCCCCCATTTTTCCGTAACTTCCTCCAATAATGAGCGAATGCCCAAAAGTTCCTTTATGTGAAAAACGATTCGGATAGATAATTTTTTCTTGAATATCACTTAGTGTAGTATAGAAACAGGAAGTTTGAATTTGCTTAATAGCTTTTTTATCCAGCCCAATATCTAACACTTCGGTTTCTCCCGAATATAAGGCGTTTTCAGGGAGTAGTAATGCTAATTTAGGTGTTTGAAACGTATAGGTTTTAGTTGCTTTTACGATAGGGTGATTTTTCTCCGTAAAGGAATCTGCCATAAGACCTGAAGGTAAGTCAACCGAAACCACAGTTGATTGTTGGTTGATTTGGGCAATGCTATTTTTCCATTCCGTGTTTAAAGGTCGGGACAATCCGTATCCGAAAAGGGCATCAATCACGACAGATTCACCGGGAAAATCCGGATTTTGGTCTAATTCAAAAAAGTGAATTGGAATATTTAGTTCATCCAACCGGTTTTGATTGATGAGATTGTCTGTGGAATACTTCTGACTTTTATGTAGATATACTTTGGCTTGTCCACCATTTTGTGTGATAATTCGGGCAAGAGCCAGACCGTCTCCTCCGTTGTTACCGCTACCACATACGATACAAAAGAGATTGTTTTTGATGTCAAAATCTTCTTTGAGTTGTTCATACAAAGCCATTGAAGCCCGTTCCATCAAATCAACAGATTCGATTCCTTCTGTAACGATGGTTTGCTCATCGACTAATTTTAACTCAGAAGAAGATAGGATTTTCATTTTGAAATGCTTTAATCGTACTCACAAATCTACGATTTTTTGTTTAGGACTCATAAAAAAAGCCTCCCGATCAGGAGGCTTTTTGAAGGTTTATTGTTTGATAAATCGTAAGGATTGACTCTGAGTTTTATTGTTTATTTTGATGATATAAACACCTTTCGATAAAGAGCTGATATCAACGGATAAATCTGATGAGCCGGTTATATTCTGGGCTTTAACCATTTGCCCCAGAGCATTATAAATACTAAAACTTTCCGGTAAATTGGTAGTGTCTGCTGTTACAATATTGACAATAGAGTTGGCAGGGTTCGGATATAGCGTTATTTTGTCTAATTGGTTTGGAATAGCTGTGCCTACAGTTCCGTCAACAATAAACGAGGTCGATTGGCTTGCTCCGAAAGCACCTCCCGAAACGATTACTTCTGAACCTACGGTCAACGAATAAGAACCCGGACCATAATCACAGCACATACCATCGCCATACTCATCAAAAATGGTAAATGTATAACAGTCATTTGCTTGAAGTTCAAATGTTTGTGAGATAGTTTGCTCGCCCGAATAATCGCCTCCTGTTGCCACCATCGTTGCTGTGGTGTTGTTGTATAGCTCCCAGGTGGTTTCCTCACCATATTGATCTGTGGTTATGGATAGAGAAACTACAGACCCGGCATAGACACCCGAAAGGGTTTTAAAAACCGATTTGCTGTTGTTTAATAAATTGTCGTCAATCGTTCCGTTTACATCGGTTATTTCTACATTGAAATGGCTGTTTTGTTCAAATGTTATAAGTGGTAAGGTGATTTCGACACTTGCCTGTGGAGCAAGATTACCTGTCCAGGAATAGGTTTGGGTGTCTTCTCCTTCGATGCCATATAAAATTTCAGCAGAAGTAATAGCAGTTGTAATACCTGTGTTTATTAAACTAACGACAGGATTTGTTTCAAATTCACAAGCCCCTCCTAAGTTAATAGCACCTATTTTCAGGTCAAAATCCTGAGGAGCCAAACATCCGGAAGAGGTAATTAAAGAAATCCTTCGAGGAGAATTTTCCATAACGGTTGTTATTCTTGTTTTCTGGTCTTGGGTAAAGGTGTTTTTGCAGGAATCATCCGTATAATCCATATAGTTCTCAATCATACTCGGAGCAGTACAGGTAGTGGTTTGAGCACAACCCTGATTGGCATCGTTAGCCGGAGGAGTATCCAGACAATAATCGTTCAGGCTGTCAGTAGCATTTACTTCACAAGAGGCATTATCTCCCCAAACGTGTCGTAAACCAAGCCAGTGCCCTACTTCGTGAGTGGTTGTTCTTCCTTTGTCGTACCCTGCCGTATAGGTTCCTCCCGGATATATGTCTGATGAACCCAGACAATTGTGAGCAATTACTACTCCGTCAGTTGCTCCGCCTTCACTTAGAGAACCTCCGTCCAATCCGTCTAATCCGGAAGATTCCGGAAACTGAGCATAGCCTGCCATCATTCCCAACAGAATGTTATCTACTACCCAGATATTCAGATATTCCTCAGGATCCCATACGGTTGTAGGTTTTAGAGTGCCTTCGATGTCTTCTGTGCTCCAGGTTACGAAAGTTCCCCAAGGCGTATCAAGTACAGGTGTAGGAATGTTTAACCTGTTGATTCCGGTAGTTGCTTGCCCGTCCGGAGTACGTTGAGCTAAACAGAATTCGATTTCGATGTCAGCCCCGATTGGGTTGCTGTTAAACCCGGGA
Source organism: Flavobacteriaceae bacterium (assembly GCA_041676345.1). Taxonomy (GTDB): domain Bacteria; phylum Bacteroidota; class Bacteroidia; order Flavobacteriales; family Flavobacteriaceae; genus Flavobacterium. The sequence goes on along the minus strand of JBAYSC010000068.1, from coordinate 491 downwards.
GTGTCTGCCAATCTTCTGAAATCTTGATTTAGAACGGTGATTTGAGACAGTATTTGTTCGTTTGTCAGATTTTCGTCAACTCCATAAGGTTTGTTGTCGTGAATAACGTGAACCACAACCGGAATAGTAATAATCGGATTACCTCCACGATTTTGGAGATTGTTCTCTTTTGATTCTCTGATTTTAGCCGCAAGCCAGGACTCAAATTGTTCTGTAGTTTCTTTTTGAGGGTTAACCGAATTCAAATATTGGTCAAATTCATAAGCCCCACAACTGGTAATTCCGTTGTTTTGCTCAGCTCTTTCTTTGAGTTGTTCAAAAAAGGCAGATTGACCGAATTGCTGAGGGTGATTTTTGTGTTTTTGTGCTACGGCACAGACACTGCTTAGCAGGGCTATACCTAACAAAACCGAAGAAATAATGTTTTTGTGCATAATTTTTTTAGATATTGAGTAATAAAGGTGCAAACATAATGAAAATAAGATTATTAT
>JBAYSC010000067.1:0-11922 GCA_041676345.1 Flavobacteriaceae bacterium | reverse complement strand
TTTAATGGTGATCATCGCTTGTTTTTTTATTCCTGAGGAGCTTCGACTTCCTCTGTTTTTTCTTCTTTCTCTTTTTTCTCTTTTTTGCCCGTATCTTCTGCTTTGATATCGTCAAAGAGAATGACATCCTGATAATTTAGTGTAAACCTCCACGAAACACCTATACCTCCGTAGAAAACATCGGGAGTATCTTTGAAGTTTTTTCCTACAGAAACATCGAGCTGTAAATCGTCGTTCAGCAGATAGGCAGCTCCTCCACGAAGGAGAATATCTGCATAATAATCACTTTGATAGGCCTGATATTCGAGAAATCCGCTCCATTTGTCGTTCAGGCTTTTGGTAACGGTAAAAATAGCTCCCAAAGTCGGGTAATCGGTAGTGAATTTATCAGCCAGCAGGTTGGTTACAAAAACCCAGCCTCCCGAGAAGTGGTGTTGTAACACCAGCATTGCTTTCGGACTCACAATAGGGTCGCCTTCAAAGGTAAAAGGGTTGTCTGAAAAAACTAGATTTGCCCCGCCATAGAGCGAAACAGCGGGAATGAGCTGCCTCCATTTGAACCGTTGATTGGCTTTCCAGCTATATACGTTTACGGTTTCTTTGTAGTTTTTAAACGGGTCGTAAATCAGGTATTTAAACCCGAAAGTAGTGTTTTTTAAAGAGCTTCGCTTCAAAGGGTCAGCAAAAGGAGCTTCGTAGGTGTCGTTCCGGTATTGTAAATCTACAATAAACTCTAATTCTTCTTTCCAGAAACCATAACGAAGGTCGAAATCCATAAAAAAACCTGCTATTTCATAACCCAGCAGATTGTGATTTTCGGTAATGTATGAAATGCCTGCTTCGGGTTGAAAAATGGTTTTTCCCACAGCAAAAGCTCCCATAGATTCTCCCGGTCTGTTGGAGTTAATCACATCCGTATATTGTGAAAAAGCAATACAGGAACTACCCAACAAGACTAAAATCAGGACTTTTCTGAGGAAAGACATAAGCTAATTTTTAGAGAGTTTTTTACAAGAGTCAAAAATAGTGTTTTTTTTAGTGACTACAAAGTTGTGAACAGCGGATTAAAATTTTTATGACGTGTAAAAAACAGGTTTTTAATTAAGGACTCGAGTTGCCTTAACGTAATTTTTCTGATAATAGGGCTCTTTGGTAGAAGAAACAATTACGCCTTTTTTGGTTGACGAATGTACGAACAGAATTTCGTCTTTCATCACTTCAATCACCAGCCCGACATGGTTGATACGTTTGCCTCCGTTGGTAATAAAAAACACCAAATCACCTTGCTGAATATCTGAATCTTTGATTTTTTGCCCGAATTCAGCCATTTCGTAGGAAGAACGAGGCAGAGCAATATCAAATTTTTTAAAGGTAGCATATACCAGACCCGAACAGTCAAACCCTGATTTGTCGGTACCTCCATATTTGTATTTGGCACCCAGATTATCCATAGCGGTAGAAATAACATTTTTGTTCAGGTTACCTTTAACCGACTTGGTTTCGATGGTTGCAGGAGTGTCAAAAACCGAAGCCGTTTGCATTTTCACAGCCGATTTCTCAGATTTGGTATAAGTTTTTTCGGGGGTAGGGGAGTTGCGACTTATTTTGGAAGCAGATTTGCAGGAAACCATCGCCAAAAAAGGTAAAATCAGTAGTAAGTAACGTGTTTTTTTCATTATCACTATTGTAAGTTTATCATCACTCCGAAAAGGCTTGTATTTCCCGCTAAGGTAAAACGAGAATACGAATAATCAAAGCGGAGTTTTCCCATTTTCAACCCGAATCCTGCCGAAATCCCTGCAAAAGTACGTTGTTCTTCCATTTTCAGCTCTTGTCCTCTGCGAAAATTATAGCCCAACCGAATGTTAAAACTCTTTTTCGGGAAAAGTTCTGCCCCGATAATCACGTGTCTGAGTGCATTGTTGACAAACGAAGGTTCGTCTTCTTTCACACTTCCGTCAAGGCTTTCTTCGTTGTAAACCGGATTTGAAAAAGCTACATTCCATTGTTGGAGGTTTTCCAAAGTGAGATGCCATCGTAGCGGAACATGCTCTAATTCCTGAGAAATTCCCGCTATAATTTCAAAGGGCAGATTCTCCTGAGTGCCTGCATAGGTGGTAATCTGAGTTCCGATATTCCGAACAGAAAGAGCGATGTTGATGTCGTTGTCAGGGTTGATATAAATGGCTCCGATGTCGAGAGCAGCACCAAAAGAGCTGTAACTTTCTAAAGTTGAGGTAATGAGTTTTAGGTTACTTCCCAGATAAATATCCGTCCACGGAATGTTGTAGGCATATCCGAAAGAGAGTGCCATTTCGCTACCTGTAAAGTCACTGGTGAGGAGTCCGTTTTCGTCCCGACCTTCAAAAGTTCCGTAGTTGATGTAGTTGACACCTGCGTGAAAAGTCTGCACCCGTCTGTCCCACGTATAGGCATAAGCAGCGGTTCCGTAGCTTATTTCTCCGAAATAATTTCCGTAGTTGACCGAGAGGTGATTGTCCATATCTACGTTGATTGTAGCCGGATTAAAAAGGGGTTGGTTGACATCATAGTCATAAATTGTAATCACTTTTCCTCCCATAGCCGCCTGACGGGGAGAAGTCATCAAATTGAGAAACTGATAAACAGACCGCCCGCCAACCTGACTCAAAACAGGAATGTTGACCAGCAAAAAAATAAAAAATACTGCTTTTTTAAACATCAATCAAAAACTAAAAACTCAATAGCATAACGAGAAAGCGAAGATATTATTTTTCAGACGGAAAAAAGAAGTTATTTTGGAGAAAATTTCAATATATATTTTTGTTTAAAAATGCTGTTTTATTATCCTGAAAAGGTGGGATTTTCAGCACTGAAACCTAATCGAAGAACGAAAGTTGAGTTTGATATGGAGCCGTTCAGCCCGCCTGACGCAAAAAAGCCTTGTTGTCGGTTCGGGCAGTGCTTGGGTTACTCTTTTTCAGTCAGTACATAAACAGTTCCTTTTCCTTTTCCAATCATTGTCAATACTTGTTCACCTCGTAAGTATTGTAAATCTTTTTTCAAAGTGCTTAACCCGATTTTGGGAAATTGTTTTGCCAAATCACTTACTTTAACAGGTTGATTGTTTGTAATAAAATCTTTTATTAGCTTTTGTCTGTCGTTCAGATAACCACCTTTGGATTTGAATACGTCATATTTTTGCTCTAATTTTTCGGTCAATGTTTTTATACTTTCTAAAAAGAAAATTAACCATAAATCTATACATTCGTTGTCTGTTCCTCGATTTTTCTGTCCGTTCATCAAAGCCTCGTAATAGGCTTTTTTGTGTTGTTCAATATGATTTTCAAACGAGATATATTGAATGAAAGCATAATCATTTTGTAACAAGCAAAGCGTTGTCAGTAATCGGGAAAGTCTGCCGTTTCCGTCCTGAAATGGGTGTATGCTCAAAAAGTCGTAAATAAAACTCCCGACAACAATAAGTTGATGAATGTTTTTATGTTCCAACTGTTCGTTTGTCCATTCGACCAATTCCTGCATTTCTCCTGCTACTAATGCAGGTTCGGTAGTCGCAAAAATAGTTCGTTGTTCGCCTGTCGGATAAGTTGCTACTACTTTATTGGAAAGAAACTTATAAGTTCCTCTGTGCCGTTCATCTTTATTGCTGTATTTCAGCAACATTTGGTGCAACTGCTTGATGTAACTTTCGGAAAGACGTATATTAGAATAATTGTCATAAATAAGTTCCAAAACTTCATAATAACCGATTACCTCCTGTTCGTCACGGCTTTTTAGTTTTGTGATTTTAATGTCATTCAGTAATTCCTGTACTTCTTTGTCGGTAAGTGCTGCTCCTTCAATTCTTGTAGAAGAACCGATACTTTCAATCGTTGCAATTTTCCGCAACTCTTTCAAATAGCGGTTTTCTTTGTTCTCTACAATGTTCCATTTACCTTTGAAACCGTCAATGTAACCAATAAGCTGTACTATTTTTTGGTTGGTGGCAAAATCAAAATTGAGTTTCTGAATGAATTTATCCATATCATATCCGTATTTTATCCAAAAAAGGATTGCACAAAGATATGAATTATCTGTATTTTATCCATATTTTATCCAAAAGAATAAATCAATGCCCTTAAGAGCCTGTTTAAAATTTATCTAATAATTTGTTTCGCTCAAGAATAAGCTATAAACATTCCCACAATATAAATTTAAACAGGCTCTAAGCTAAAACTGCTTTTTATGATTTATTCTTCTTTGCCGTAAGTTCAGCAATTTTTATGATAACTTCGGTTGCTTTTTCCATGCTTTCTACCGGAACGTATTCATATTTTCCGTGGAAGTTGTGTCCTCCTGCAAAAATATTCGGGCAAGGCAACCCCATATAAGAAAGTTGTGAACCGTCTGTTCCGCCTCTGATGGGCTTGATAATCGGTTTGATACCCACTTCTTTCATGGCTTGTTCGGCAATTTCGACAATATGAAACACAGGCTTCACCTTTTCTTTCATATTGAAATATTGGTCTTTGATTTCGGCTTTGATGATATCTCCGCCAAATTTATAAGCGTATTTTTTATTGATTTTCTTGACGATTTTTGTAATCAGCTTTTTGCGGTCTTCAAACCTTTTGCGGTTGTGATCACGAATAATCAGTCCGATTTCGGTGTCTTCGATGCTTCCTTTGATATTGCTTACGTGAAAAAATCCTTCGTAACCTTTGGTTTTTTCGGGCACTTCGTCTTTCGGAAGTTTTGAAAGAAATTTATTGGCAATCAAAACCGAATTTATCATTTTTCCTTTGGCATATCCCGGGTGAACGCTTTTTCCGCTAATGGTAATTTTCACACCTGCTGCATTAAAGTTTTCGTATTCTAATTCGCCAATCTGGCTTCCGTCCATAGTATATGCCCATTCGGCTCCGAATTTCTCCACATCAAATTTGTGTGCTCCACGACCGATTTCTTCATCGGGAGTAAAGCCGACTCTGATTTTCCCGTGTTTGATTTCGGGATTTTTAATCAGGTATTCCATAGCCGTAACAATTTCGGTAATTCCGGCTTTGTCATCTGCCCCCAAAAGAGTCGTGCCGTCTGTGGTGATAAGGGTTTGCCCTTTATACAACAATAAATCTTCAAAATAATTTGGCGAAAGCACTATGTTTTGTTCTTGGTTTAAAACGATGTCTTTTCCGTCATAATTCTCTATGATTTGCGGTTTTACGTTGGCTCCGGTAAAATCGGGTGTGGTGTCGAAATGGGCTATAAACCCGATAACGGGAACTTCATAATCCACATTACTCGGGAGTGTTGCCATGATATAGGCATTCTCATCAATGGTAACTTCTTCCATCCCGATTTTTTTCAGTTCTTCAACCAGTTGATTTGCCAAATCCCATTGTTTGGCAGTTGAGGGAGTGGTGTCTGAATTCGGGTCTGATTCGGTATCTACGGTAACGTAGCTTATAAAGCGATTGATAATGTCTTGCATGTTTTTTTGTTTAAGTTCATAAAAACCAATAATCCCGCAAAGTTAAAAAATATTCAGGCTTTTTAATAGTATTTTTTCAAAACTCTTCTGAGAGGTTAATTGCTGTTGTTTTCGGTATCAGATTTTTGTTTAACTTTGTAAATCAACAAACTAAAAACGAAAATTATGAAAAAGTTATTCTTTCTTAGAAAAACGGTTTTAGTTGGAATCTTGCTTTTCGGACTTTCGACAACCGCTCAAAGCCTTGTTAAACCCACACAGGTTACTCCTCAATATCTGAAAACGCTTTTTGAAAATGCCAAAATTCAGGTCGAAGAAACCGCTCCCGACCACATCAAAATCAGGCAGATTTATCAACTGAGTCTGGATATTGACTCCCGTAAGCGATTTATTGTTATCAAAACAAGTTATGCTTTAAAGGAAAACGTAAGCGAGCAGAAAGCTTTGGCTCTTGTGAATCGACTCAATACAGAAATTCCGCTTACCAAAATATCCTATGACAAAGCTTCAAATTCGCTTTTTTATGTTTATCATTTCTGGATAGAAAAAGGCTTTTCGGCTCAGGGGCTCATTACCGCTACCGAATTTTTCAGCAGACTCATCAGCCTTTCGTTTGACAAAGACAAAGAAGGGCTGATTAACTCCTGATTTTGAAATCTGTGAAGATTATTCTATGACCTGAAACCGCTTCATTTCCTCTATGGGTTCGATACCATTGAAGTCTTTCCAGATATTCGGGTCATATTTTTTGAGTGTCTGATAGTGAAATTCTTTTTCTTTGATGGCATTTACATCGGCTTCGGTGATTTTTTGAACAGCCATATTCAGGTATTCGGTTTTGTAACGGTTATCGCCTTCTACTTTTATGTCAAAAGCCACTACTTCACGGTCTTTGTCTGTCAGCTCGATGAATTTTAAAGGTCGGTTGATGTAAAAATATTGTCCTTCTTCTTGAGAGGCATACAACAAATAATATTTCTCCGAATCCGGATTTTTTCGAAACAACAAAGTTCCGTTACTTACGTTATTAAAGGCTTTCACCCCCAAAACCAATTTGAGGTTAATACCGCTCAACCGCTTGCCTTCTGCCAGGTCATAATCGACTCTCATTACTGCATAATCGGTTTCGGAAACGTAGAGTTTTCCGGTAAATTTTGCTCTTTTCTTTTTGGGTTTAAACTCGATGATATAGACCATTTCGTCATCCAAAAAGTTTACTCCCTCAAAAGAATAGCTGTAAATATGGGTTTGGGTAACAAAATCGAGTTGGGCATTTTTCTGAAACGAAGTGCTGCTCCTCAAAATTCTACGGATATCGCCTTTTGCTAACTGCAGGTTGTCTTTTATTTCAACGGTAATACTACCCGATTTTTTCTGTTTCTTTTGTCGGTCTCTTTCTTTTTTCTTTTCGTTGTATTCTTTGCTCAGCGAAATCGTATCCCGAGAGCCAAACCATCCGCTTTTAATTCGGTAAAACTTGGTGGTATCCATGTGTTTTAAAAAGAGTTTCGTTGCCGATTCTTCTAAATCATCGAGCGAAGTCGAACGGCTTTCATCTGCCAGGCGAATGGCTTTAATCACCTCTGCCTTAGCGTGTAAAGCCGATTTTCCTTCATCTGTTTTTTTGGAAACCGAAGCATAATCCACAAGCACATCGGTATAAGATTTTGGAGGATATTTGATGAGGCTATTGATAAATTTCTTAATTTCCTCATTGGCTTGTTTGAGTTGTTTTTTGGTAAATCCGGTCGATTTTGTAATATCGACTTCCATTGTTTTAGGAACAAATTGTGAGGTTTCTCTTTTAAAAATACGATATTTATAGCCTTCGCCAAATTCATAATTCTGAACCAGATTTTTATTTACCAACAGCATAATACTGTCTGCATTGGGCTTTTCATTAGAAATAAAAACAGAACCCAATTCAAAAATGCCTTCTTCCAGTGCAACCGTACTGTTGTTTTTGAGCTCGGCAAGTGTCAGTTGTTTGGAGTGATAGCCTAAATAGGAAATGCTAAGCACAAGGTTGTCTTCTTTTTCAGAAATGGTAAAAAAACCTTCGCTATTTGAAACTGTGTTATCTGTTTCACCGATTTTGATATTGGCATAGGGAATGCCTTGTTGTGTTCGTGAATCGACAATTTTCCCTTTGATTTGTTGAGCATTGGCAGTGTAAAGCCCTACCAGAAGCGTGAGCAGATAAATAATGGTTCGTATCATAAAAAATCCGGTTTTATTGAGTAAGACGATAATGAGAGTTAATTGTTACAAATTTTAATATAATAAACCGGAATCTCATTTTTTTAACACAACATTATCATCACACCCGAATTATAAAATGTTCTTTTTGCTGTTCTTTTCTAAAAAACACCAAACCCAAATCAAAAGTATCAATGGTTATGGTTACTCGTTCGTGTTGTTTTACTTCTTTCCAAAACTGCTCATTTTCAGTATTTTGATGAATTCCCAGAAAAATCCAAACCGAATCGTTGCCGGCTGTTGGCAGTAGTTGCTGAAATCTTTTCATAGTAAGGTCTGAAAAAAAAACCATGTCAAAGGGTTCGCTAAACGACTGGTTAAGCGGAGTTTCTTGGCTAATTTCCTTAAGTGATTTCACCTGAAAATAATTGCGAATTCGCAGGAAAAGTCGTTGCAATTTGCTGAAAGAAGCATGTTTGGGAGGTATGGTTTTGTCGTAAAAACACTTGGTGACCAAATCATACACGAAAGGCGAATGTACCCCGTGATGGTTAGTAGATTTCAAAAGAAATTTCAGGTAGGACAGTGTTATCATTTTGATTCTGTTATACTTATGAATATATAGTTATTCTTTTGTTTTAAAAGATTTTCCCAAACTTAGCACCCGATAGCCTAACACTCCTCCTATTATCGAAGCTGCAAAAATTCCGATTTTAGCTTGAGTTACATAGACTTCGTTGGTAAAAGCCAGTGAGGTAATAAAGAGAGACATCGTAAACCCGATAGCTCCGAGCAATCCCAATCCGAATAAGTTTTTAAGGTTCATCCCTGACGGGAAAGGAGCTATTTTGAGTTTTACGAAAAGTAAAGTAAAACCTACAATCCCGATTACTTTACCTACTAAAAGTCCTAAGGCAACTCCCAAAGCAACATTCGTACTAAAAAGTTGTTCTATATCAATGCTTAAAGATACTCCTGCATTTGCCAGGGCAAAAACAGGGAGAATCAGAAAAGTTACCATCGGGTGCATCGTATGTTCTAAACGTTGAAGCGGAGACATAGCTTCTTTAGTGGTGATTTGCACCTCTTCCAGCAAATGTAACTGTTCAGCGGTTAAAGCAGGAATTTTGTCATTGGGGTCTATCGCCTTAAATTGAGTCAGATAACTTTGAACTTTTTGTAGGTAGGTGTTTTCTTTTATCCGAACGTCTGACGGTATCGTAAAGGCAGCTAATACGGCTGCTATGGTTGCATGCACTCCCGAAAGTAAAAACGCAACCCATACTCCCAATATACCTAAAACAGCATAAAAAACAACATTTCGTACTCCCATTCTATTGGCAATAAACATACAGCCAACAATTCCCAAACCTATTAAAAGACTGAGTGTTGAAATTTCGGACGTATAAAAAAGTGCTATGACCACTACGGCTCCCAAATCGTCAATAATGGCTAAAGCGGTTAAAAATATTTTGAGTGACAACGGAATACGGCTGCCTAATAAATATAGAATACCCAAGGCAAAGGCAATATCGGTAGCCATCGGGATTCCCCAACCGTTGCTCATTTCGCCTGAGGGGTTCAGGACAAAATAAATAACAGCAGGCACAAGCATTCCTCCAAAGGCAGCTCCTATGGGCAACAAAGCCTGTCTGGGGTTTGAGAGTTCTCCGCCCACCATTTCTCTTTTGAGTTCCAGCCCGACTACAAAAAAGAAAATCGCCATAAGCCCGTCATTTATCCAATGCAGGATGCTAAGGTTGAAATACGTCTCTCCGTTAAATTGAAAACCAAATTTTTGATTCAGAAATCCGAAATAGTTCTCAGCCCAAGGCGAATTAGCCAAAAACAAAGCGATAATTACACTTAGCCCTAAAACAATACCTCCGGCTTTTTCTTGTTGGATAAATTTTTGAATGGGTCGGGTAACTCTTTCGACAGGATAAACTTTGGGCTTCATTATTTTTAATTTGGACTACAAATATACTTTATTGCAATAAAAAATAAGGCAATCAACCCCTCCTAAAACATTGTTCTACGTTCCGAATTTCTGCTTCCGTATTATAACTGTGCAGACAAAACCGAAGTCGCTCTTGCCCCTGAGCAACCGTAGGACTCAAAATCGGTTTTACATCATAACCCGATTGTTGCAGTTGCAGGGCTTTTTGCTTTACATTTTCGTTGCCCGAAACCAAAATGCTTTTAATGGCAGAAAAATCAGTGGTGTGGAAAAGCCGGTTAAAAAGCTCGATGTTTTGTTGTAGTTTTTCACGTTCGGGTTTTGCTTTTTCCAAATACTGATAGGCGAGCAGAATCGCAGCTACACTGTGGGGCGACAAGGCTGTGGTATAGATAAAACTTCGTGAAAAGTTTATCAGATAATCTTTAAGTTCGCTGCTTCCTATGATAGCTGCTCCGTGACAACCCAAAGCTTTCCCGAAAGTCATAATTCGGGCGAAAACCTGGTTGTGTAAGCCTAAATGTTGTACCAATCCCTCGCCTTTTTCGCCAAAAACTCCCAAAGCATGGGCTTCGTCTATCACTAAAAAAGCGTTGTGTTTCAGGCAAATTTCAGTGAGTTTTGGCATATCGGGAGTGTCGCCATCCATCGAAAAAACACTTTCGGTTACCACAAAAATATCCCGGTTTTCACGACTGAAAAGCTGAAGTTTTTGGTTTAAATCTTCCAAATCGTTATGCCTGAATTTATAGGCTTTAGCACCGCTGAGGCGAATGCCGTCACGAATGGAAGCATGAGAGAGTTCGTCATATAACACCACAGAATTTCTATCTGAAATGCTCCCGAAAAAACCCAGATTGGCAGCATAACCCGAATTAAAAATCAAAGCCGTCTCCGCCTCGTGAAAGGTTGCCAAATAATTTTCTACCTGCTCATACAGCTCAAAATTCCCCGATAAAAGTCGGGAGCCTGTGGCTCCGTTTCGGATGAGGTTTTGCTTTTCTGAAAATTCGTGAACTTGTCGGAAAAGAGTTTCAGATCGTGCTAACCCTAAGTAATCATTGGAAGAAAAATCAATCAGATTATTGGATTTTGGCAGTTTCCGTAAAGACGAATTCTGCTGTCTTTGCAGGAGCTTTTCGGAAAATGATTCGGGAAAATTTTTCATACCCAAAGGTAAAAATATTTTCGGTAAAAAAGCGTTGTCTATTACTATGAAAGTCTGTTGCCTGTTTTTATTTTTTTCGCTGTTTGGTTTTTCGCAACATCAGCAAACTTTTTATTTCGATTTTGACAAAGCGGTTTTGAATGCTCAGCAAGCAAAGCAGTTTGAAGATTTTTTGAAACTGAAAGACACGATTGTCATCGAAAAAATTTACGGATTTTGTGATGTAAAAGGAAATTATCCCTACAACGACATGCTTTCGGAGAAAAGAGCCAAACATCTTTTAGCTCTGCTGAAAAACAGTGGTTTATATCTTTCTGATTCCCTCGAAATAAAAGGCTTCGGAAAGCGGTTTGAGCAAGACTCTATTCAAGCTCAAAACCGAAAAGCGGAAGTTTATTTTTCATTTATCCTACCCGAAAAAACAGCAGCTCTAAAGCTCATACCACCTCCCGAAGAACAACCTTCGGAATTTTCTGAAGAGATTGAAAAACCAAGCCTTACCGAGCTTTTTGACAGAGCCGTAAAAGGCGATACTATCGTTATCAATGACATTTATTTTTTCTTTGATTCCGAAAAAATAAAATCGGAATCGGAGCCAGTTTTGGAAGAATTATTTTATAATCTGGCATCTTACCCACCTTTGGAAATCGAAATTCAGGCTCATATCTGCTGTAATCCCGACAAAAAAGGCATTGAAAACCTCTCCGAAAAACGAGCAAAAGCCATGTATCGTTACCTCATCAAACGGGGTATTTCAAGAAAACGCCTGACGTATAAAAGCTTTGGCAGCACCCGACCGATTTACCCCATTCCTGAAGCAAACGAAGCCCAAAAACAAGCCAACCGAAGAGTGGAAATTTATATCAGAAACAAGTAATCGCAAACTGATAGTTCGCTTTTTTACTGACACCTCGAAAGACACCTAAACTTTGAGATTTGATGAATAATTTGATATAGTCCGAAAATGAAAAACCCACTAAATCATTGAATTTAGTGGGTTTTGTAATCATTTGCTTTTCAGCTGGCGGAGAAAGAGGGATTTGTATTTCTCTTTCTATGCCAGTATTTATAAGCTTTTTTGCTGTAATTTTTTGATAGGTCATTAAATAGGTCACTTGTAAAAAG
>JBAYSC010000066.1:0-12194 GCA_041676345.1 Flavobacteriaceae bacterium | reverse complement strand
GTCGAAGATTCTCAAAAGGAAAACATCGGGATTCATGCTTCACTGAAAGAACAACTTTTACACCTGCAGAACCAAAACCTGAAAATCACTCAGGAAGCAGAAAATCTGACCAAAGCCTTGAAAGGCGATTCCAAAATGCAGGGAAATTGGGGCGAATTGGTTTTGGAAAGAGTGTTGGAAAAATCAGGTTTGGAGAGAGACCGGGAATATTTCGTACAGCAGAGTTTTGTTAGCGAAAATGGAAGTCGTCTGATGCCTGATGTGGTGATTCACCTGCCCGATAACAAAAAAATGGTGATTGATTCCAAGGTTTCGTTAACTGCCTATGAACGCTTTGTGAATGAAGAGGATAATGCTTTGAAAAACAGTCATCTGAAAGAACATATCACTTCTTTAAAACGCCATATCGACCAACTTTCGGAGAAAAATTATCGCGATTTATACCGTATGGAAAGTCCGGATTTTATCCTGCTTTTCATCCCGATTGAGCCGGCTTTTGCGGTAGCTATAAATCACGAAAACAACCTTTATAACAAAGCTTTTGAGAAGAATATCGTGATTGTTACTCCGAGTACGCTTTTGGCCACCCTGAGAACTATCGACAGTATGTGGACCAACCAAAAACAACAGGAAAATGCCTACGAAATTGCCCGATTGGCAGGAAGTCTGTATGACAAATTCGAAGGTTTTGTATCAGATTTAATCAAAATAGGGAAGAAGATGGACGAAGCCAAAACCGAATATTCCGGAGCGATGAACAAACTGGTTGAGGGTAGGGGGAATGTGATTACGACCATCGAAAAACTCAAAAAAATGGGAGCTAAAACTCAGAAATCACTCCCGGAAAACCTTCTGAAAAGGGCAGAAGACAACTTTCTGGAATAAACATTAAAACACAGATTTGCACAAATTATCACAAATTTAAAAACACAAATTAAAATATACCAATGAGTTCAAATTCATACCATTCAAAAGGATTTTTTACGGATACTACGATTTGTGCAAATTTGTGCAAATCTGTGTTCAGAATACCGATGAGTTCAAATTCATATCGTTCAAAAGGATTTTTTACGGATACTACGATTTGTGCAAATTTGTGTAAATCGGTGTTTCTTATTGTTTTGATTTTCACAGGTTGTACATCGGTCAACGAAACCGATTTACAACATCTGAACGGCTATTGGGAAATCGAAAAAGTAGTTTTGAAAGACGGTAAAGAGGTTGATTTTAAGATAAATACGATTTATGATTATTTTGAAATTGACCCAAACCACAAAGGTTTTTACAAAAAGGTAACGCCTCAGGCAGACGGCACTTTTTTAACCGATGATTTTCAGGAAAAAGTCGAAATCACCAAAAACGAAAGCGATTTTTATTTGAAATTCCTGACTCAGTTTGATACTATTGAAGTTCGACTGAAAAAACTCACAGACAAACAGCTGATATACGAAAATCAGGACGAAAAAACCTATAGTTACAAACGGGCTGAACCCATAAATTTGATTCCGTGATGAGAAGAAAGAACGATGACACCTCCATTGCTGAAGTGTTGAAAGCCTTTATCGAAAAGAATAAACTACAACACGGTATTGATGCTGTTGATGTAAAACAAGCCTGGACAAGCCTGATGGGAAATGGTGTAAACAATTACACCAAAGAAGTTATACTGCAAAAGAAAACACTTTATGTCTGGCTAACTTCTTCGGTGCTTCGTGAAGAACTCTTCTATGGCAAACAAAAAATCATTACCATGCTTAATGAAGAATTGGGTAAAGAAGTGGTTACGGATTTGGTTTTCAGGTGATTATTCTAATTTATTTTTCAAAACCTGTAATAATCTGATTTCAAAATCTTTAATAATTTTTTCAGCCCAAAAATCAGCATAAAAGTTCATTTTGGAAGTAACTTTATAATCACAGGTCAAAATCAGTTCAGTCTGATTTTGGTCAATCGGGTTAAGTTGATATGATATATTCTCAAACTTAAAATAATTTCCTTTCAAAACGTGTTGGTCTGTTGGAGTATCCCTCAAAACCGAATTTTCAATATCAATTTTAAAATTCACAAATTCGTTTTCTCTTTGCTCCGAAATTGTTTCGTAAAGCTGCAACCCTTCCGAAAAATAACCTACTCTGTACATTTTCCCGTTTTTGTTTTCGAGTTTGGAATACAAAGGTCTTGGAATTCCGATATAATAAAAAAATCCTTTTTCATATTCGTTTTCACTGATTTCGGGAACTTCGATAATGTTATTCCATATCGTTTCAGCATTTTGATTGATAACTGTTTTCGACTGAACGGAATAAAAATCAGTTGTATCAGGAAAAATATTTTCTATCGGAATTAAAATAAAAGGAAGTAAAGCTATTGAATACAGGTGTTTGTTTTTCATCATCTTTCTCTTTATTACACCAGCCAAAAGACCAACAGGTCCTGCAGCTAAAACAGCAGGAGCAGCCATAAAAACAATACAAGCCACATCTTCAACCCTTGTTACAAGAGCAAAAATGAAAAATAAAAAAACACTTACAAATGGATAAGAAAACGATTTTAGTTTTGATTTATAAATTTCGGTTGAAGCAAAAAATATCGGAATTACACTGATTATTATAGGTGTTATATAAAGAAACGTAATAGTAAAAACACCTCCATCATCTAACATTTGTTCAGCAAAAAATCTTACTATCAAGCCATATAAAGCTCCTATAACAAAACCGATATATTGTTTAAAATGTTTCATTTAAAATCATCTTGTCCAATACTTCCCATTCCTATTTTAAGATTTAAGACATCTCCTGTTCCCAAATGTAAACTATCTTTTACAAATTGTCTATGCCCTATAAAATCAGCCGTTAGCCTATAAGTTCCTGTCTGGATATGATAAAACTTAAAATCTCCCTCTATATTACTGACCGTTTCATACTTATTATCTTCATTAGTCAGTCGAATAATTGTTCCTGGTAATAATTCGTTATCTTTAAATCCCAATACTTTACCTTCAATAATTGCAGTTACTGTATCTATAATTGCAACTCTGTTAAACTCAATCAACTTGCTGTTTTGTCCATATTTTGGAAAAAGCTCATCCGAACCACATTTTACGTTCGTACTAAACACAGAACAACTAAAAGTCGTACAGACTATTATAATGAACAAAAAATATTTCTTTACTTTCATCTTAAACCTGAATAACTCCCAAATTAAACTGCTTTTCAATCGGAGCGTGATTAGCTGCTTCGATTCCCATAGAAATCCATTTTCGGGTATCTAAAGGGTCGATAATTCCATCAGTCCATAGTCGTGCAGCTGCATAATAAGGCGAAACCTGTGCATCGTATTTTGCTTTGATTTTGTCAAAAAGTTCCGCTTCTTTTTCGGGAGTGAGTGCTTCTCCTTTCGCCTTGAGCGAAGATGCCTCAATTGGTAACAACACTTTTGCAGCCTGAGCTCCTACCATTACAGCCAATTCTGCACTTGGCCAGGCAAAAATAAGTCGAGGGTCATAAGCCTTTCCACACATCGCATAATTTCCTGCTCCGTAGGAATTTCCGACTACAACCGTAAATTTCGGAACAACCGAATTGGAAACCGCATTGACCATTTTAGCTCCGTCTTTGATGATTCCTCCGTGTTCGGATTTACTTCCAACCATAAATCCGGTAACGTCCTGTAAAAATACCAACGGAATTTTTTTCTGATTACAATTCGCAATAAAACGGGTTGCTTTGTCTGCACTATCCGAATAAATCACTCCTCCGAACTGCATTTCGCTTGGTTTGGTTTTCGCTCCCGTAGTTTTTACGACTTTTCTCTGATTGGCAATGATTCCGACAGCCCAACCGTCAATTCGGGCATAAGCGGTAATTATGGTTTGTCCGTAGCCTGCTTTGTATTCGTCAAACTCGGAATTATCAACCAAACGCTTGATAATTTCGTACATATCATACTGTTCGGTTCTTGATTTTGGTAAAATTCCGTAGATTTCTTTTTCGTCCAAAGTCGGTTTTTGAGGTTCAACCCGGTTATATCCCGCTTTGTCAAAATCTCCGATTTTTCCGACTACACTTTTGATTCTGTCCAAAGCATCTTTGTCGTCTTTTGCTTTAAAATCCGTTACTCCCGAAATTTCGCAATGGGTAGTCGCTCCTCCAAGTGTTTCGTTATCAATACTTTCTCCGATTGCGGCTTTCACCAAATAACTTCCTGCCAAAAATATACTTCCTGTTTTATCGACAATCAGAGCCTCATCACTCATAATCGGAAGATAAGCTCCTCCTGCCACACAACTTCCCATAACTGCTGCAATTTGGGTGATTCCCATACTGCTCATAATGGCATTATTTCTGAAAATCCGTCCGAAATGTTCTTTGTCGGGAAAAATTTCGTCCTGCATAGGTAAATATACTCCTGCACTATCTACCAAATAAATAATCGGAAGGCGGTTTTCTATCGAAATTTCTTGTGCTCTTAAATTCTTTTTCCCTGTAATCGGAAACCAAGCTCCTGCTTTCACCGTTGCATCATTAGCTACTACAATCACTTGTTTGCCAGACACATATCCGATTTTTACAACCACTCCTCCACTGGGGCAACCTCCGTGTTCCTGATACATTCCCTCTCCTGCAAAAGCTCCGATTTCGATGCTTTCAGAATTTTTATCCAAAAGGTAATCAATGCGTTCACGAGCAGTCATTTTCCCTTCGGAATGGAGTTTTTCAATGCGTTTTTCTCCTCCTCCTTTGCTTACTTTTGCAAATCTTTTTCGTAAATCTGAAACTAATAATTTGTTGTAATCTTCGTTTATGTTGAAATTGATGTCCATTTTTTATGTTGTATGATGTATTGTTGTATAATGTATTGTTGTAAACTGACCACTAAAGACTGACCACTGATCACTGATCACTAAAGTTCTACTCCATATTCTCCGAAGTAGTATTCGGGCAGGATAAATTCGGAACTGTTGTTATAGAACCTCACGTTTACGAGTTTGATATGATGAATATATCCTACCAATTCTTCTGTGATTTCGTCAAAGACTTTTTCGGTTTCTACTTCAATAATTCCCGAAACTCCCTCTGTTCCGTTTTGTGCATACCATTCCTGAACGACATTGGGGGAAGTTTGCGGAATGGTCGAACAGAAATAGGTTCCGTTAACGTTGGCATCAAATATTTTATAAATAATTCGATTCGTTCCGTTGATTAATGCTGTTCTGGGTTGGTTTTCGGGAGTTTCTTCATTGATAAACAAATCAGTATCAACTTCCATTACAAGTGCTTCTTTAAGGTTTAATTTAAAAAGCAAATCATTGGTAGAACAACTCTGAACGATATCCGTAAAATTAAATTTTACAGGATTGTCAACCGTATAATTTCCGAAAATGAGTTCTTCGTAAATCAGTTCGCTGTTTCCTTTTTTGAAAATTACGTCTTTGATGACAATATGATGGATATATTTTGAAATTCCGGTAATTCCTCCGTTTTCGCTATCGACAATCGCAGCAGTCGAAATTTCGATAGTTGCTCCTGCAACGGCTGTCCATTCTTCGACTACCTGAGGTGTTGAAGCGGGAAAATCAGCACACAAAACCGAACTGTTTACGGTGCCGTCATAACGTCTGTACATGAGCTTGTCAGAGGGAGCAAGTGTATAAACAAGCGGAATCACGTTGCCGTTTTCGTCAAGATTTTCATAATTCGGAAAATTTATAGGCGGAATATCCAGAATCAGAACTTCGTTGGAGTTTACGTTATATAAAAAGTCGTTAGTAGCACATTGATTTATGGTCTGGTTTGTAAAGTGAAAATTAGTAACAGCCAAATCGCCATCGTCACAAGCCCACAAAAGCAACATTATTATAAATAATCCTGAAAAACGCTTCATTTTTTTAATTTTCAACAAAAGTAGGTTTTTTTTGGAAAGACTCAAAACTAAAATAAGCCGTTCCCTCAGTCAATCTTGCCGTTTACTAAATTCGTGTGGTTTGGGTTGATATATTTCGTAAATTTCGCTCATCAAAACAAAGTTATGATACAAGCACTATTGGTGGACGATGAGGCAAACAACCTCTTGTCATTGGAGTTTATGCTTCTTCACGATTGTGAGGGTGTCGCTGTGGCAGGAAAAGTACAGAGTGCTGAAGAGGCACGGGTTTTTTTGAAGGAAAATCCTGTAGATGTGCTGTTTCTGGATATTTCGATGCCTAAGGAAGACGGTTTTCAGCTGTTGGAAACCATAGATACACAAAATCTGAAAGTGGTTTTTGTAACCGCTCACGATGAATATATGCTCAGGGCAATCAGGGCAAGTGCTGTGGATTACCTTTTGAAACCTGTAAAAATAGACGAATTGCAAAAGGCGGTAGAAAAAGTAAAACGAACATTGGAAAGTCCTGTTGTGGCTGAGCAAAGCCGTATGTTGCTACAGCATTTCAAAGAATGGATAGGGCAGAAGACACCCGTTCAAAGGCTGGCTGTTCCTCAGCTGGGAAGTATCCGTTATGTGAGTCTGGACGAGATTGTTTCGTTACAGGCAGACAACAATTACACCATTCTGCACCTTGTTGATATGCAGAAAATGGTCATCAGCAAAACCCTGAAAGAGTTTGAAGATCTGCTCGATGACAATGTTTTTGTACGGATTCACAAATCGTATATCGTCAATCTCACCTACGTGAAAGAATACCGCTCAACAGACGGAGGTACGGCTATAATGACAGACGGAAACCGATGGAGCATCAGCCGAAGACAACTCGATGTTTTTTTAGAGAAAATGAAAAAATCAACCCTTACGTTTGGGAAAATGAAATAAATTTGATTTTTAGCTTCAGTTAAAACTGAACACTCCCGATAGCTTTCAGAACTGAACACTAAATACTAAATACTGAACACTAAATATGTCTGATTTGCGTTTTTGGCTTTTCTTTTTGGCTTGTATGTTTCAGGCTGGGACGACTTTTGCCCAAAACCGAAAATACATTCAGTTTACGGTAAATGATGGGCTTCCGAGCAATAATGTTTACCAGATGACAGAAGATGACAAAGGTTTTTTCTGGGTAGCAACTGATGCGGGAATTGCGAAATTTGACGGAAAAAAGTTTCAGGTTTTTACTACAAAACAAGGTTTGCCCGACAACGATGTTTTCTATCTGGAAAAAGAAAAAGACGGCAGAATCTGGGTTTCAGATTTTAAAAGTATGGCTTATTTTGACGAAACCAAAAACAGATTTGTGGTTCCGATAGATGAAGAAACCCTGAATTGGTTTAATTCGGTTGATGCAAAAGCGACAAATCTTTTTCCGGTTCCGATGAAAAACGGAGGCGTATTTTTTGTCAATCATAAATATTATATGATTTTCAAAAACGGGAAACTGACAGAAAAAGGCGAACGGAAAGGGAAATACAGCGGTATAATTATAGAAGAATTTGAAGATAATACTTCACTTGTTTTGCAGGCAAATAAAAGTGCTGATAAAACAAAAACGACTCTTGTTTTATACCATTACAAAGGCGAAAAAATCACAGACAGCCTAATCCTCGAAAAAGACGAAAAACGGGAATCTGCAAAAGGCGGAGTTTCCCGAAACGGTAAAATTTATTTGTATAATCCCTATCAAAGGGATGATGAAGTTATAGTAATTTCCGATATAAAAACAAATCCGATTCGGGTTAAGAAAGATACGATAAAAACTCCTTCTCCAATTATCAATTCCATTTTTACAGTAAACAATTTTTCGGAAATCAGTATTTATTTTTCGACACATTCCGGGAAGATTTTTGTTTACGATACCGAAACGTTGAAGCTCAAAAGTATTTTTGACCAGAATTTTCTGATAAACGGCTACGGTGAAGACAGCAAAGGAAACCAGTATATTTCTACGGTTGACAGAGGAATGCTGATGTTCCGGAAGCAAGATTTGGAAGAGCTGGAATTGCCCGAAAGCTTTTCTCATCGAAATTTTCTCAGTATTGCTGCAAACAAAAACGGGCAAATTTTCGCAGGAAATTATTATGGCGAAATTGCGGAATTCGGTAACGGAAAATTTCAGCTTCACCAAACCAATAACATTGTAACGGCAAAAATCCGCAAAATTCTGTTTTCGGGAAATGCTGTTTATACCTTTTCGGAACAGGGGATTTTTAAGAACTTTCAGGAGCAAATCTTCCTGGATAACCGAGTGCAAAAATCATTTTCGATTGCAAAAACAGCAGAAATTTTCAACGATTCGGTTATTCTAATCGGAGCTCATATCGGTTTATTCTCCCTCAATACAAAAACGCAGGAAAACCGAAAGTTGATTCCGAATGATTCTGAAATTGCTTTACGGATTACGGCTATTGCCAAAGCTGATGAAAATTCGTTTTATTTCGGTTCGGTAAACGGACTGTATAAATACGATTTCAGAACCGATAAATATGTTTCGCTTCAAAACATAAATCCTGAGTTTCGAGAACGGATTGCTGCACTTTGCCATACACCTGACGGATTGCTGTGGGCTTCGACAGCATCAAACAAAATTTTGGTTTTGAAAGAGGATAAATCGGTTCTTGAAACACTCGAAATCAATGCTTCAGTCCGCAATATTGCTGAAGGGAAAGCCAATCAGATTTTGGTTTCCACGTCCAACGGAATTACGATAATTGATTACAAGCTCAACCAAAACAAGCTGTCTTTTGAAGTGAAAAATCTCACAAAAAATGACGGATTATTAAGCAACGAAATCTCAGAAACAGTTTACCAAAACGGAAAAATTTATGTTGCAACTTCCAACGGAATTTCGGTAATTCCCGAAAATTTTGAGATTCCCAAAGGTGAAGTCCGGACGTATTTAACACAGATTTTCGTCAATCAGAAAGAGTTGGAAATTTCGGAAAATTACAAACTGAAATATGGAGAACAGGATTTGCAACTACAGTTTTCGGGAGTCGATTTAAACGGAAATTTCAATCATTTTCAGTATGCCTTAGATAAATCAGATTGGGTGAATTTTGACGGGCAAACACTAGCCATTCAGCTTTCAACAGGAAAACATCAGCTGAAAATCAGAGCGGTGGACAGCAACGGAGGCATCAGCCCTAAAATTCTGACACTTGGTTTTGATGTGGAAATTCCGTTTTGGCAACAGTTTTGGTTTTGGGTTTCGCTGGGTGTTTTGACACAAATTGTCTTATATTTTATTATCAGCCGTTACCTGAAACGCAAAAAAGAAGCCGAATTTGCCCGCAAAACAGCCGAACTACAAACGGCAACTCTGGAGCAGCAGGCGTTTACTTCGCTGATGAATCCGCATTTTATTTTCAATGCTCTCAACAGCATTCAGCATTATATCAACGTTCAGGACAGGAAAAGTGCCAACCGCTATCTGAGTGATTTTGCTTCGCTTATCCGAAAAAGTTTTGATACAGCACAACATTCGTTTATTCCTCTGGAAGAAGAAATCGACAACATAAAAGTCTATCTAAATATGGAAAAAATGAGGTTTGCAGAGCAGTTTACCTATTCCATAGAAACGAGTGAAGATTTTGATCCCGAAGACTGGATGATACCTACAATGCTGTTACAGCCGTTATTGGAAAATGCTCTGCTTCACGGAATTATGCCTTCTTCTGCTCCGTGTCATATTACGATTGGCTTTTATCAGAAAGGCGAAGATTTGCTTGTCGAAATTACCGATAACGGCATCGGAGTTGAAAATTCTAAAAAGCTGAAAGCACACAGCAACCACAAAAGCAGTGGTTTAGCGCTTATCAAAAAACGAATTGCTGCCCTTGGTAAATTCAGCAAAAAACCGATGACTTTCACTATGGAACCCGCCTTTGACAACTCAATCAATACAGGCAATAAAATCAGTATTTTTATTCCATCAGATTTAGCTTCAGGATTTAATGGTTGATGATTTTCGGTTGTCAGGCTGAGCTTGTCGAAGCCCTAAATCCTCCACCGTTCCCTCAATTATTTTTTCCTTTCCCTAAATGATTGCTGCACTTCGCTCAACAGCTGTTGTTGTGAGAAAAGGTAAAAAGTACTTTTACTGCAAATAACAATTAAAATTTGGAGCTATGAAAAAACAAATTACAATGTTACTGGCTTTATTAAGCACGGTATTAGGAATGGCACAAACTCCTCCGCCTGTACAATGGGAGGTGGCATTAGGCGGTACAAACTATGATGTACCTTCCACTATTCAGCAAACTGCCGATGGTGGTTATATTGTGTCGGGATACAGTAATTCCCAAGATGGCGACCTGACAGGCAGTATTCATTATGGCACCAATACTGCTCATAAAATTTGGATAGTGAAACTGGACGGTACGGGTAGTATTGAGTGGAAAAGAACTTATGGTATAGGTGCTAATGATTATCAATCCATAAATACTTCTATTAAGCAAACTGCCAATGGCGACTATATTGTAGTGGGAACAGCTGAAATCTCGGGTCAATTTTCAAATTATCTGGTAATGAAAATAGACGGTACAGGTAATGTTCTGTGGGCAAATAATAGTTTGGGAGGCAATGCGTTTGATATAGGTACTTCTGTCTGGGAAACGGCTGATAACAACTATATTGTAGCGGGTTATACGGCAGGAAGTATAGCCGTACAAGGCGGTTATGATTATTATATAGTGAAAGTAGATGCATTGTCGGGTAACATGTTGTGGGATAAAGTTATAGGAGGTTCGGGAAATGAATATAGCAATGCCATTCAACAGGCTGTAGATGGCAATTATCTTATCGGAGGAACCACTACTTCCAATAACGGAGATGTAAGCGGTAATCACGGAGGTACTGATGGCTGGCTGGTAAAATTAGATGCTACAGGCACTACTATACTCTGGCAGCGAGCTATAGGCGGTTCAGGTGATGACTGGGTTTATTCTTTTGAGGAAACAGCTGATGGAGGCTATATTATCGGAGGAAGCACTACCTCTACCAATGGTGACTTTATCAATAGTGTTAATAATTATAATGGAGGAGGAGATGCTTTTGTGATGAAATTAGACAGTAACCGCAATGTTCTGTGGAGTAAGTATTTTGGTGGCACAGGTTCGGATGAAGTAAATGAGATAAAACAAACCAATGACGGAGGTTATATTGTAGCTGGTGTAAAAACGAATACCGGTTCAGGTATGGATTCCTACACAATAAAATTAGACGGAAACGGAAACATTGAATGGGAGAAAACCATAAGCGGCTCTGATACAGATGAAAACTATTCTGCTCAAAAAACAAGTGATAATGGTTATATTTTACTGTTATCTACCAATTCTACTGACGGAGATTTTACAGGCAGTCACGACCCTGTGGGAGGAATAGGCAATAATGAGTTTTGGGTAGTAAAGCTATTGGGAGAAGAAAATCAGTCTGCCTGTATCACCTGGAGTCTGGCAAATGACCAATCGGTTACTTCTGTGAGTGGAAATATAAACGGTCTGCCCCAAATCATACAGCCGCCTTTGCAGGCACTTGATTATAACGGAGGGCAACGAATCACAAAGCCACACCCGGGAGGCGGTTGGGGCTGGACACCAAGTGGAGTAAACTCTTCCGAATACATAGAGTTTAATGCTTCGCCTGTAGCAGGAAACGATTTGACCGTTACAAGTGTTTCGTTTGATTACAGCGACAATCTTGCTCCTGCAACGGATTTTCATATTGTTTATTTTGACGTAGCCTATTCGCTTGACAATTGGGGGTCTTCAACTACTTTGGCAACAGGAGTTGAATACCTTGGCAGTGCAACACAAAATTTTAGTTATATGTTTACTTCTCCTGTAAATGTAAATAACGGAAATAACTTTTCGTTGCGTATTTTTCCGTATTCGCCAAATGGCAGTATGGCAGGAACACCATCGTTTGCAATTCATAGTAATGTGATAATCTGTGGAGAAACCCAGCCGTCAGAACCGGTTATAGATAATGCTTGTATTGTCTGGGATTTGTTGAGTGACGATTCGGTTTCCACCGTATCGGGAGATGTTACAGGGCAGTCCGAAATACTTGGTGCAGGGTCTAATACTCCGTTTATGTCTGTTTTCGGGTATAATGCCAATGGTCAGCGTTTGTGGTCAGGAACTACGGGTTGGGTACAGGGTTCGTTTGATATTGGTCGTTACATACAATTTGATGTTGCTCCAAATCCGGGTAATAACCTTACGGTAAATACCGTTTCATTCGATTATAGCGATACTCAGACT
>JBAYSC010000065.1:0-12281 GCA_041676345.1 Flavobacteriaceae bacterium | reverse complement strand
TTAAGATATTTAGATATAATTGGATAATATGGAATTATTCGGAATCTATAATACAAAAAAAACAGTAATATGGCAGAAATTGTTTATCCAATAATAGGATGGATTTATTTATGGATTCGATATAGAAACAAAGAAAAAGTAAAGCAAGTTTTGAAAGAAGAATTTGAAAACAGCTATGAAAATGCAGGAGCGACTCTTTCACTTAAAACTTTTGGAGTCATAATGATAATTTTATTGGTGTGTTTTTTATTAGGGATGATTTACGCTTTTTTTAAACATAGCATATAATTTTTTTCCTCCTAAATAACCTGAAACAAAAATCTTATCTTTGCACCTCAATTACCATTTTAATTACAAAAAAAATATGAAAAAATTAGTTGTTTTATTGTGTATGGCTGCTGTTTTTGTAAGCTGTAAAAAAGAAGCTCAAACCGAAGCAGTTGCAGAAACTCCGGAAATCACTTATACCGGTTTTGGAGCAGAAATTACTTCAGATAATGCTATTGCTCAGGCAGAAATGTTGGAAAAATTCCAAAATCTGAAAGAAGGAGACACTATTCCGATTAAATTCCAATCAAACATTCTTGATGTATGTCAGAAAAAAGGTTGTTGGATGAGCATGGATTTAGACGGAGACAAAGATGCTTTTGTCCGTTTTACGGATTACGGATTTTTCGTTCCGCTTGATGCTGCCAATCAGGAAACCATAGTGGAAGGTCGTGCTTTTTTGAGTGTCGTAACTGTTGACGAGTTAAAACATTATGCCAAAGACGGAGGAAAATCACAGGAAGAAATTGATGCCATTACAGAACCAAAAATCACCTATGCCATTCAGGCAGACGGAGTTTTGATTCAGAACCGTATCGAAGAACCAACAACAGAAACAGTAAACTAATGAAAAAAGCGGTTTTTTATTTTTTCGGATTATTTGCCCTGATCGGTTGTAAAGACAAAGAACAACCCAAAGAAGAAACGGTGGTGAAAACAGAGCAACCTGCTTCATTCAAGATGTATCAGATGTCTGAAATGGCAGCTCTGATGGAGCAGATGTATGTCGATAACCAACGAATCAAAGAAAAGATAGAAAACAACGAATTTGACTTTGGAGACTTTCCGGAGCATTATCAAAAAATCCATACGGCAACCTTTACGGAACCCTCTGATTTGGATGATTTCTTCACAGCCGGAGCTGCCTATTTCGTAGAAACCCAAAAAAAAGTTTATATCGATACGACCAATGCCAAAGAGCACTTCAACAATGCGGTAACGGCTTGTATCGAATGTCATAAAGTGAAATGTACCGGTCCTATCGAACGTATCAAAAAACTATATATCAAATGAAAAAGTTAGTGGTAATTGCAGGATTGTTTTTCGCTTGCCTGACCTTTGGGCAACATCCCAGCGGGTATGACTTTGTGTTGGTTCCCGACAAGTTTGATTTTCTTGACGAAAAAGACGAATACCGGATAAATTCCTTAGCGAAATACCTGCTCGAAAAACGGGATTTTAAGGCTTTTCTTGCCTCAGATGACAAGCCTATCGAATACAGTATGGACGAATGTGGGGTGTTGCAGTTTGACCTTACCAAAGAAAAAACCTTCCTCAACACCAAACTCAAAATTACCGTAAGAGACTGTACAGGTAAAGTCATAGCGGAAAGCTTCGGAACAAGTAAGGAAAAAAAATACGAAAGAGCCTATAATATGGCTTTGCGGGAAGCCTTGGATGTACTTTATATTCCGCAAAGGGAAAACATTGCCAAAAAACACCTGAATACTGAGGTTGCCGCAACTCAAATAGAAAAAACGCCTGAGTTTCTGTATGCCACACCTACTTCACAAGGTTATAAACTGCTAGATTATCAGGACAATGAAGTCTATACGCTTTTCAAAACTTCAAAACCCGACCAGTTTATTGTTTCCAACAAAGACATAAACGGAGCTTTGTATAGAAACGGAGAAATCTGGGTGCTGGAATACTTGAACAAAGACAACCAAATCGTAAAAGAATCTCTGAAAATCAAGTTTTAAAACCCCACAGATTCTTTTTCGGATGTTGATAAAGCAACAGTTGTAAACTAAGGTTTACAACTGTTGCTTTTTTATTTTTAAGCTGCAAAGCCGCAAAGTCGCTTTGCGGGAAATTATAGTTTAAAAAATCCGGAGTTTGTAGATAAGTCATAAAAAATATCTATTTTATGACAAAAATCATATTTTCAAATCGAAATGTAGTCTTATATTTGCATCATTATTTTTACTTAATCTAAATAAAATATATTATGCTACACAAACAAATATTAGCAGCAGCATTAGGGCTGTCATTGGTTTTTTTTACAGCTTGCAGCAGTGATGACGACAAACCTGAAACATCAGAAACCTTAGAGGTAAAATCGGTTCAGATTGATGCCAGAAGTTATGAAGACTGGGTCTATTTCTCATTTGAAACAGGTACGGAAGTTACCGTTGACCCTGAAAATTTCAGCGAGAGTTTAGCGTGGGACATTGCCTTTCACCGAAATGACGTTCGCCTGAATTGCGGAACATCAGGAGATGGTTTGGGAGGTGCTTTCACAACCGACAAAACCGCTCTGTCTGAAGTATTTACAGCGCCTGAAACGGGCTATGTGGTTGATGCTATGAAAACGATTATGACAAAATTTGTTCTGCCTCAACCCATTTTTGAAGAACAACCTGCCAATCTCGAAGTAAACTGGCTGGATATTGACACCAGCAGTCCGCCTCCGGTTTACACCCTTCACAACAAGGTTTTTGTGGTTAAAACAGCCTCAGGAAAATATGCCAAAATCAAGTTTACCAACTATCTGGGCAATATGAACGAAACGATGATTATTTCGATGAGTTATGTCTATCAACCTGACGGTTCAAGAAATTTTTAAGATATAAAAACAGAGCAGTTTCAGGTTGCGATTATGAATCCTGAAACCGCTCTGTTTCAAAAAAAAATACAATGGTAAGCCAACGTATATGTCTGACTTTGATGCTGTTACTTCAGTTTTCGATGGTGTGGGCAAAAGATATACAAATCACAGGAAGAGTAATTTCCAAATCAGATAAAACTCCCTTAGCCTATGCTTCGGTAATGGCAGAAACAACTTCAACCTATGCTGTTACAGACTTTGAGGGATATTTCAGCCTGAGTCTGCCCGAAAAAGAAACCTTGAAGATAACTGTTTCACATATCGGTTATCTCACTCAAACCGTGGAAATTACACCTGAAAATACAGAAAATCTATTGGTTGTGCTCGAAGACGACCTGATGATGATGAATGAAATTGTCATTACCGGAACAAGAACTCCAAAACCCATAAAAGATTCTCCTGTACTCACTCGTGTTATCACAAGCAGAGATATTGAAAAACTCAATACGGGTTCGTTTTTGTCACTGTTGGAAACCGAACTTCCCGGACTTGAATTTACATCCAATGCCAATGTGCCCAACATCAACCTGCAAGGGCTGGGAGGGAATTATGTACTTTTTTTGATTGACGGAGAACGTATAGCAGGAGAAACCCGAAACAATATCGATTACGAAATCCTGAATCCGAATAATATTGAGAGAATCGAAATTGTAAAGGGTTCGTTATCGACACTTTACGGCTCCAATGCTATGGGAGGCGTTATCAATATCATTACCAAAAAAAGCAGCAAACCTTTTCATCTTGATATGACCAGCCGAATGGGAAGCAACGGAGAGCAGCAATACGGAATTTCGGGCGGAACAAAAGTCAAAAAGTTCTCGAGTCATACGGCTGCCCTTTGGAAAACTTCCGACAATTATCTGCTGAAAGACAGGGAATATTTCCAACGAATTTATCCCGATACGGTCATTACCGACAAGGTGTTGCGTACCAAAGAAATTGAAGGAGGAGAAGTACTGAATCTGGAGCAAAAAATAGGCTATGCTTTTTCCGAAAAATTTACTTCGGAAGTCAAGGGAAATTACCTGAAACGGGAACGTTTTAATGCAGGTGCAGAAGGAACCGTATTGCATAATTTCTATTACGGTTACAGCATATTGTCAAAAAATAACTGGAAAATAAACCCCAACAATCAACTCGAATTCACCTACAACCTCAGTTGGTATGACAAGGTGAATTATTATAGAATTGTCGATATCGAAGAAAAAGATTATACCAATGCACTACACAATTTCAGACTCGTTTCCAACAATCAACTAACCGAAAAACAACTGCTCACAAGCGGTATCGAATACCTGACCGAATCACTTTCTACCTATATGTTTTCAGAAGGAGATGATTTTTCGTCAGACAGCTATACGGCATACATACAACACGATTACACGGTTACAGACGATTTGAATCTGGTTTCGGGACTTCGTTGGGACAAACATTCCAACTATGGTGGAAATCTGAGTCCGAAAATTTCCGTAAAATACAATCCTTTCCGCAATGCTTCGCTTCGGGCGACCTATGCTACCGGATTTCGCTCACCCAGCCTGAAAGAATTGCATACCAATTGGGATCATTTGGGAATGTTCCAGATTATCGGAAACCCGAACCTGAATCCCGAAAAAAGCCAAACTTTTTCGGTTACTGCAGATTACGGAACTAATAAAGTGTATGTTTCGGCAAACGTGTTTTACAACAACATCAAAGACAAACTCAACCTCTATTGGAATGCTGCCAACGATACGGTCTATTACCGCAATGCAGACAAGCAGTTCATCAGGGGAGTGGAGTTGAGTGCAAAGGTTTCGCCTTTTGATAATTTCAGAATACAGGCGGGCTACACTTTTACCGATGATGGTTACAAAGAAAACGGAAAAAATCTTTCGCCTACACGACCTCACTCAGCTACTTTGAGAATGGATTATACTCTGTTTTCGGGCAATTACAAAACCTTTATCGGAATCAATGCCAAATTCCTGAGCAAAGTTGAAGTTTATACGGAAGAAGAAGAAAACCTGTATTATAAAATAATTTATCCCGCTTATGCTATGTGGCGATTGCATATTTCCGAACAATACAAAGACAAAATAACCCTGAGTGCAGGCATCAACAATCTGTTTGATTATACGGCTCCGGTCAACAGTTTCTATGCTCCGGTTTCGCCCGGAAGAACCTATTTTGTCAACCTATCCATAAATGTAGATTCATTTTTTAAAACGAAGCAATGAACAGAAAAAAAATAATCAGATTACTGCTGCTCATCGGAGTGGTTTCTTTAGGCTGGTTGGTGTATAACAAGCAAGTCAGTCCAACCAAAATCGCCCTGGTTCACTATCAGGACAATGCCGTTGCCGGAATGGTGAAGGCAGCGGAAAATTCTTTTATAGAAGTTAAAGGTATTGATATAGAAGAACTTGAGAAAATTAAAAATTTTGATTTCATACTCATAAGCGGTCTGGGACTTCGCATTGATGAAAACCAACGCAATTTGATTAAAGAAGTTGCCCTTTCGGGAAAAGCGGTTTATGTCAGTTCGGCTACCAATCCCGAGAACGAAATCAACAGTCTGAACGAAGAACAGACAGAAGAAATCAAAGCCTATTTGTCAAACGGAGGAAAAGAAAATTACAAAGAACTCTTTAATTATATCCGAAGAACTATCGACCAAAAAACATTTTTTTCAAATCCTGTAGTTAAGGCTGTTCCGATAGATAAAGAGGTTTTTTTCTATCCGAATCAAAAACAAACTTTTGCTGATTTTTCGGAATATGAAAAATTCGGAACCGAAAAAGATTACCTCAAAGAAAACCAACCAAAAATAGCAATATTGAGTGGTATTTCAAGTCCTTTTGACGGAAACAGCCAGCAAATTGATGCTTTGTTTGAATCGTTAAAAGACAAAAATTTCAATGTCTATTTGTTTGCGGGAACAAAAAACAGGTTGGAAATGCTCGAGCAAATTCAGCCCGATGCAGTAGTTTATTTTCCGCACGGTCGGGTGCTGATGGCAGGTTCCGAGCAAACGGTACAATGGCTTCAAAAGAACAATATTCCTTTGTTTACACCACTTTCCGTTCAGCTTGAATACGACAAATGGATGGAAAACAAACAGGGAATGACAGGCGGATTTATGAATCAGACGGTCGTAATTCCCGAATTGGACGGAGCTAAAATGCCTTATGTCTATTTTACACCCCAAAAAGACAAAGACGGATTGTATCCTTACACGGTCATTCCTGAAAGGCTGACGACTTTTGTGGAAAGCATCGAAAAGCATATTCACCTGAAAAAGGCTGCCAATGCAGACAAAAAGATAGCTATTTATTACTTTAAAGGTCCCGGAAATCAATCTTTGGTTGCTGCCAATATGGAGGTGGTTCCGTCTTTGTATAATTTGCTGTTGCGGTTAAAAAATGAAGGTTATTCGATAAAAAACCTACCCGATAATCTTGATGATTTTGCAAAACTGATAGCCAATCAAGGTTCTGTATTTGAACCTTATGCCAAAGGCGAAATAAACAACTACCTGCAAAACGGAAATCCGGAACTTATAGAAAAAGGAATGTATGAAAAATGGTGTGCAGAGCAGTTGCCCGAAAAGCTGTATAAAGATGTAGTAAGCACCTACGGAGAAGCTCCCGGAGATTATTTTACCCTACACAAAGACGATAAAGATTATATAGCTGTCAGCCGTATTGATTTGGGAAATATCGTTTTGCTTGCTCAACCGCTTTCGGGTTTGGGAGATGATACGTTTGCTTTGGTACACGGAAGTTCCGATACGCCTCCACACACTTACATCGCTTCCTATTTGTGGGTGCAGAAAGGCTTTCAGGCTGATGCACTTATCCATTTCGGAACACACGGAAGTCTGGAATTTATAAACGGTAAAGCCGTAGCTCTTTCTAATGAAGACTGGGCAGACAGGCTCACGGGAAACCTGCCTCATTATTACGTTTATACCATTGCCAACGTAGGTGAAGCGATGATGACCAAACGAAGAACTTATGCCACTACGATTACACATCTTACTCAGCCGTTTTTAGAAACGCAAACCCGAAGTGAATACAAAACTCTGTTGGATAAAATCAAGCAGTATCATACGAATAATAATTCCGAGAAAACAGCTAAAGAAATCAAAGCTATTACCCTAAAAATGGGACTTCATCGGGAATTGCGGTTAGACAGCCTGCCCAATACTCTTTATACAACAGACCAAATTGAGGCTATCGAACGTTTTTCGGAAGAAATCGCTTCCTCCAAAATGACGGGAAGTTTATATGTGATGGGTGAGCCTTATTTGGCTGAAAAAACCGAAAGTACCGTAACAGCTATGGCAGTTGATCCTTTGGCTTTCAGTCTGGCATTTTTAGATAAACAGCAAGGAAAAATTTCTGATAAGCAGTTGTATAACAATGTGTTTTTTAATCAGAAATATAAAAATCCGTCCCAAACATTAGTGCAAAATATCTTAAAGGGAAAAACCAAAGTCGATGAAAAACTGATAACTTCTATTTCAGGAATCAGTCCGACAGATTTAACCAATGCGAAAGCCTATAAAGCAGCCACTTCCGTGAAAATGCCGCCTTTGCCTTTCCGCAAACCCAATTCCGATAAAAAACCGGAAGCTATTAAAGAGTATTCCGAAGAGGAAAAGGCTTTTTATGAAGCTATTTTGCAGGTAGAACATACGCTAAACAACATTCCGCTCTATAAAAAATATCTGGAAGAAAGCCCTGAAAGAGAGTTAACTGCTATTGTCAATGCTTTAAACGGAGGTTATACGATGCCTTCTCCCGGAGGCGATCCTGTGGCAAACCCAAACACTTTACCTACGGGAAGAAATCTGTATGCCGTGAATGTAGAGGCAACTCCCACAGCAGAAG
The DNA here is from genome assembly GCA_041676345.1 of Flavobacteriaceae bacterium. Lineage (GTDB taxonomy): Bacteria > Bacteroidota > Bacteroidia > Flavobacteriales > Flavobacteriaceae > Flavobacterium. The sequence continues at coordinate 4,466 of JBAYSC010000065.1, read as the reverse complement.
CCTGGGACAAAGGCGTGAAATTAGCCAAAGATTTTATAGAAGACTACCAAAAAAGACACAACGGAGCATTCCCGAAAAGGGTAAATATGACCTTGTGGTCGAGTAGTTTTATCGAAACCAACGGAGCTCCCTTTGCCCAGATTCTGTACCTTTTGGGTGTAGAACCGGTTAGAGATGTTTTTGACAGGGTTACGGAACTCCGCCTGATTCCTTCCGAGCAGTTGGGAAGACCCCGTGTGGATGTGGTGGTACAAACTTCCGGACAGTTGCGGGATTTGGCTGCTTCGAGGTTGTTTTTAGTAAATAAAGCTATCAATATGGCAGCTGAAGCCCAAGATGATACTTTTGAAAATAATATCAGCAGCGAAACACGAATCGCAGAAAAAGCACTCATCGAAAAAGGATTTTCTCCGGTCGAAGCCAAAAAACTTTCAAAAAACAGAATCTTCGGAGGCATCAACGGAAATTACAGTGCAGGCATTACTTCGCTGGTTCAGAAAAGCGATAAATGGACTTCCGAAAGTGAAGTAGCTCAAACCTATATTCACAATATGGGAGCTTCCTATGATGACGAACAGGATTGGGGCAATCATCGTAAAGAGGTGTTGGAAGTGATGCTCAACAATACCGATGCGGTGATTCACAACAGGCAGAGCAACACTTGGGGACCTTTAAGCCTTGACCACGTTTATGAATTTATGGGAGGGGTGAATCTTGCCATTTCTCACGTTAGCGGAAAAGACCCTGATGCTTATTTCAGCGATTACAGAAACAGACATCAGCCAAAGGTTCAGGAACTCAAAGAATCCATAGGAGTTGAATCCCGAACCACTATTTTTAACCCTGCTTATATCAAAGAGCAAATGAAAGGCAAGGCAGGAAATGCAGCTACATTTGAAGAAACCTTTAAGAATATCTTCGGGTGGAGCGTGATGAAAAACGAAGTCATCGATCAGCAAATGTGGGATAAAATGTATGATGTTTATATTAAAGATGAATACAATTTGGGAATGACGGCTTATTTCGAATCAGAGAATCCGTATGCTCTCGAAGAAATGACAGCGGTAATGCTGGAAAGTGCCCGAAAAGGCTTCTGGAAACCTACTCAAAACCAATTGCAGACTACAGCCAGTCTTCACGTGGATTTGGTAAACCGCTACGGACTGAGCGGAACCGGAAAAACTACCGGAAACAAACTTTTGCAAAACGAAATCATCAAAAATATTTCGCCAGCATCAGCCGAGCAATATAAACAGCAAATCGCTATAACAACTACGGGTTCTTCACAAATCAGCACAGACAAAGCCGTTGTTTTGCAGAAAGAAGGGCAGGAACAGAGACCAAATCACCAAACGGATGCTTCGGTTTCAACAGATAAACCGAATTACCAATGGTGGATTATTTCGGGTGTAATAGTAGTGTTGCTGACGGTGGTAGCAATCAGAAAGAAAAACAAAAAATAAATGGAAACCTTAGCCACAGTCATTATTCTTATCAGCCTGCTGACAGCACTTTTTCACCTCAGCCTGATGCACCTGAAAACCACAAGTGTTATTGCTTTGTTGTGTGGTTTGGGTGTCTGGTTTCTGTATCCTCTGGCTATTGTTCAGAACAAAAAAATGTTGCTCAACCTGTTTGAAACCCTGTCTGTTGCAGATGTTTCGCTACTGATTGTCATCGAAAATGCAGCACTGCTCGGAGTCAACTGGTTTCAGATGCACCAAACTTTACAACTCGACAAACCCCTGAAACCCAAAATCAAAAGCTTGTTGAGGCTGGGAACATATTTTCCGGGAATAACCCTGTTTTTCTGTTTGTTTTTTCTGGAAGTACAGGTTTTTCTGCTGGGAATGGATTATGAGTTTACCAAAATTGCCCTTGCGGTTTCCCTAACCACAGCTGCTCTTGTAGTGTTGTTGCCGTTTATATTGCGAAAACTGCTTTCGGAAAAACTGCTCAGAATAGAACTGACCTGTTTACTCCGGGGTATGGTGATACTGGCAGCCGTTGTTTTCGCTTCGTCTCCCTCAGGACACAGGCAGGTGCTTTCTGCCCAAACCACCCAACTCAAACCCCTTTTGTATCTGACAGCTCTGAGTTTGTCAGTTATTGCTATCGGATTTATTACCTATAAATATTTTAGAAAGAAAAAAATTAAATTTTAAATACTATGCAACTTTTTGATGAAATTATTTTTTGGCTATCGGGAGGATTGATGATTCCTGTAGTTTTAGGCGTTTTATACCTGCTCATTACCGGATTGCTATCTATCGGTAAGTTTTACGGATTGTATTTCAACCGAAGTAAATACAACAAACTGCTCAAAGAAAATCTGAATCCGAAGCAGTTGGATTTAGAGAAAATCACTCAGGCAGACAGCACTTCCAAAACTTTGTTGGGCAGTGCTATGGCTGAAATTATCGAAGCCAAACATTCGGAAATCATCAGAGAAAAAATCATTGCTGATTTTGAAGTGGCTTGTGAACGAGAACTCGACAAACACCGAACTCTGGCAAAAATGGGTCCCATACTCGGGCTTATGGGAACGCTAATCCCGATGGGACCTGCTCTGGGAGGATTATCAGAAGGAGATATTACCACGATGAGTGAGCAAATGCAGATTGCTTTTAACACTACGGTATTGGGACTGGTAATCGGGTGCATAGGGTTTTTACTCTTGCAGACCAAACAACGTTGGTTTACACAGGATTTGAACCAACTCGATTTTTTAAATAATCTGATTGCGGAAAACTATGAAAAAGATACGAAATAGACGAAGAAGCAGCCTGAGGAGAAAAGAAAGCGAAGACGTAAACCCGATACATACGGTTGCTAATCTCTTTGATGTGAGTATAGTGTTTGCCGTAGCTTTGATGGTGGCTTTGGTCAGCCGTTTTCAGATGACCGAAGTGTTTTCTAAGGAAGATTATACCATTGTGAAAAACCCGGGCAAAGACAATATGGAAATCATTACCAAGGAAGGACAAAAAATAAACCGCTACAAACCTTCGGAAAATCAGGATGGCTCCCAAAAGAAAGGCAAAAAGATAGGGATTGCTTATGAACTGGAAAACGGAGAGATTATTTATGTTCCGGAGTAACATTTCATAAAACATAAAAAACCTGATAAAAACAACTTATCAGATTTTTATGTTGCTACATCTCTATTAACCAAATACCTTTAGTACACGACAAAAAAAAATAAATATTTCATTTTCAAATGATTATTTTTATATGTTGAAGAATCCGGAGGATTCAGATGTTTATAGCAATAATTTAGGATTTGATTGTTCGACCCCAGCCGGGGTCGTATGTTTAGGAATATCATTGTTTCTATAAATATATGACCTCTCTGAGGTCATATAACTATCAAATTTTACAATTAAATACTGATAATCAGATTGCCTATTATTGCTGAATATTTTTGTCCTGTACTAAACCAAATAACTATTAACTACCACCCGAAAACCACGTTTCCGAAAACATTTCGTCCGGTTCTGGGGATGTTGTTCCAGTCCGAAAAAGTAGTGTAATAAGCATCCAACACATTTTCTACTCCCAACTTGAAAACCAATTTGTATTTGTTGATGTAAACCGTTTGCGAAGCTGCCACATTAGCAATCAGGTAATCCGCTTTTGGGGTTTCACCAAATTCGGAGCTATAGCGGGAATGTCTGGCACTTCCGTCAAGGGAAGCCTCTGCAAAAAAGTTGTCTTTCTGGTAGCGAAGCCCAACTCCGTATTGGAAAGGCTGAATGAGGGGCAAACGGTTGTGGTTGTGGTCTTTTCCGTAGCGATAGGAAGCCTTAGCTGAGAGCTTCCAATCATCAGTAACAAAATACTCCAAAGCAATGTCCGTATTGAGGAGTGTGGCATAATCTAAGCCTTCGTAAACCTTGATTCCGTTGGCTCCGATAGTCATCGGAATCAGGCTTTCATCAGGTTTTCCGATGATGTAATCCTGAATCCGGAAGTAGCTGCCTTGCCATTTCACCATAACTTTTTCGTTTTTAAATTCCGAAGAAAGCGAAGCTTCAACCGATTTTTCGTTCTTCAGATACGGATTTCCTACGTAATCAAAAGCATCAAAACTGTTGAAAAGATAAAACCCATAACCTTCGGAAACAGACGGAGCTCTTTCGCCATAGCCCAACCCAACCGAATGTGTCCAATTCTTGTGATGATACACCAATTGTGAAGCTACGTTTTTCAGTAGTCGTGACTTTGAAGCCTCCATATCAGGGTAAAAGATGCTAAGGCTTTGCAACCCGAAATCACTCTCAATGCTGTTTTGGTGAAAACCCATTCCGGCTGAGAGCCTCAGGTGAAAACAATGGCTTAAAGCGATATTATCCTCCAAATGTATTCCGCTGTAAAGCGTATTGACATCGGGCCATGTAATCATAAACATTTCGTTTTCGTTAGGGTTATTCGGATACATCGTCATTTCTGCCAAGGAGTTGTTG
>JBAYSC010000064.1:0-12332 GCA_041676345.1 Flavobacteriaceae bacterium | reverse complement strand
TCATAGCGATGTTTTGAGATTCACCAATTTAGATGAAAACATCCATAACGCAAAATATTTACTATTAAATCTTTGCGGTTGTTTTTGCTATTAACTCGCGGATTTAAGAATCCTTTCGTGTGGCAAAGTAATAATAAAAAAATAATTTTGTAAGTTTGTTTAAGGTAAGTTATAATTTTGTTTTTTTAGAAGTTGTAATTTAATAAGTACTATACGAAAGGATTCGTGTGGGAGCGGGGAAAAAACGGAAAGTTTAATTAATACACTCATACGTCAAATAATGAAAAATTAAAATTAATATGAGATTTTTTTTAAAAACATTAATTTTTATCGTTTTATTTTTAGCTATAGGATGTAATAATCCAAATACACGAAATATTTCAATCAAAGGAAAAATAATAGATAAAGATAATTTTTCTCCTATAATAAATGCTAAAATAACTGCTTTATGTTGGTATGATGTAGGATGGGACAAAAGAGATTATGAAAGTATTGATATAATTTCTCAAAATGATGGCTCTTTTGAAGTCAATTTTACTGAAGGATATAGAGTTGTAATTGCTAGTATTGCAACACAATACTATTATAGTATAAAAAAAATAGATAACATTAACAGTTCTGACATAGAAGTAGAGATTTATATGGAGAGAGATAGTATGCAAAGAGACATTAACAAAATAGACTTAAAAGACATTATATTAAAACATGCGGATTGGTAATACGGGGTAATGCACCGCTCCGCAAAGTCTCCCGACTTTGTGGCATCTTTATTTCAAATTTTATCAAAGATAGATTTTTTTAATTAGCCCGCAAAGTCAGGACACTTTGCGAAAGGGAAAAAAAACAAGCAATTGTAGTGTTTTACAAAGAAAAAAGGAAAGCCAAAACCTGTGTTGTTCAAATTTTTATTAACTTTGAAGAGTTTTATTAACCCGACCTGCGATGAAAAAACTAACAGCTCTTTTAGGCCTTGCCATCGGGATTCTCTTTGGTTGCCAACACAAAATAATTGAAAAACCCGAATCAGCACTTATGGAAAACAGACCCAACCTCTACGGATTTAAAGTAAAAGATTTAAGCGGAAACGATTTTGATTTCACCTCCGTGAAAGGAAAAAAACTGATGATTGTCAATACGGCTTCCAAATGTGGGCTTACCCCTCAGTATAAAGATTTGCAGGCTTTGTATGAAAAATACAAAGACCGCAATTTTGTGATTATCGGTTTTCCTGCCAACGATTTTATGAGCCAAGAACCCGGAACCAACGAAGAAATAGCAGCATTTTGCGAAATGAACTACGGAGTTACCTTCCCGATGATGAGCAAAATTTCGGTTAAAGGAGACGATATGGCCCCCATCTATAAATTCCTCACTCAAGAAAGCCAAAACGGTTTCGCTGATTCAGAAGTAGAATGGAACTTTCAGAAATATCTTATCAACGAAAAAGGGCAACTCGAAAAAGTTGTTGGTCCGAGAATCAACCCTACTGATAAGGAGATTGTGGGTTGGATTGAGGGGTAGTTATTGGCTAATGGTTGTTAGTTATTGGTTATTGGTTATTTAGTTGTCAGTTGTCAGTTAATGGTTAATGGTTTTGAGACCTCACAGGTTTTAAATCCGGAAAAATTGCGGTAATGCAATTACTCAATAATCAGAAATTATGACTACTCAATCCTCAATTGCATTATTAGTTGTTAATCTCGATTAAAGCTATCACAAAAAAAACGGATTGCCTTTCAGCAATCCGTTTTTTGAATTAAAATACTAACCAACTAACTAAAATTTTATCTTGAGCTTCTGCCCTGTGGAGCTGTACTACGTGAACCACCTGAGATTCCTGAACTTCGCATACTACCTGAATTTCCTGAAGAAGAACTGCGAACAGCTTGAGAACTCGTTCCGAGAGAAGAACTTCTTGTAGCTCTTGAATTGCTGTTCAGGCTGGTAGTTCTCGAAGGTTGTGAACTTGTCCCTACAGACGAACTTCTGTTGGTGCTCCTTGTTGAAACTCCTGAAGTCCTTGAGCCATTGGAACTGCTGTTTATCGTTGTATTTCTCACAGGCTGCGAACTTGTTCTTACCGATGAACTTCGGGTAGGGTTTTCAGAACCTCTTACTGTTCCTGAGTTGCTCTCCCTTGTTGTGTTTCCGGTGAGTGAACTACCACGATTCTCCTCTCCTCTTAGTGTTCCTCTTGAATTTCCAAGTGAATTGTTTCGGGTTGCAACAGCATTATTCAGATTTCTATCAGGTTGAGAGGTTCGGGTGTTTTGAGCAATATTTCTCGAATCACTGTTTCTTTCAGCCCTCACTTGATTGTTTCTTCCGTTTGAAGTTATCGCTTGGTTGTTTCTTCCATTACTGCTTCGGGTTTGATTCATCGCATAAGCATTCGTATAACCTGTATTTCGAGTCGTAAATGAATTTCTCGGATTTTGTCTTGCATAAGCATCAGAACGTCTGCTGTTGTGCATGGCTACAGCTCGGGTTGAGTTTCGTACGGTTACATAGTTATACGTATTATATACATTTACATAATTGCATACATGATTTCTATATCTGAAAATCGGATACGGAGCCCAATAGCTGTAATAGCTCGGATAATACCCCCAATACCAAGGCGAATAATAAGCTACATAAGTAGGATACCAAAACGTAGTGAAAATCACAGGTCGTACGACATAAACAGGCTCATAAATATAGTTGTGTCCGTAAAGGTAAACATCACCCACTACCTGTACCCGAACCGTTTGGTTACGTCTGTCTTTTTCGACTTCGATAGTGGCTACATCCTGATAGGTATCTTGTCCTAAAACCGCCTGAAGGATAATCAGGTGAGTGTCGGTTTCTACCGCTTCAATCACCCTGAGGTAATCCACCCGACCGTCACGATTCAGGTCAAGGTTAGAGATTTGCGTTTTCGGATTGTTGAGTCGGTATTCAAAATCTGCTAAATCTTTAGATTCCCCAAAAATGGAAGCCACAGCCGTAAGGTCAAGGTTATCGCTTATGTCATAATTGGTAGCTGTTACGGTTGTAACGTCTTGTCCAAAGCTTACTGATGCAAAAAGCATCGTAATCAAAACTGATGTAAATAATGTAGTTTTCATAACCGTAATTTTTTAAAAGTTATTTATTTGTCGTTTGCAGCTTCCTGCATTTCGTCTGCAACCAACATCTGTGCCAAAGTTCCCAAACAAAAATAATCCGCTATAAAACAAATACTTACAAAAAAAGAGAGACAACCTGTAAGCTGTCTCTCTGAATTACTAACCACTATAAATCAAATCTATTTCTTTTTCCTGAATATTTTCCAATAAACCATTATTATATCTTTTTCGACAGTAAAATTCTTCCGTTATCTCTGTAAGCTAATCCTCATAATGAGAGAAAACCAACTCTTTAAAATTATATTTCAGTTCCGGAAACTCGTTTATAAAACTTTCAAACGAAGCTGATTTCGATCTTAGCATAAAGTGATAAACTACTTCAATTGCTGTTACTGTCAGGGCTTTATCAAATTTTTCAGCAACCCCCAAAAGCGTTACGAAATTCATCAATTGACTGCAAATGTTCTCTGTTGCCTTTTCAATTCCGTAATTGCTGATATGTATCCAGCTAAGCCTGATATGAGCTTCGTGATTAAACAATTCCGGATTAAGTGTACCGTTTCCAAATTGTCTTTCAAACTCTAAATCATTCAATTCTAAATGGCTATTCATAGTATTTATTTATAAAATTATTTTGGTATTCGGACTTCTTTTTTATGTGTTCAAAAGTTGTCATTCACAAGTTTTTCTACTGTCTGCCTGTGTTTTGAATACCAACAATTCCAAACATCTTCCGCCCACTCTCTTACTTTTTTCTCGTGTTCTTCCTGATTCGTTGCTGTCAATACATCTAATACCGTTTTACAACCATTGGGAACAGGCGGTTCTAACCATTCAAATTTTGGCTCTTTTGCTAAAATCTCTCCTAATTTTTTGGTCGCTTCTTTTCCACTTAAATTTTTAACAAAAACAAAATATAAGCTAACCAAGTGTCCGTTTACTGATTGTATTGATTGTCTGCCGGGTTGCCCCGGATGTTGTATTGCATAAGTGTCAACAGTCAGTCTGTGGGTTAATTCGGGGTAGTTATATTCGCCATATTCTTTTGCCAAAATTTGTCCGTATAAATTCCAGCAACCCTGTGTCGCCCCAATATATTTGTGTGGTTGTCCTACAATGTTGTCCACCGTAGCACCACAACCGTAACATTTTGTTGTTTCAACTTCTGTTTTTGCCATCATAATTCTATTTGTCCCCGCATTTATTCGCTGTCGTTGTACTCTGACCGCTAACAATTGTTAAGCTTCATTTTCAATAAAGGATAATTTCTGCCCTGATCATCTTTTTTGGTTCGTCTATAAACATTAAACCCATACTTTTTATAGAATTCAACGGCTTTTGTATTTTGTTCGTTTACATCTACCTTGTCGGCTTTTAATTCAAAAACGGCAAAATCCAGTAATTTTTTACCCAGTCCTTTTCCGAAATAATCGGGTAATAAAAATAGCATTTCTACTTTTTTATCTACTACTCCAATAAAACCGATAACTTTCGTTTCCACTGTTAAGCAATAAACATCAAACGCATTGAAATCTATTGTTCCAACAATTTTTTTGATAGCATAAAAATCTTCGGTAATTAAAAAATCGTGTGTAGCCAAAACAGATTTTTCCCAAATGTCGAGCGTTTGTTGTCTGTAGCTGTCTGAATACTTTACTATTTCAAAGTTTTGATTTTTCATATAATAAATCTTCTTAGTCAAGCGTTTTCGTCATTTTATAGTTTATCAGACTTACTCCTTTTCTGATGACAATTTGTTCTGCCGAAACGTTAAAGCCTTTCTTTTCAAAAAATGCTCTTGCTGTCTTACTAACATCAGAAATCAAAACGGTTTGATTTAGCCGTCTTGCTTTAGCTTCAATATTTGCATATAGTCTGTTTGCTATTCCTTGTCGCTGGTAGTCTTTATGAACATACAAAAGGTCAATGTAATTTCCGTTGTCAAGTGTTGCAAAACCTACAATTCTATCTGCATATTGAGCGACTAAAACGTATTGCTTTGTCATTATTTCGTTCCAGCGTTGTTTATTGTCAACACCCGAAGCCCACACTTCGATTTGCTTTTTGTCGTAATCTGCAATGCAAACCGTTGTTATTGTGTCCACAAACAACTTTTGCATTTCGGGCAAATCATTTACTTGCCCTTTTCTAATTATAAAATGATTTCGCATAGTATCAAAAATATAATTTATGGCTGTAACTGTTTAAAAACCCATTTCTTATCGTTTAATTCATACAATATTCTGTGATGAAAACGGGAGGAGTTAAATTCCATAAATTCCATTCTTATGGGACTGATATAATACCCTCCCCAGTTGTCGGGTCTTGTCAAAGGTTGATTTGAAAATAATGCTTCAATATCCCTGTAATTTTTATTTAATGTTTCAATGCTATTTATTTCTTGTCCTTGTTCACTTACTATGGAAACTATTTGAATTTCCCTGCTTCTTTCTGCAAAATATCTGTCTGCAAGTTCTTCGGAAATTACTGCTGCTTCACCCTGTATTCTGACCTGCCTTTCAGTTTCAGCCCACCAAAATGTAAGTGCAACATTGTTTGACTGCCTTATTTCGCTTCCTTTTCTCGAAGTTAAAGTTCCGGTAATAATAAATCCTTCATCGGTTATTTCTTTCAATGAAACGAACCTTGCATTAGGAAAGCCGTCAAGCCCGACAGTTGATAAACAGCAGGCACCTGGGATTTTGACTTCCGTATTCTCTATTTGTTGTAAAAACCAGATTTTAAAAAGCTCTATCGGATTCATCTCCAATCTTCTCTGTCAATTATAAAGCTGCTTTCCTGTTTCACAAATCCGACCTTCGGATAATATTCCATAGCTGTCGGAACCGATAAAAGCAAAACCATTGATTGCTCTCCTACTTTTTCTTTGGTCAGATTTATAAGCTGTCTGCCAATACCTACTTTTTTATATTCCTGCCTTACTGCAAGGTCTGAAAGGTAACAAGCCCAAACCCAGTCGGTAATTGAACGGGAAACACCAACCAGCAAGTCGTTGTCCCAAGCAGTAACAATAAGATTTGAGTTGTCAAACATTTTTTGAATCCGCTCCCTATCGTTTGTCGGTCTTGGCAATCCGGCATTGTCGTAAAGCTCAATTATCCGGTCTGCATCCGGACGTTTGTCAAAGCTGTATTTAATATTCATTTTCATTATTTTTCAGCAAAGCATAAATATCAAGACTGATAAACTTGCCATTTTTTATTTCACAATCTTTCATTGTACCTTCGTATTCAAATCCGAGTTTTGTCAGTGCCTTCTTACAGTTTTGATTTTCGCTCTCTACAAATGCTTCTATTCTGTGTAATCTGAGCTTATCGAAACCGTAACTGCAAATCAAAGGCAAGGCTTCTGTCATTATTCCTTTTCTCCAGAATTCAGGCAAGAGCCAAAATCCGATTTCGCCTTTTTTGTGTTCTTTTGAAACATTATTCAGCCCGGTTGCCCCATAAAACACTTTACTATCAGGCGAACAAACTGCCCACCAAACTCCTGTTTCTGTCTGTTTGAGATTTTCAAACCATAACATTTGTTTTTGGGTTGCTTCCAAACTGTCAAAACTAACTCCGTAATACTTAATAACCTGAGGATGAGAAAGTCCTTTATATATATTTTCAAGGTCATCAGCTGTAATTTGCCGAAGCAAAACCTCTTTTGTACTCATTATCAATAAATTGCTTTTCATTTTCAGGTTGTTTTTTAAACGGCAATTTAAAGATTTTATTACGAAAAACAGAAAACAAAAAATCGAGTTATTTGCTTTCTGTTATATCTTTAAACAGAAGCATTTCTTTCACTTTTGAAGAAGCTCCGTTATAAAATCCTGTTTCTGCTACATATTTTTCGGGATTTCTGAACGTACCGAATATAATGTCAAACAACGGAAGGTCAGAATAATTAAAGGCATGTATTCCTTTTGAATGATGTACCGAATGACTCTCCGGACGTTGAATAATATACCCCAACCATATCGGTGTTTTAATGTTAGCGTGCTGAAAAATACTGAAAAAAGTGGTGACTAATAATATAATGGTAATAGACTGCGGAGGAACTCCTGCAATAAAAGAAAAACACACGGTGCTTAACAATATCCAGCCTGTCATATCCAAAGGGCTGAAATAAAAAGCTCCGTAAGTATCCAATCGTTCTGCACTGTGGTGCATTTGATGAAAGAGTTTCCATAGCTTGTTGCTTTTGTGCATGGTTCTGTGCCATATATACATTCCGAGTTCATAAAGCAATATTCCGATAACGGCTGCTGTCAGAACATTAATGTTACTAAGGTCAATTAGTTGTGAGGTTGGCAACCATTGCTCATACCACAAAGGCAGGTAGGTAGAGAGGAAAAAAAAGAAAAAGAACCAGATGATACCTTTTACTTTCCAATATTTAATTTGCGGTAGTTTACGGGCAGGAAAAACGGCTTCCCATACGATAAGAATAACATACAATCCCAATACACATAACGAAATCGGGTCTAATAAAACTTCTAAAAGAGTTGGCATAATTTTAATTTTTTAATTTAGGATTTGATACTACAAGCCTGTCCGAACCATTCGGATGCTTGTCAAAATTATTTATATAAAGTTTGTTTTTTGAAAACGTATCTGTCCTGATTACCTGATAATAAGACCCTTTAGCAAGCTGTAATAACAACCCTGCTAAAGGGTTTTCTTAAATTATAATCTGAGCTTTAGATCTAAAAAACTCCTAAGGGTGTTTGTTTAGGTTTTAATTTTTTATAACCTTAACTACCTCAGTATAGAGACCGTTGGTTATTTTAACAAAATAAATCCCGAAAGTAAATCCTCCTAAAGCTATGGTAGTATCTGCCTGTGATAGTGTTCCGTTCTTAATTGTTTTTCCGGTTATATCAGTGATTACATAGCTCAAAGGTTCAGCGAAATTACCGATACTGACATGCAGGTTATCTTGTGTCGGGTTTGGATAAGTTCTGATTTGAAAAGTGTTTTGAGGTATATCCGTACTGAGTTCACAATCAACAAGAGCAACGTTTAAAATTGGAGAAAAACTCATACTTGCAGGGCAGAAAGACGGAGCAGCCACAGCATAATATTCGCCTGCTTCGGTGATAGAATACAGCATATCATTTTCTCCTGAAATCATAACTCCGTCTTTATACCATCTGATAACATCATACGGAGGATTATTTACACTAATGTCAAATGAAGTGCCTTCACAAAGGGTAAAAACCTCTGTATCAGAATCAAAAGTTACGTTTTCACCCAAATCATACGACAAAAACAAACTTGCCCAATTATAGCTGTCTATTTGAATGGTGTTGGACTCGTAAGTTGTTCCGTCTAAGGTTGTTACTACTTTCAAAAGTGCCTGATCATAAGTATTCCAGTCATAAGTAAATGATGAACTTTCTGCTCCGTCTATGGCTTGAAATTCGTCTGAAGTAAACCAATATTTATAATACCATTGATAGGTGTCATATACCGTAGTACTTGTTACAGAGGCTGTTCCATTAGAATCCGGGCACAACATTACATCACCTTCAATAACCGGAGCTTCCACAGGATTTCCTCCACAGGTTACAACCGTTACCATGACAGGGAGCGACGTACTGGTGCTGTTTGGGCAAAACGAAGGAGCTGCCACAGCATAATATTCGCCTGCTTCGGTAATGGTGTAATACATACTATTTGCTCCGTCAATAGCAATTCCGTCTTTATACCAGGTAACAACTTCATACGGAGCGTTGATACTTACCTCAAAAGAACCTCCATCACAAAGTGTATAAGTTTCCGTATTCGGGTCAAAGGTTACGCTGTCGTTCAAATCGGTCATTAAAAACATACTTGACCAGGCATAGCTGTCAATCTGAATGGTGTTTGACTCGTAGGTTGTTCCGTCTAAAGTTACCACCACTTTTAAAAGAGCTTGGTCATAGGTGTACCAGTCATAAGTGAATGTATCACTTTCTGCTCCATCTATCGCCTGAAAATCTCCGGGTAAAAACCAGTATTTAAAATACCATTGATAGCTATCATAAACCGTAGTGTCGGTTACAGAAGCGGTTCCGTCTGTGTAAGGGCACATCATAATGTCTCCTTCGATTGTTGGGTTTTGTGCTGTTGCTTTCAATAAAAAAAGCATAAACAAAAATAGAAGTTTTGTTTTCATTGTTGTTAAAGTTTTTGAGTTAATAAAAAAATTATGATGCAGATATGGAAATGCCCACATCTCAACAATGCAAAGTAAAGGGATAAGTCCGTTTTAAGAAGTATTTTTTTCGTCTAAAGGTGTGACACAAAGCGTGACATTTTGCGACATCGAAAAAAAACAGCAGGTATTTCAGGTGAGTCCCGAAAGGTATTCCAATAGCGAAGCATCTTTGTCGAGATTCATTTTTTTGCGGAGTCGTTCTCTTCGTTTTCGGCAACTCTCAGGACTTATATTGAGCAATGAAGCGATTTCTTTGGTGTTTAAATTCAGGTAGATAAACGACAAAAACCGAATGTCATTGGCATTCAAATCAGGGTGATGATATTTTAAATTTTGCAGAAAAGAGTTGTTTACATTTTCAAAAAGAGCCGTAAAATCTTCCCATTTGGTGTCTTCTTTCAGGTGGTTTTTGAGGTTTTTTACGATATCGAGCAATGTTTTGTTGCCTGCAATTTCGGGTTTGCCCGAAAGCATTTCTATAATATTTTCAAGCAATTCGTTTCGGGTTGACTGAAAAAGGATTTTATCTGAGAGTTGTTTGTTTTTGAGCTCAATCTCGGTTTGCAGATTTTCTTCTTTTTCTTTTTGTTTTTTCAGGTTTAAATCTGCCAGAAGTTGTTGTTCTTTAAACTCTTTTTCCATCAATTGCCTTTTGCTGACTTCCTGTTCGAGTTCAAGATGAGCGATTCTAAGGTTGTTTTCAGAAATGGTAGCTTTTTGCTTGGCAAAGAGATTTCTTTTGTAAAAAGCCACACCCAGAGCAATCAGAATCAAAAGCAACAACAAAGTGGTCAGGATATAAAATTTTTGCTGGTTTAATGTTTTGATTCTGCTGGTTTCCAAAGCATATTCCGATTCTGAAAGCTCAAATTTCAACGTAGCATTCTCAAATAATTCCCTGCTCTGATTGGCACTTATTTTCCGGCTCACCGCAATCACGGAATCTTTTACAACCAAAGCTTCTTTCCACGAATCAGATAACACCAATGTTTCTGTCTTTAGCTCAAAAAGGCGTTTTCTGGCTTCCATATCGTCACAATCAGCCAAAGCTTTGTCAGTGGTTTCGAGTGATTTTTCCCACTTTTTTTCCATTTGGTATGCCTTAGCCAAAAGAAACAAGGCTTCAGTTTTTTCTTCCAAAAGATTGTGCTGTTGAGCTTCTTCAAACAAAATCAAACAGTTATCAATAACCTCCGTGGCTTTTTTGCCTTCGAGCAGCAAGGAATTTTTAATAATGAGTGTACTGATGCGGATGCGGGGTTCAGCATTTTTATTACTCAAAGCTATAGCAATATATTCCTGAGCTTTTTCAAAATTTTTCAGGTCGAAATTCACGTGTGCCAAATTGTTGGCATACAAACTCACCCGATAATCCATTTTTTGTTCTGTAGCAATCTGGTAGGCCTTTCTGAAATATTCTTCCGCCTGATTGATATTGTCGTTTTTGGTGTAAACAATAGCGATATTGTTCAGCACAGTCATCTCGTCATTGGGCTGACTGTTGGTCATTGCCAATTCATAGGCTTTGATAAAATAACGTACTGCCTCCGGATAATCCTGCATTTTATAATAAGTAAGCCCTACGTTGTTATAGATTAAAAACTGCTGTTTATACCATTTTTTCTGGGTTACAATCTCTTGTGCTTTGTTTAAATTTTCTATCGCAACAATAAAATCCCGATTCAGCATCGCATTTACTCCTGCTTCAATATAACTGTCACAAAGTTTGGTTTCCTGAGCCTTACCGGAAAACACAACCATACCCATAAAAAATATCAGGCAACAAAAAGTGGTTTTTCGGAGGGTAAATGCAGTCATTTTCAATTCAAATTTTTGCTAAAAGTAATAAATATCCTGAAAATTAGCGTACATATTTTTCTATACTCCTACTCAAAAGGTTTATATCAGGGTTTTTATAATCAAAAATTCCCGACACAAAAGGTATCGGGAATTTTATTTCGGTTTATACCAAGTTATTTTATCTTTTTACAATCTTCATAACCTCTGTATTTTTTCCTGAGATAACTCTGGCAAAATAAAGTCCTGAGGAAAGCCCTGTCATCCGGATTTCTCCCTGAGTGTTGTAAAACGCTGTTTTCAGGACGATTTTTCCTGTCCTATCTATGATTTCCACTTTTTCGATGATGTTATCACTTTGAAAATACAAATCATCGGTTACAGGATTGGGGTACATACTTATTTTCGGCAGAATTTGCTGTTCTATACTTAAAGAAGGCTCTGTAATACCACAAATGGTTACATCTTTATGAGTAGGGAAAAACGGCACTGCTCCTTCATCTACATTTGCCCACAAATAAATTTTAAGGATAAAATACTGTCCGTCAGGTATAACTGCTGATTGGCTTGCGACAGGTATTTGATAGGTAAAAGTTTGTACACTTTGTGTAGAATAATCAATATTTCCCAAAAAGTTGGTCGTCCAGTTGCTGCCTGAACCCACATCAAACACTATATAACCGTGAACCGCATTATCTGTTGCTCCAAGGTCAGCATAATCAAACGACACACTGGTAACCGTTAAGGTATTGTTTGGCAATGGCTTTACGTTGAAGGCAATATAACGTGTCGGGTCATAAGTACCTGCCTGCCAGCCGTCAACCGTTACGGTTTGCCCGAATGTAGTATCATAACCGCTTACATACAACACAGGATCAGACCCCATACTTACGGAACAGCCGTCATTTATCATAGTATCGGGTGTGTAGCCTCCACACGGGCCTTCGGTCAGGTAATTGATGAGACATTGTTCTTCGGGTGTGGTTGAAACAGGTGTTGTTGTTCCGCAAATCATAACATTCCTATGGGTAGCCATAGTAGGAACAGAAGCTATTCCATTCTGCAAAGCATACGGAAATATCCGCAACGAAAATGTCGAACCATCGGGTACGGTTACGCTTGGCAGAGTTGCTGTAAAGGTTTGAACCGATGTACCTAAATACGTATAAACTGCACCATTATTCAAAAAATTAATAGTTCCCCAGTCATCTA
>JBAYSC010000063.1:0-12498 GCA_041676345.1 Flavobacteriaceae bacterium | reverse complement strand
GAATCTCGCTACTGGACAAAACACCTCTAAATCAACTGTTTAATAAATCTAATTACAATAATGTCAATGAACTAAATTATAATCAATTGGAAATCAAATTGTTTTAACGAAACACTAATGATATTTTAAACCAAAATAATTCATCTAGCCTTAAGGAATATCCAAATATTTATGTGTTTGTACCGAAATCCTCCATTTCGGGTTATTCTTTACGTATTCAACAAGCACAGGATTCATTTTATCCCGTTTGCTCCATTCTACCTGAAGCAACAAAACACAATCTTTTCTGACTTTGGCTGCTTGCTCTTCAGCAAACAACAAATCGTTGTGGTTATAAACGATAACTTTCAGTTCATCTGCTTTTTGATAAGCTTCTTCAACCGGAAGTTTCATTTTTTTCGGAGAAAGACAAACCCAATCCCACTCTCCTGAAAACGGATAAGCTCCCGAAGTTTCGATATGTACTCTAAAGTCTTCTTCTTTAAGCCTTTGGGTAAGTACATCCATATTCCAAGTAAGCGGCTCTCCTCCTGTGATAACTACCACTTCTGCTTTTGAAGCCTTCACATGAGCAACCATTTCTTCAACCGAAACTGTAGGGTGATTAGCTGCCTCCCAGCTTTCTTTAACGTCACACCAATGGCAACCTACATCACAACCTCCGATTCTGATAAAATAAGCTGCCACTCCTGCATACGCTCCTTCTCCTTGAATGGTGTAAAAATGCTCCATCAACGGAAGTTCAAGCCCTTGAACAATAGATTCTTTTATATTATTTTCTTTAATCAATACTGTAAGTTTAAACGGTTGCTTTTTTGCCAACCAAATGATTTTCAACCAAATACTCAGCAATTTGAATCGTATTGGTAGCTGCTCCTTTTCTGAGGTTATCCGCTACAATCCACATATTCATCGTATTGGGTTGGGTTTCATCTCTGCGAATTCTACCCACAAAAACCTCATCTTTTCCCTGTGAATACAAAGGCATCGGATAGGTAAACGTATCGAGATTATCCTGAAGTTTGATTCCTTCTGTTTCGTGTAAGATTTTGCGAATATCACTCAGGTCAAAATCATTTTCAAATTCCACGTTTACCGCTTCACTATGCCCTCCCACAACCGGAATTCTCACAGCCGTAGCCGTCACGTTAATCGTGTCATCACCTAAGATTTTTTTGGTTTCACGAACGAGTTTCATTTCTTCTTTCGTATAACCATTTTCTTCAAAAACATCACATTGCGGAATAGCATTTCGGTGAATTTGATATTTATAGGCCATTTCGCCTTTTTCGCCTTTATATTCATTTTCGAGTTGCTGTACGGCTTTTACACCTGTTCCGGTAATAGACTGATAGGTCGAAACAACAATTCTCTTGATTTTATATTTCCTGTGAAGCGGAGCCAATGCCATCACCATCTGAATGGTAGAACAATTCGGGTTGGCAATAATTTTATCTTCTGTGGTAAGCAAATTTGCATTGATTTCCGGAACAATTAGTTTTTTGGTGCTGTCCATTCTCCAAGCCGATGAATTATCGATAACCGTAGTTCCCGCTGCTGCAAATTTCGGAGCCCATTGCATTGAAGTAGTGCCTCCTGCTGAAAAAAGGGCAATATCAGGAGCTTGATTTACCGCTTCTTGCAAACCGATAACAGTATAAGACTTTCCCTTAAACTGAATTTGCTTGCCAACCGACTTCTCTGAAGCAACAACCAACAATTCACTTAGGGGAAAATTTCGTTCTGCCAACACATTTAGCATCACTTCGCCTACCATTCCGGTAGCACCTACTACTGCAACTTTCATATACGTAATTTAAAGATTTTTGATTAAGCTGCAAAGATAAGTTATTTCAAATCCAAAAAACGGAAACAAATCCAGAAAATCAAAAGTAGAGTTGAGTCTAACCTTTTAGACGTTTTATTTTACAAAATCACTACATTTGTAGCTTTATTCAACATAAATGAAACGATTTATATTTCCGATAATACTGCTGTTTTTAGGTTTCGGAGCTTTTTCGGGATGTGAAAAAGACGATATCTGTTCCGAAAGCACTCCTACCACTCCCGCTATGGTGATTGATTTTTACGAATACCTCAATCCGTCTGTGGAGAAAACGTTTTTGAAACTGGAAATTATCGAAACGGAAATTGGTCAGGATACACTTGTTTTTGAGAACACCAACACGATCGAACTTCCGTTGCGAACCGATGCTCAGGTGAGTACCTACAAATTTATACTCACCTATACCAACATCAATACCCAAATAACCAACGAAGATTTGTTAGAATTCCGATATACGAAAAACGATATTTATATTTCGAGAGCTTGCGGTTATAAATCGAATTTTTCGCTTTTGGAATCAGACAATCAAAACCCGAACCCGATATTGACCGACCCGGCAGAAGACGATTTCTGGATCAAAGAACTCATCGTAAAACAACCCGAAATAACAAACGAAAATGAAACACATCTGGATTTACTTTTTTAGTTTCGGGCTGCTTATGGCAGGATTTTCGGGCTTTGCACAAGAAACGGCAACCGATAGCATTGCTCCTAAAAAAAATCGCTACGGACTGCGTTTGGGAACCGATTTGTTTAAACTCTCCCGTACTTTTTACGACAACAATTACAAAGGTTTTGAAATTGTCGGAGATTACAGGCTTACCAAAAAATTCTATCTGGCAGCCGAAATCGGGAGCGAAGACAAAACAACCGATGAACCTCAACTGAACTTTACCACAAAAGGTACTTATCTGAGAGTGGGAATTGATTTTAATGCCTACGAAAACTGGCTCGATATGGAAAATCAGATTTATGTGGGGCTTCGATACGGAACGAGTGTTTTTAGTCAAAACCTGAATCACTATTCCATTTATCAGAATACAAACGGATTTTTAGGCGAACACACTCTTGTGAATGCCAATCAGGAATTCAGCGGACTCTCAGCTCATTGGGCAGAATTTCTGGGAGGAATAAAAGCAGAGATTTTCAATAATTTGTACGTCGGATTTAGTGTAAGGCTACACTTTTTGATTGCTGACAAACAACCCGAAAATTTTGAAAATCTCTACATTCCCGGTTTTCACCGAACCTATGACGGAAGTTTTGGTGTAGGGTTTAATTATACGGTTTCGTATTTTATTCCGCTATATAAAAATTAATTGATTTCCTTTTCTGTGATTTGGTAACCGTTCAGATAAGTTCGGGTTAAATAATGTTTTCCATTTTCATCGAAATAATCCCAATCTCCTGACATTTTCCATTGCATCAGTCCGTTTTGCTGGTCGATTAGGGCTGTTCCTTTACTTTGTATTTTACCATTAAGGTGATAATTTGTAATGTAGCAAGAGTTTCCTTTATACTTTTCTTTTTTGTAGAGCTTCTTGTTTTCGTAGGATTTCCAAACACCTGTTTCAATCCCTTCTTTATACCAGCCTTTTTGAAAGTGGATAGTGTCATTAGTAACATCCTTAAACACCCACTTACCTTCTCTTTTTCCGTTTATAATTTGATTGGTTTTGCAGGAAACAGACAACAAAATTATTATAAAAAACAATACGGCTTTTTTCATTTTTTGGCTTTAATATTCACAGCAATTGGTAAAATATATTCCACCCGAACTGCTTCTCCGTTTTGAGTACCGGGTTTCCATTTAGGGCAGGCTTCCAACATTTCTGTAACCTCTTTTTCCATACCCACAAGATCACGAAGTATATTAATATTAGACAGACTGCCATCTTTTTCAACAATAAAACTCACAATAACATTGCTTTTTACATCTTGTTCTACTTCAGGAATTTTTAAATTCTTTTTAATGTATTCATAAAAAGCCTTCATTCCGCCTTCAAATTCGGGTCGGGTTTCGGGTTTGGTATAAACAGAGTCCTGCTTGTCAGAAGTTGATCCCATATATTTTTGTGCATCTTTAAAAGAAATACTTGTTTCAGGTATATTTTTTTTAGTTAAAGTCTCGTTTTCATCGTTTTCAGAACAGGCTAAAAATAAGCCTGAAAAGACTACTGCTGAAAACACCATTTTTATAGTAATTCTAAAATTACTCTTGTTTTTCGTCATCATAATAAAGCGTTTTTTAGTTATTGAATAATTTAAGTTGCTTGCTATCGGGACAAGATTTCCGACAGCCTTTTCTAATAAAAGTTTTTGATACTGAACCACTTCACAAAAGGTTTCGTTTACTTTCTGGTCGGCCAAAAACTCGTGATTGAGCTTCATCGCTTTTTTGTAGAGATAAACAAGCGGGTGAAACCAAAACACGATTTGCAGCACTTCGATAAACAAAATATCCAGCGAATGTTTTTGAGTAATATGAGTCTTTTCGTGCACAAAAAGCTCATCATCAATCAGGTTGTTTTCGTATTCTTTCCGGTTTACAAAAACATAGTTCCAAAACGAGTGTGGGAGTATTTCGCCCTGAATCAAAACTAAAGTAAATCCGTCTTTTTTGATTTTTTCACTTTCGTGAATTTTTCGCAACAGCGAAGTCAGATTCCTTATAAAACGAAACAGAAAAACCGCAAAACCCAGTCCGTAAACACTCCATAAAACATTTTCTAAAGTAAAAAAAACGGGAGTTTCTACAGGGTCGTCTCCAATAAAGATTTCGGGAATCACATAAGACGGAATGGTTTGCTGAATGATAGGATTTTGGCTTACAAATTCAACATTCACCAACGGAATCATTAGCGAAAATACCAAGGCAAAAAGCAACAAAAACCGGTTGATTTGGTGCATTTTCTCCCGTTCCAAAACGAGTTTATAAAAGAGTAGAAACACCAGCAAACTCAGCGAAAATTTAATCAAAAAAGCTATCATCGTTTTTTCTTTTGAAGTTGATTGTCAATAATTTTCCGTAACTCTTCTAATTCTTTTTCAGACAGATTGGTTTTTTCGGTAAAAAACGAAGCAAATTGCATAGCCGAATCATTAAAAAAGTCTTTAATCATCTCTCCTACTTGTTTTGAAAAATATTTTTCTTTCTCCACAAGCGGATAATATTCTCTCGATTTTCCGTATTCTTTGAAACCTACAAAACCCTTTTCCTGCATACGTTTCAGCAATGTGATAACGGTCGTGCTTGCAGGTTTGGGCTCAGGATAAGCCTCAATCAAATCCTTAGTGAATGCCTTTTTTTTCTCCCACAAAAAATGCATCAACTGTTCTTCTGCTTTGGTCAACTGGTTCATAACTTAAAAATTTTATCTCTACAAAGATAGATTCATATCTACAAATGTAGAGTAAAAAATTATAAAAAAAAGAAAAAAATATTTTTTAACATTTTTTTCTTTTTTATAAACCTAAATCGATTTTATAGTTTTAAGTCAACTGGCAAAGTAAAACGGACTCGTAAAGGCTTTCCTTTATTAGAAGAAGGAATCCATTTTTTTGATAATTTTAAAACTCTTATAGCTTCATCTCCTGTTCCGTAACCCACATCTTGTATGACTTTAAAGTTGCTGAGACTACCGTCTTTTTCAACAATAAAACTTACTATAAGTTTTCCGCTTGAAGCCCCTCTTATATTTTCCTTTTTGTAATTTTTTCCAAAAAACTTATAAAATTCCATCAATCCTCCGGGATAGCTTGCTATTACTTCTACATCTTTGGTAGAATAAACTTGTAGTTCTTTAATATCAATTTCAAGAGGTAGTGTAAATTGTACTTTAACTTTTTTTCCGTTATGTTTTCCAGAAGTCCATTTCGGGGATTTTTTTAGGACTTTTATAAGTTCTTTACCCGTATTTCCTCCTAAATCTTTAATAATTTTCACATCTGTAATACTTCCGTCTGTATCTATAACAAAGCTTGAAATCATTTTGTTATCCGTGCTATCTGTCACTATAGGTCTATAATTCAGGAAAATATACTTATAAAACTGCTTTATCCCTCCTTTATATTTAGGCATTTTATCAACCTTTATATGAATGGAGTCTGTCTTTACTTCTTGAGAATATCCCACAAAAGAAACCAATAGTAAACTAAGTAAAATTATTTTTTTCATAACTATTTCTTCTTTACCTCTATATCAATTTTTAAAGGTAAAGTATATCTCACCCGAACTGCTTTTCCGTTCTGAACACCCGGTTTCCATTTTTCAGCAAGTTTCAACACTCTCACAGCCTCGAATCCTGTCCCAAAGCCTAAATCACGAAGAACCCGGATATCAGACATACTTCCGTCAGCATCTACTACAAATTCAACTATCAGAGTTCCCTTTACATCTCTGGTGGTTTTAGGATTCTTATAATTTTTAGCAATAAATTCTCTAAAGGCAGTTATTCCTCCCGGGTATTCAGGCTTTGTTTCAACTGCTATATAAATACGATTCGGGTCAGTAGATTCTTCTTCATCAATTACTTCTGTTCCCTTATCATTTTTTTCTTCAATAATTTCTAATTCTTGCGAATATCCCACAAAAGAAACCAACATTAAACCCAGTAAAACTATTTTTTTCATAATTATTTCTTCTTTGCCTTAACATTAACTTGAACAGGAAGAGTATAACGTACTCGTACAGGTTTCCCGTTCTGAATTCCAGGATTCCATTTTCCTGTAAGTTTTAGCACTCTAACAACTTCATCTCCTGCTCCAAAACCTAAATCACGTATTATTTTTATATCCGAAAGACTGCCGTCTTCTTCTACTACAAATTGAACAAAAACAAGTCCTTTCAAATCTTTAGTAACTTTGGGAGATTGATAATTTTGAGCAATAAATTTTCTAAATTCTTCAATTCCTTTAGGATATTCAGGTGCTATTTCTACTGCTGTATGAATGTAATTCGGGTCGTTTTTATCAGGCTCTTTCTCATCAACAACTTGCTTTGTTCCGTCAATTACTATTTCCCCATAGCCCGAATCATCTCCGTCAGGAATTTGAGAATATCCTACAAAAGAAACCAATAGTAAACCCAATAAAATTATTTTTTTCATCACCTCATAATTTTCATTGAAAGCAAAGGTAAATATTCTTTTGACAAATTTTGTACCTTTGCTTGATTTATAAAGTTATCTTAATGACTAAAATTAGAATTACCAAACAGTTTTCGTTTGAAACCGGACATGCTTTATATGGCTATGACGGAAAGTGCAAAAACGTTCACGGACATAGCTACAAACTCTTCGTAACGGTCATCGGAAGCCCTATCGAAGATAAAAACAACGTAAAATACGGAATGGTTATCGACTTTACCGATTTGAAAAAAATCGTAAAAGAAGAAGTGGTGGATGTGTTTGACCATGCTACCGTTTTCAACAAAAATACTCCGCATATTGAGCTGGCAAAAGAACTGGCAGACAGAGGTCATCACGTGATTTTGGTTGATTATCAGCCTACAAGCGAAAAAATGGTCATTGATTTTGTTCAGAAAATAAGCTCCCGTTTACCCGAAAATCTCCAACTTTTCTCACTTCGCCTGCAAGAAACCGATTCTTCGTTTGCCGAATGGTATGCTTCTGATAATAAGCCCCCTAACCCCCAAAAGGGGAATTAGAAGGCAGTATTCAGTCCCGATAGCTATTGGGAATATACGTCAGTTCGAGTAGCGAAACGAAGTGGAACATATCGAGAACAACTTTAAACCTTAAACCTTAAACCTTAAACCATTAACCAATAACCAAACTTGAAACCCGAACATCACATAACATTACCCGAAAACAAGAAAGCCTATTTTTCTTCGGATAATCATTTGGGAGCTCCTACGAGAGAGGAAAGCCTTCCGAGAGAGAAAAAGTTTGTACAATGGTTAGACGAAATCAAACACGATGCAGGTGTAATTTTCCTGTTGGGAGATTTATTTGATTTTTGGTTTGAATACAAAACCGTTGTTCCCAAAGGGTTTGTAAGGGTTTTAGGAAAATTAGCAGAGCTTCGTGATAATGGAATTCCGATTTATTTCTTTGTCGGAAATCACGATTTGTGGATGAATGATTATTTTGAAAAAGAACTCGATATTCCGGTTTTTCATTCGCCTCAGGTTTTTATCATCAACGGAAAAACAATCTTTATCGGACACGGAGACGGACTTGGACCTAAAGACAAAGGCTACAAACGAATGAAAAAAGTGTTTACGAATCCGTTTTCAAAGTGGTTATTTCGTTGGTTGCACCCTGATATTGGAGTAAAATTGGGGCAATATTTATCGGTAAAAAACAAGCTGATTTCGGGAGATTCTGATGTGAAATTTTTGGGTGAAGAAAACGAATGGCTGGTGCAATATGCCAAACGAAAATTAGAACTCAAACACTACGATTACTTCGTTTTCGGACACAGACACTTGCCGATGAGCATTAAACTTAACGAAAATTCAACTTATATTAACTTAGGCGACTGGATACATTATTATACTTTTGCGGAATATTCCAACGGGGTTTTAGAATTGAAAAATTTTTAATCGAAAAAAGTAAAAAAATCAAAAATATCTAAAAAAATACAAATGAAATTTAACTTAACCTACTCTAAACAAATTACCTGCCTTATTGTTGCGTTGATTTTTCCTTTCCTCGGAAATGCTCAAGACCAGAAAAAAATCGATGAAACCTGGAAACTTCTTTTGACCAATAAAAGAAAAGAAGCTCGAGACTCTTTCGAAAAACATCTAAGAAAAGATATTGATAAAAGTATCGAAGTACTTCTGTTGGATGCCTATATCGAAATGGAATCCGGAAAGATTATTTTTGACACAGGGTTTGTTCAGGATTTTGTAAAATTTGAGGAATCAAAATACTATTTATTTCCTATGTTTAATCAGCCTTTTATGCTGAGTAACTTTTTGAGCAATGGGTATGATGATTACACCTATCAGAAAATTGACATTTTATATAATCAAACACATCTAAAAAATGATCCTATCGTAGCCTATTTCAAAAACGATATGGATAAAAGAAGACGAATTACCGAAAACAAAGCCAAAAATCTGGAGATACTCAATCCTATTTCACAATGGCAATTTTGTGGCGTTTTTGAAAACCTGAACGATAGTGGTTTAGATATGGAATATGAACCGGAAGTTTATCCGAAAAACGATAAACTTTTTGATGCAGCAAGTAACGGAAAAGTAGGTTGGTATAATCCTCCTTTAAAACAAGACTTTGCAGGAATACATTTCTATTATAATGAGCAAGAATACGGGCACGGAATTATGTATGCTCAAACCTTTATCGAATCTGAAACGGAGCAAGAAGTGCTACTAACTTTCGGCTCGAGTTCATCTATAAAAATTTTTCTAAATGATGTTGAAATATATAGCAACAACCTCATTCAGAATGCCAATATAAATGCCTATAAAGTAAAGTTTAACCTATCAAAAGGAATGAATCGCCTTTTGTTGAAATCTTCAACCTTAGGAACTACTTACTTTTTTGCTTCGATGTCTGACCTCAGCGAAAAACCTTTAAGCAATATTACTTTTTATGACACCTATAAACCTTATACAAAAGGGATTGTAGAGAAAATAAACCCAACCGAAGTAGCACCTTTTTTTGAAGACTATTTTAAAAATTTAATTAACGAAAATCCCGAAAGCCCTTTATATAACATTGCTTTATTCAATGCTTATCTCTATAATGGAAAACACGACTTGGCAGAAGATGTAATGGAGAGTTTTTATCTAAAACATACTGAAAGTTCTTTATTGCGTTCGCATTTAGCAACGCTTTATTCAGCAAAAGGAGAAGAACAGAAATCACAGGAAATGTATAAAAACATTGAAATTTCTGATAAAGACTATCATTATAATACTGTACTTCTTTTCAACAATACTGATATATTGGGTGCAAAAACCATTACAGAATTACACGAACTTAAAGAAAAAGCAAAAGAACTTCCTGCAAAACAATGGGCTGCTTTAATCGACTACTTTATAGCAGCACGAAATTCAAACATTGACCAAATGCTTGATATTTATGGAGAAATCGTAAAAATGTCTGCTAATAATGAGGGTATGCATACTTTTTATTGTAGCACATTTGCTTCGTTTAAGAATGATAAAGAAAAGACTATCAGACTCTTAGAGAAAACATATCAAGAAAAAGAAATCGAAAGTGTAGCTAATTCGCTTATCAGATATTACAATCAAACCGGAAGAAAAGAAGATCGTGTAAGGCTTCTTAAAAAGCAATACGAACTTTATCCGTATGTGAACTCAACAGCTGCGAATTATATTACCTATCTGAACGAAGAGCAAAACTATAAAGAAGTAATCGAGATTACCAATAAATTACTGCAAAATTTTCCTTATTCGTTTACCTTAATGGAAACACAAGGAAAAGCTTACAACAAGATGAACGACATTAAGCAGGCTGAAAAACTTTTTAAACAGTCTTTAAGTCATAATTCCGAGAATACCTCACTCCGCAAGATGTTGTATGATGTGACTAAAAAAACCGATGAAGCAGAACAAATCGTGACAAAAGATGTTTATGATTTCATCAAAAAACGTAGAGGTTCTGCTATGAAAACCGATTACGGAGTAGTGATTCTGCTTGATGAATGCATCATTAATGTTTTTCCTGAAGGAGGACAACAATATCACACAACCTACATATATGAAATTACTTCTGATGCGGGAGTCGAATATCTTAAAGAATATTCATTAAACACCTACGCAAATACGATTTTAAAATCAGAAATCGTGAAACCCGATGGCTCTATTGTTCCGGCTGAAAAAAATTATGACGGGCTCGTTTTCACAAATCTGAAAGCGGGTGATGTAGTGTATATAAATTACCTGACTCACGACAATTCCAGCGGACGTTTCTATAAAGATTTTTCGCTAAAATATTCTTTTACTTCTTATTACCCGATTGAAGAAATTCGCTATGGAATTATTTATCCGAAAGATATAACTTTCAACATTGCCTCTGCCAACGGAAATATCCCTCATACCCTAAAGAAAGTTGGAGATAAAAACTATATGGAATGGCGAAAAGAAAAAGTGCCTGCAATTCCGATTTATGAAGACTACTCTCCCAGTTATGATGATATTTCTGCTTCGCTTCAGATTAGCACTATTAAATCGTGGGGAGAAATTGCTAATTGGTATGCTGATTTAGTTCAAAAAAATCTGAAGTTCGACAAAGTAACAATAGATACTTATAATTCCATTTTTCCTAACGGAGTAAACGAACTTTCTCAGACAGAAATAGCCAAAAAAATCTATGCTTATATTCAAGACAATATCACTTATAGCTTTTTAGATTTTAGACAAAGTGGCTATGTTCCTCAAAAACCATCGAGAACCATTACCACCAAGCTGGGTGATTGTAAAGATTTATCGACTTTATTTGTTACTTTAGCCCATAAAGCCGGATTAAATGCCAATCTGGTTTTGGTATTGACCAACGACAACGGGACACTCAGTAATCAATTACCAAATATTGGCTTTAATCACTGTATCATAAGGGTTGAACTCGAAGGAAAAGAACATTTTATGGAACTAACAGACAATTATGCTCCATTCAACACAATGCCTGTTAATCTATATAAAGCTAATGCTCTTGTAGTTTCGTTTGACAAGTCTGAGAATGCTAAAGCAACTCTGATTGAAATTCCGTTTGACAACACCCTTAAAGGCTCCGTACATCAAGAGTCTGTTGTTACCATTGAAGGCGACCAGAAAAACATTACGAACACCATCACTTTTAGCGGAAGCGGAAAATCATATTATAATTATCTCTTTTCAGAAGCTACCTCAGAAGATGTAAGAATAAAAGAAATTGAAAAATATTATAACAACGCTTTAGGGAAAGTAGTGAAATTACACAACACAAATTTGGTGAAAAACGATAAGTATGAAAACGAACTCACTCATTCCAATACGATTACAGTAATGGATAAATTACAAAGTTTGGGCAGTATTAAATTAACTACTATTCCTTTCTTGAACAAGGCATATACCAGAGATATAATTATGGTAGAAAAAAGGAATAATCCTATTTTTTATGTCTATTATGAAAACTTAAATCAATATACTTCTGAGATTGTTATTAATATTGACGAAGGAAAAACTTTTATAGAAATTCCTGAAAATCAAACGATACAATACAAAAATCACAGTTACGAACTAAAATATGAGCTTGTAAAACCAAACTCTTTAAAAGTAATTAGAACCATCAAAGTACCTTTTGAAAACATTTCAATCGAAGAGTATCCTGAGTATAAAAAATATGTAGAAAACGCAATTCAAGTAGAAGAACAAGTTATTGGATTCAAATAAAAAACACTTTATAACGATTATTGAAAAATCAGCAAATAATATATTATGAAAAAAATACAAATGGTTGACCTTTCAGGTCAATATCAGCACATAAAAGACCAAATCCAAACCGGATTTAACGAGGTTTTAGAGAATACAGCTTATATTAACGGACCACAAGTTCACGCTTTTCAGAAAAGTTTAGAGGATTATTTGGGAGTAAAACACGTAATTCCGTGTGCTAACGGAACCGATGCTTTGCAGATTGCGATGATGGGATTAG
>JBAYSC010000062.1:0-12740 GCA_041676345.1 Flavobacteriaceae bacterium | reverse complement strand
TTTTTGCCCTGTTTTTTGTCTTTTTCTTACTCCGTAGCTCTGCTATGCAGTGCAAAAAAGCCTTCAAACAGAACAAAAATATTCATTTTTCGCTTCAATCAAAAAAGTTTAAATCACTTCAATAAGGTAAAATCAGCTTTCTCTGACTACTTTTGGGTAACACAAATAATATTTTGAAACCTCCTCTGACAGCGATTTTAAATACGACTTATCTGAAGCGGAAATCAAATCTTCTGTTTTTCCGTTTTTGTGCAAAATCAATATAGGCTCTGAAGTTTTATCATACGCCTTATTGCTTATTTTTCCTTTAAAAATAAAATATTTGGTCTCTTTTACAGTGATTTTTTCTTTTTTCGAAAGTAATTCCTGAAGTTCTGTAATTCGTTCTTTAGAAATCTTTTCAGTACTGATTTCGATTTTGAATAAATCTCGATTAATAAGCATCTGACTTAATTGGCTCAATACATAATCTTCGGAATCTTGCCACTCTTTAAGAGCAGAGACCACATCATAATCATCTAATTTTGAGAATTTTTCTAAAGTGCTGTCGTCAAAATTAGTTTGGTCAATTTTATTTTTCAGAAAAAACGAAAATGCTGAACTGCACGGTAAATCGTTCCCGTTTTCGGTTAGTTCTTTGGCTCTTTGAAGTGTTTTCATGAGCATTTGTTCAGCTACGATGCTGGTTTTATGAAGATAAGCCTGCCAATACATCAGACGTCTGGCTACCAAAAATTTCTCTACCGAATAAATTCCTTTTTCGTCGATAACCAGACTATCATCCACCACATTAATCATCTGAATCAATCGTTCGGAATTGATGTTTCCTTCGGCCACACCCGAATAAAAACTGTCTCGTTTGAGGTAATCCATTCGATCCATATCGAGCTGACCGGAAATCAGTTGATGTAGGAATTTTCGATGGTATTTTCCTTTGAAAATTTCGATGGCTAACGATAGTTTTCCGTTAAAATCCCGATTGAGTTTATCCATAAACAAAATCGAAATGTCTTCGTGATGAATGTTCACAATGCTGTGCTCCATCGCATGCGAAAACGGGCCGTGACCAATATCGTGCAGTAAAATCGCAATATAAAGTGCTTGTTCTTCGTCTTTCGATATTTCGACATTTTTCTGACGTAGGGTTGCTACTGCTCTTTGCATCAAATGCATACAGCCCAAAGCATGATGGAACCTTGTGTGATGAGCCCCGGGATAAACTAAATAAGACAATCCCATCTGAGAGATTCTTCTTAACCGCTGAAAATATTTGTGCTGAACCAAATCATAAATCAGCTCATTCGGAATAGAAATAAACCCGTAAATCGGGTCGTTGAAAATTTTAAGTTTGTTGGTTTTGCTCACTGAAAATTAGGTTGTTTAGGAGAAAAGATTGAGAAATTAGATTTCGTAAAGAAAAGCTATTTAAAAACCCTCAGAAATTCATCTGCATTCAAAACAGGGATAAGGGCATTCTTAAAATCTTTTTCGTTTCGGGTAATGATAAAATCGCAGTTTGTTTCGATGGCACTATAATATTGTATGGCATCTTCAAAATCTTTAAAACCGGAGTTTAGAGCTTTTTCAACAACTTCGTCATTAATGATTGAAATTCCGCATATTACTTTGAGTTTTCGGATTTTGTCAAGAGCAGATTTTTGGTTTTCGTTTCGGGATAGAATATAATATGTAGTCGAAATCGAAACAGCAGAGGCATAAACCTCCAGTTTCTTTTTGTCAGCTAAAGTTATCAGTTTTGCCATCGGAAGATAAAAGGGATGTCTTTCTCCTAAAAAGTCAATGATAGCATTCGTATCCAAATAGAGCTTTTGCATTTTACTGGTGTTTTTCGCTCAAATAATTGTAATATTCTTTTTTGTAATCAATATCCAAAGGCACGCTTTTTCCTGACGACATGCTCTTTACAAAAGGGGAAATCTCAGATTCGTCTTCTTTTTTTTCTTTTTTTGTCAGTGAATTCAAATAGTTTTCAATAAGACTTGAAATACTGGTCTTTTTTTTTGAAGCATATTCTTTTGCTTTTTCAATGACATCTTTATCTATATTTAATGTGAGCTTCGTGTTCATAAGAAGAAAATTATAGGGCAAATATACTATTTTTCATCTAATTAAAGATTCTCTAACTTGTTTTTCAGCAATTTAAGTGACATAAAATACTGCTTCTGACTCCAAACCTGACAAAGTTGCATTCGGAACAGTTTTTGCCATTTTGCAGGAAAATTGTATATTTACCACATAAAAAAATATCCTTATGGACGATAATTTTTCACCTCGTGTAAAAGATGTTATTGGTTACAGTAAAGAGGAAGCCCTTCGATTGGGGCACGATTTTATTGGTACCGAACATCTGGTTCTCGGAATTTTACGAGACGGAAACGGAACAGCTTATACTGTTTTGCAGAATTTTGCTGTCGATATAGATTATCTTCGCAAAAAAATAGAAGGTCTTACTCCCTATAACGAAGGTGCTTTGATAGGCAACGAAAAGAAAAACCTGCACCTGACACGTCAGGCAGACAGAGTTTTGAGAATGTCATTCCTCGAAGCCAAAAAATTGCGTAGTTCTTCTATAAATACGGGGCATATCCTGCTGTGTATTCTCAAAAATGACGATGACCCGACAACAAAAGTTCTAAACAAATTCAAAATAGACTATAATGCTGTTCACGAACAGTTTTTGAATTTTATTTCTGAATCTTCACAAGACAACCTTACCTCAGAGAATCTTCCTAAAGCAGAATCAGCTTTTGGTGATGAGTCTTCTTCGGAAGAATCTTTCAGAGAAGGCAGTTTTTCAAATCCGGCAAACAAACCGGTTAAGAAATCAAAAACTCCTGTACTGGACAACTTCGGACGAGATTTGACAGTTTTGGCAGAAGAAGGAAAACTCGACCCGGTTGTAGGCAGAGAAAAGGAAATCGAAAGAGTTTCTCAGATTCTCAGCCGTAGAAAAAAGAACAATCCGCTTTTGATTGGAGAACCCGGAGTCGGGAAATCTGCTATTGCGGAAGGTTTGGCACTGAGAATCGTACAGCGAAAAGTATCGAGAATCCTTTACGGAAAACGAGTGGTTACGCTTGATTTGGCAAGCCTGGTGGCAGGTACAAAATACAGAGGTCAGTTTGAAGAACGGATGAAAGCCGTGATGAACGAACTCGAAAAAAACGATGACATCATTCTCTTTATAGACGAAATCCACACCATTGTAGGAGCGGGTGGAGCAGCGGGTTCGCTCGATGCTTCCAATATGTTTAAACCGGCTTTGGCAAGGGGAGAAATTCAATGTATCGGTGCTACAACTCTTGACGAATACAGACAATATATCGAGAAAGACGGAGCTTTGGAAAGACGTTTTCAAAAAGTAATTGTGGAACCTACTTCGGTAGAGGAAACTATTGCGATTTTGAATAACATCAAAGAAAAATATGAAGAACATCACAACGTAACCTATACTCCCGAAGCTATCGAAGCCTGTGTGAAACTGACCAATCGTTATATGTTTGAGCGGTTTTTACCCGATAAGGCAATAGATGCTTTAGACGAAGTAGGCTCGAGAGTTCACATCACCAATATTACTGTTCCGAAACAGATTCTGGATTTGGAACAGCAGTTGGAAGAAGTTCGTGAGCTGAAAAATACGGTGGTGAAACGCCAGAAATATGAGGAAGCTGCCAAACTCAGAGATGACGAAAAACGCATCGAAAAAGAATTGGCTACCGCTCAGCAGCAATGGGAAACCGAAAACAAAAACAACCGTATTACCGTAACCGAAGACAACGTTGCTGATGTGGTTTCGATGATGACCGGAATCCCTGTGAACCGTATCGCTCAAACCGAAAGCAACAAACTGGCTATACTTCCGGAGCTTATCCGAAATAAAGTGATTGGGCAGGAAGAAGCGGTTTCAAAAATTGCGAAATCCATTCAACGAAATCGGGCAGGACTCAAAGACCCGAACCGACCGATTGGTTCGTTTATCTTCTTAGGTCAAACCGGAGTCGGGAAAACACAGTTGGCTAAAGTATTGGCTAAAGAACTTTTCGATTCAGAAGATGCTTTGGTGAGAATTGACATGAGCGAATATATGGAGAAATTCTCCATTTCCCGATTGGTGGGAGCTCCTCCGGGATACGTAGGTTATGAAGAAGGCGGTCAACTTACGGAAAAAGTGAGAAGAAAACCTTATTGTGTGGTGCTTTTGGATGAAATCGAAAAAGCCCACCCCGATGTGTTCAATATGCTGCTTCAGGTGCTTGATGACGGATTCTTGACAGACAGTTTAGGAAGAAAAATCGACTTTAGAAACACCATTATCATTATGACTTCCAACATCGGAGCCAGACAACTCAAGGATTTCGGACAAGGTGTTGGTTTCGGAACGTCTGCCAAACTGGCTCAGGCAGAAGAACATTCGAAAAGTGTAATCGAAAATGCTTTGAAAAAAGCCTTTGCTCCCGAATTTTTGAATCGTATAGACGATGTGATTGTCTTTAAAGCTCTCGAAAAAGAACATATTGACCAGATTATCACTATCGAATTGGAAAAACTCTATGCCCGAATCAAAGAATTGGGCTACAACCTCAGACTTTCGGAAAAAGCCGTTGGTTTTATAGCCGAAAAAGGTTTCGATAAACAATTTGGAGCACGACCTCTGAAAAGAGCTATCCAGAAATATGTAGAAGATGCTTTGGCTGAAAAAATCATCACTTCCAAAATTTCTGAAGGCGACGAAATCTTTATGGAACTCGAAGACGGAGCAGAAGAGCTATCCGTTTCGATACATAAAGAAGTAAATCCTGCAAATTAATTGCAGTTAGAAATCTGCTAAAAACCCTTTCAAAGATATGATTTGAAAGGGTTTTTTGTGAGGTGCAAAAAAAACAGGCTTGCAATTACCCGATGGCACGCCTGCAATTTTATTTGGAAGTAGATATTACTCCAAAAAACAATAAAAAAGCTAAGTTTATTTTCAGATTTTCCATATTGTTTGTACAACTTTAGTAGTTGTTTATACTGTTATAAAGCCGGGTTTAGTTTTGCATTTCCAAAAGAGCATTATTCATTTTATTTTGAATTTTTGTCATTCTGGAAAGTTGGCTTTTACTTAGATCGTTTTCCGCTCTTTCCAGTTTAGAACCTAATCTTTCCGCTTTTTCTAATAAGGTTGCATATTCTGACATTGAAGAACTGTCTTCGTAGTCGATACTGCGAACAAACTCGATATATTCATCAACATATTCTTCGTAATCATCAATGATTTTATCCCAATCTTCTGAATGATAATCTTCTGAATCATTATTTTGTTTCAGATTGGCAAGTTGTTTTACTTTTCTGTAATTCAGTTCTTTGATGATTTCTGTATAATCGCTTTTTTCAGTTTCGGATTCTAATTCTTTTAAAAAGTTTTTAGCTTCATCTCTACTCATTTTATCGACCTTATCTTTTACCGCTTGCAAATGTGGTAACATACAATTTGCTATATCAATAGCTTCTTCTTCGGAAATATTGTTTGAATCTTCTATCGTTTTGATAGTACCCAAACATTTTTCGAGGTTTTTAATAGTTTTTTGATTTTCATTTCCACCACAGGAAATCATTACAAAAGCCGAAGCGACAGCCATAACTGTCAGGTTTAATTTAGTTTTCATATTAAAATATTATTTGATTTGGGACAAATGTATTTTGCCACTCCGACAAATTATGACCTAAAAAATATTTTTTTACCTCGTCATACTTTGGCGGAGTTAGAGTTTTAATTTGCAGAAAAAATAAAATCGTTATGGAAAAATTAAAATTAAAAGCAACTTCTTTTGAATGGTTTAGGGAAACGAATACCCATATTTCTCCTTTGTCTTTATATTACGGGTATTTTGAAAAAATCGCAAATTCTAAATCAATAGGTAATGTGGATATTACAGCTTTGAGAAAATGGATTCTTTCTGAATTAAAAAACGACATTCTGACCCAATATTATACGCAACGGTATATTGCTGAAAAGAAAAAGAACGGTTATTATATTCATTTTTTTATTCTTAAAAACAACATAATGATTTACCTGCATAATAGTTCCGTTGAAGTTTTTTTTAGTTCTGATTTGGAAGTTGAGGCAGAACAACTTCAAAAACGAATGTTATTTCTTCAAAATAAAAAGAAGAAAACAACAGAAATAAGGTTAATTACACAAAATGATAATAGTTTGACAACGACAGAAATCGAGCTTAAAAAACCTAAACTAAATTTCAGTTTATATTACAACGATGATTTTAAAGAAGTTCATCAGAATATTCTCAAAAATATCCGCAAACAAAACACCAAAGGTCTGTATTTGTTTCACGGAGAACCCGGAACAGGAAAAAGCACTTACATCAAACACCTGATTCATCAACAAACCAAAAAAGTGATTTTTCTTTCTCCGAGAATTGCAGGAAATTTAGAAGATTTTGCTTTGACAGAATTTTTAATCAACAGGAAAAATTGTGTTTTGGTTATTGAAGATGCGGAAAGTCTTGTGGTTTCAAGAGATAACAAGCAAAATTCGGGATTGTCTTTTTTGCTGAATTTAACTGACGGATTATTAGGAGAAAGTTTAGGAATACAGATTATCGCAACTTTTAACACCGATGTCAGAAATATTGACAAAGCATTGTTGCGAAAAGGAAGATTGACCGCTATTTATGAATTTAAAAAACTTTCGGTAAACAAAACCAATGTTTTGTTGGAAAAATTAGGTAAAAACATTCAGGTCAATACAGAAATGTCTTTGGCTGATATTTTTAATTTGGATAAAGAAACCTATTACGAACCAAAAATCAGAAAAGCCATTGGTTTTGGAAATTAGAAAAATATGCAACTCATACAGACTCTTGGAGAAATAGACCAAAAATTAGAAGAAACCGCTTCTGATATTCGACTTGTCAGCAAAAGCATTATGCGATATTGTAATCAAAGTAATGTGTCTTTTAACCTAAAAAATTATAAGAAAGAATTAAGCTCATTAGAAAACAAATCGGGAATTTACATTTTTTACATAGTGAAAAAGCCAAATTGGATTTCTGATTTTAAAGAGAAATGGGAGAAAATTCCAAGTGATTTTGAACAACGTGCTTTATTATTTGACAATGAAGAAATAGAACGAATTACTTTGTATATGGGGAAAAGTCAAAATACTTGTAAACAAGTAATGAAACTTATTGAAAAATCGGATTCTGCATTACGACTTTTAGAACGTGCCAAAGCGAATCGGAAAAAGAAAAAACAATCCTTATTTGAAGATGAATTTCAAGTAAGAATTATTGACCTTGACCCAAAATATTATTATTGGGTTGCCAATGATATTGAAAAAAACATCCGAATGTATATCAAACCGATTATAGGAAAACAAGAGCCTTTTGTTTCTTATAATAATTAAGGTTTGGAAATTAAAAGTTATATTTGGGAAAAAAATTATGGAGAATGAAACAATGTGCTTATTATAGTGAAGGAAAGACAGGTAGAATAACTTTTGTTTTTAGCTGTCCCGGAAAAGAGGAGCAAGATAATAATAAACCTGTTGCAGGAAAAACAGGGTGCAATTTAGAACTTTTACTTAAAGAATTAAAAAAGAGAGATTTTATTACAGAAGATTTTAAAGATAGATATGATTTTAGAATCACAAATTCTCATAATGAAGTTCATTATAAAGCGTTGAACAACAGAACAGAACCTTTAAATTCCAAGATAAAAGAAGAAGATAATCTCCAAAGATTATTAAAAGAATTAAAAGAAACAGAAATAATTATTTGTTTTGGAGAAAAATCAAAATATGCTGTGCATCAAATAAAAGGTAATCTTAATGAAAAAACAAAAATACTTTATTCACGCCATTTAGGGTTAATGTCTTTAAATCAAATTAGAGATGATATTCAAGGAAAACCTTTAGAAAGTGGAAATAAAGAAAACACAATAAAACGAATTGAAGTAATTGCTCAAAACTTGACAGAACAACATCTAAATAATTGATAAAAAGCTATATTTGTTGAATGTATTAAATTTGATAATAAAATGAAAGAAGAACTTATTTCAAAATTCAATAAGGATAAAGTATGTGAAAACAAACAACGCTATGATTATGATAAATTAGAATATATAATCGTAGGAGATAATCCGGGTAAAGAAGAAAAAAAGCAGGAAAGATATTTTGTTGGAACTTCCGGTAAACAATTAAGACAATTTTTTGAAAATGAAATTATTGTTGGAAAAAAATTTGATGATTCTTGCATTGTTTTTAATAAAACATTTATACACACAGCAAAAACAGAAGATTTAAAAAAGATAAGAGCTAACGATACGGCTCTTTTTGATAAAATTTTGATATGTTGTGCAGAAGAAATTGTAAAACTTTCAAATGAAAAAAATCTTCCGATTCTTATATTTGGAAAAACACATTTGAAACCAAATTCTATGTTTGAACCCTTTTGGAAAGAAATTAATAAGTCAGTTGAAAAAAAGGGAAATATTTTAGTTTATAATCACCCGTCATATAATAACTTCAATAAAGAATGGAAGAAGTATAAAGAGCAATACCCTACTTCTGACAATAGAGAGTTACTTATAAATAAAATTGGAACTGAAAATACTAAAACAATAAATAATCTCTATCCAAAAAAGTAATGTCCAAAAAACACTTCATCAAACGTCATATATTAATCATTAACCGAATCAGGAAAAATCCTTGTTCGTTTAAGGAAATAGAGGATTATTTGGAACGAATGTTTTATAATTCAGACGAGAATTATTCATTTTCCAAACGGACGTTTGAACGTGATTTGAAAGAGATTCGGGAAATTTATAATATTGACATTCAGTATAACCGCTCTTCTAATACTTATGTAATAGAAGAAGATTATATGGATGAAAAAACACAACGAATTATCGAATCGTTTGAGATATATGATTTTTTGAGTTTACCCGATTCGCTTTCGGAATATGTACTGTTGGAAAAACGAAAGCCTTTAGCAACGGAATATTTACAGGAACTTCTTTTTGCCATTAAAAACAAACACGAAATCGAAGTTACACATCAGAAATTCGGGAATAATTCAAAAAATCCGACAAGAAAAGTATATCCTTTGGCTTTGAAAGAAGCTTTGTTTCGTTGGTATTTGGTAGCTTTCGACCCGAATGACGGACAAATAAAAACTTTCGGATTGGAACGTATTTTGGAAGTCAAAACCCTGAAAACCATTTATTCCACAAAGGGAATTCCGTCTATGGAAGAAAAATTCCGACACTCCTACGGAATCATCACAGACGGAACAAAACCCGAAAAAGTGGTGCTGTCCGTTTTACCCGAAGAAATTGAATACCTCAAATCACTTCCTTTACATCATTCCCAAAAAATCGTTTCCGAAAACGAAAAAGAATGTATTGTTGAGCTTTTTATCAGTCCTACGTATGATTTTATAATGGAAATCCTCTCAATGGGAAAAGAAATTACCGTTCTTGAGCCTGTTTCGTTAAGGGAAAATATCAAAGAAATCCTCAAAAAATCTTTAAAAAATTATAAAAAATAGTTTTCGTCATAGTTTGTCGGTTTGCGAAATTATTTTTGTCAAAAAAACTATGAATTACAGAGCACAACTTCTCATTAAGGAATCGGAGCTTGAAAAACTCCGAGATGAAAAAAATCTTGCTGTAAAAGAGATGAAATACGAAAAAGCAACCAACTTACGAGATTTGGAAATGCAAAAAGAATCCGAAATTGAGGAAATGGTTAAAAATCTTCAAGAACGATTTGACGAAATTCCTCTTACCAAACACAACTACGATGAATTAGAGGAATTAAGCAAAACGCTCTATTGGTATAACGATTATCAGAATCCACTCTTGAAAGAAAAAATAAAATCTTCCATAAAAAACCTGAAAGCCGAAAAAGAAGAAGCTCTTTTGGCTCAAAACTTTACATTAAGAAAAGAGTTTAATCAGGAAATCGAGGAGTTAAAAAATCTTTTGAAATAATACCTGTCTGATTTTGTATAGTGACCTGTGTCTCTGATGCCTTAAAAGCTGTCTTTGTTATGGGCAGGTTTTCTCTTTAATTATAGTCTTATTGACAAGTCTAAATGTCCGCCAAAACCAAGTTCAACGATTTTTTGAAGTGTCGAAATTCGAGCTTCTTTGATGTTGTTTTCGATTTTGGAAATATAGGATTTGGTCGTGCCAACTTTGTCGGCAAGTTCTTCCTGTGTCAAGCCTTTTTCAAGTCTTGCTTGTTGAAGCATTGCTCCGATTTTAAAACTTTCGTAACCGGCTTCCAATTCGTTGCGTTTTTTTGTCCCACGCTTACCGTAGTTTTTTTCTTTAAACTCTTCGAGTGTCATCAAGTTTTTATTTTTTATCGCTTTCATACTCTGCTTTTATTTTAAGTGCCAATTCAATTTCTTTTTTAGGTGTCTTCTGTGTTTTCTTTTGAAAACCATTTGCTAAAACAATTAGCTGTCCTTTGTCGAAAAAACAGAAAATGCGAAAAATGTCACTTCCTAACTGCACCCGGATTTCATATAGCCCATCTGTGTCTTCAAGATGTTTCAAATACGTTTCGGGAACTCTTTCCAAGTCCTCTATCAAGTCAAATGTCCAAACGATTTTTGCTTTTACTTTTTTGTTTTGTTTGTCAAAAAAGGTTTGAAAATAGTCTTTGTAAAAAGTTATAGTCCTATATTTCTGTTTTTCGTTCACTTTGCAAATATACAAAAGTTTCTCTTTAGTACAACTTTAACATCAATTTCTCTTACTGTAACTATTGAACCGGATTTGAATGGTTCGTTTTACTTCACCATCTTCTGATTTGTCCAAATGTTCCGTTATAAACTTGTCAGGTTCATAAAAAAAGGAGCTGTAAAGCTCCTTTTTTTATTTGTCTATCGACCCCAAAACCCGTTTCATAAAAATGTTCAGAGCTTCTTTTTTGTCGGTTCCTTCTTTGGTCATTTTGTGTACTTCCAAAGCTCCGTACATATTGGAGATAAGCTCCGCAATTACATCAATTTCTTCGTCTTTGAGCGAAGAGAGCTCTGTGAGGTTTTCCAAAACCTCGAGGGTCTCTACGATATAATCTTCATCGTTGTCTTCGATAAACTGGGTCAGGTGTTTAATTACCGGTAATTTCATTGATCAGTTCGTTTAAAACCTCCTGTTTGTTGGTTTGTGTTTCTCCTGTTAGTTTTCCGTCAACAAAAGTAGCAAAAGTAGGCAGGTTGCTCACATTTGCCATTTTTCTCGATTCCGGAAATTTTTCTGCATCTACAATTACAAAAGTAATGTCTTGTTTTTCAGTAGCCAGTTTTTTGAATTTCGGTTTCATAATACGGCAGTTTCCACACCATGAAGCCGAAAACTGAACCGCTACTTTTTTGTTGGAACTCACTACTTCCTGTAACGTATCGTTTTCTAATTCTAATAACATATCCTTTGGTTTAAGGTTTAAGGTTCAAAGTTTAAGGTTCTGAACTTTGAGCCTTAAACTTTGAACCTTAAACAAAATTAATTCATACTCAAATACTCAGCTACACCTTCTCTGGTAGCATTCATCGCTTCTTTTCCTTCTTCCCAGTTGGCAGGGCAAACTTCTCCTTTTTCCTGAACGTGAGTATAGGCATCAATCAGTCTCAAATATTCTTTTACGTTTCTTCCCAATGGCATATCGTTTACACTTTCGTGGAAGATTTTTCCGGTTTCGTCAACCAGATAGGTAGCTCTGTATGTTACGTTTGAACCTTCGAGCAACACGTCGTCTATTTCTTCGTTATATACTTCTTCAGCATCCAGAATACCCAGAATTCTTGAAAGATTTCTTGTCGTATCGGCCAAAATAGGGTAGGTAACCCCTTCGATTCCTCCGTTGTCTTTTGGAGTGTTTAACCAGGCAAAGTGTACTTCGTTGGTGTCAACAGAAGCACCAATTATCATAGTGTTTCTTTTTTCAAACTCAGGAAGTGCTTCCTGAAAAGCGTGAAGCTCCGTAGGACAAACAAAAGTAAAATCTTTCGGATACCAGAACAACAACACTTTTTTGTTGTTTTTGGTGGCTTCTTCAAAAATGTTAATTCTCAGGTTATCTCCCATTTCGGAGATAGCATCAACGGTAATGTTTGGGAATTTTTTTCCAACTAATGACATGATGTATTTGTTTTAAAAGGTTATTATTTCTATTAAATTCAGTTTTTTTTAACTGGTGCAAAGGTACGCCATTCTCCACAGGATTCCCATAAAAACCAATTATATATGTTTATATTAACATAGGCAAAAGCTATAAACTTCCAATGCTTTTTGAAGCCGTATTTTCGGCTGTTTTGCTACCTTTGCAGGATAACCAAATTTAGCTGACGATGTTCTTAAAGAAAATCAACCCAAGGCTCAATGCTTCGTTAATAGAAAACGGATTTTCCCAGCCCAACGAGTTGCAATCTGAAACCTTTTCGCTTATCAAAAGCGGAAGCGATGTGGTGATTTCGGCTCCTGTTCAAAGCGGAAAAACTACTACTTTGGCATTAAACATCATACAGCGGTTGGAAGCTCCTTTTGAGCAATCTCCCCGTGCTTTGGTCATCGTAGAAAACAAAGAAAAAGCACTGGAACTCGTGGAAGTTTTCGAAAAACTCAACAAACACAACGGGCTTCGGGTCTATGCCGTATATGAACAAACCGATATCGACAATGATAAAAACCTTATTTCGGTAGGG
>JBAYSC010000061.1:0-12855 GCA_041676345.1 Flavobacteriaceae bacterium | reverse complement strand
TTTGGCCCCTTAAAAGGCCTAAAAAAAGTTTTCAATGTTCCGATTATGAAACTAAGAATTTTATGCTAAATTTGAATCATAAATCTCAAAAAAAAGAGTCAACCTATAGCAGGACAAGACATAGTCCGTTTGTTCTTCCAGCGGAATTGCTTTTATAAATTCGTCGAAAGCCAAACCGTAATTAGAATCGCTACCATAAACATCAATGATGAACCCGATATTTCCGTCTTGATCTTCTAATAAATACAAAATCGTATTATCACCCGGATTAGACATGCCTTCAAATCGGTAAGTTCTGATAATCTTTAAATGATGCGGTTTATAATTTTTCCCGAAAGCGTGCATTTCTTCTGTTTCTGTAAATTTAAACTCATTATATAAGCCTTTCTCTTTCAGTTTTTCCATAATTTCTGAAAGGGTACACATAGGAGGTGGCAACGCTTTATCTTTTTTAGGCTTGTCCATAATCTGATATTTGTTTTTGTTTGTTGCATATAAAAAGACAAAAGAAGTGCCGATTCTGTTATAGGTATATTTTTTTAATTAAAATACCTGAAAACAAATGACTTTCGGAGGTTTTTGTAAAATAATTCAAAATCGTATCCATAGGGATTCTTTGTGGATAATGGGTAAAATTTTACCCACAGAAAATGTGAATCAAATATTTTTTAGGTCGGATTTGGCTCTCAATTCATATTTTTTGTTTAAACTTGAAGGTTTATTTTAAAATTCAAACTATGAATATCAAAAGAATTCTTGTTTTTCTTTTTTTGTTTGGCTGTATTGGTTTTGTCCACCCTCAGAATTATTTACCTAAAACGGATAGCTTAAGAGGTGATATTAAATCTATTCGGGAGAAACTGATATTCTTAAATGACACTATTCAAAATTTGAAGCTTTTCCCCACTGAAGATGAGTATGGTCACCACGGATTTATGAGTCGGGAATTTGCTTTAGGACGGTTTGAAGATTGGTGGTATTCGCTGCCATGGGCACATTATGTGAATTATTATAGAGAATATGATAAGAATAGAAATATAACCTCTGAAATTTGGTATTATAAAGATGAATCTTTTTTACAAGAATATAGGTTTCATTATGATGACAGAAATAATTTAATCGAAAGACAAGAATATTGGAATGAAAACGAATTGAACACATCAAAACGATATACATACGATCATTATAATCGTATGCTTTCAGAATTATGGTTGGATAATGAGGATGTCAACGAATATTTTTTTCGCTGTTTTTTCTATGATTCTAAAGACAGGTTAATAAAGAAAGTAAATTTTAGTGAAGAAGGATACAGATCCACAATTAATCTTGAATATAACAAGCAAGGCAAACAGATATCAGAAACGGTGCATAGATTGATTGATTGGAAACCAACAGATGAGACTAAAACAAGATACTTTCAAGATACGCTCACTTATATAGGTTCTCGAACGAACTATATTTATGATGAATTTTCTAATTTAGTTCAGGTTGAAGGATATCTTCGGAATAAAGCTAATCATATTGCGAATATGTATGTCAGAGAAAAACATGAATATGACAGCCGAAATCGACGGATAAAGATAATTTTTCCAAATCAGGATGGCACCGTTCGTTCTTATTGGATGTATGACTACTTAAAAGACACTAATTTTATCACAAAAGAAAAACATTTTTATCCTAACTCTGTTGACAACTCTTTGGCAATTGAATATGTGTATGATCAAAATCAACGGATTGTAAAGTTGATATATGATGAGGATAATGAAACTAATATCGCAGAATTTGAATACAAATTTGATGATAAAGGAAATTGGTATGAACAATTAAAAACCGTAAACGGAAAACCACTTTATCTGAGAAAGCGGGAAATAATATACTATTAATACAACTAAATTTTTCAAACTATGACTATCAAAAAACTCGTTTTGTTTTTGTTTTTGAGTGCTGTAAGTGTTTCAGCACAACAGAAAATCACTTTGGAAGAAATCTGGGGCGGAGCTTTCCGAACTCAGGGAATGCAAGAGCTACAGGCGATGAAAAACACCAATGAATATACGGTGCTCAACCGAAATTCGATTGATTTATATGATTTTGCTACACTGGAAAAAAAGAAAACTCTCTTTTCGACCAAAGCGTTTTCTATTGATAGCTACGCTTTTAGCGAAAGCGAAAACAAGATTTTGATTGCTACAAATTCGCAGTACATTTACAGACATTCCTTTACGGCTGATTATTACGTTTTTGATATTCCGGCTCAAAAACTGACAAAATTTACAGATAAAAAAATACAGGAACCGCTCTTTTCGCCTGACGGAAAAAAAA
Organism: Flavobacteriaceae bacterium; assembly: GCA_041676345.1. Classification (GTDB taxonomy): domain Bacteria; phylum Bacteroidota; class Bacteroidia; order Flavobacteriales; family Flavobacteriaceae; genus Flavobacterium. The sequence goes on along the minus strand of JBAYSC010000061.1, from coordinate 10,533 downwards.
TAGCCTATGCTTTTGAAAACAACCTTTACATCTATGATTTAGAAACACAAACCGATGTTCAAATCACCACAGACGGGCGAAAAAACCATATCATCAACGGAATTACCGATTGGGTTTATGAAGAAGAATTTGCTTTTGTGAGAGCTTTTCAGTGGAACAAAACAGGAGATAAAATCGCTTATTTAAGGTTTGATGAAACCAATGTTCCCGAGTTTTCGATGGATATTTATGGAGATGGATTATATCCGGCACAGCAGGTTTTTAAATATCCGAAAGCAGGACAGAAAAACTCGGAGGTTTCGTTGTATTTGTATGATGTTGCAGCTCGCTCGACCACTCATTTTGATTTTGTAGGAGATAACTCTGATTATTACATTCCGAGAATCAAATGGACAAATGACAGTAATTTGTTAAGTGTTCAGGTAATGAACAGGCATCAAAACGAACTTTCCTTATATATTGTTGAAGGAAATACAGCTAATTATAGAATTGTTCTACAAGAAACCGACAAAGCCTATATTGATATTCACGACAATCTTACATTTTTAGACGATAACAGCTTTATCTGGACTTCCGAAAAAGACGGATTCAACCATATTTATCATTACGACAAAAATGCAAAGCTCATTAACCAAATCACAAAAGGAAATTGGGAAGTAACCCAATTTTATGGTTACGACCCGAAAACCAAAACGATTTTTTATCAATCTACCGAAAACGGCTCGACAAACCGGGATATTTACAAAATCGGGTTAAACGGAAAAAACAAAGTTCGTTTGTCTTCTGAAACCGGAACGAACAAAGCCACTTTTAGCCCGAACTATCAGTATTTCATCAATTCGTTTTCCTCTGCTACGCATCCTCCGAAATATACTTTGGTGGAAACCAAAACCAAAAAAGAACGCAAAACCATCGTTGATAATTCGGCTTTGACCGAAAAACTCAAAAAATATGATTTGCCCGAAAAAGAATTCTTTTTGCTCCCTACCGAAGGCGGTCAGGAGTTGAATGCCTGGATGATGAAACCTAAAAATTTCGACCCGTCAAAAAAATATCCGGTTTTGATGCACCAATATTCCGGGCCGGGTTCGCAACAAGTGGATAATGCCTGGCACAGTATGGATGATTATTTCCATTTTTTGCTGACTCAGGAAGGTTATATCGTAGTGACTGTTGACGGACGTGGAACAGGTTACAGAGGAGCAGAATTCAAAAAGTGTACGTATAAAGAATTGGGGAAATTTGAAGTGGAAGACCAAATCGATGCTGCCCGAACCCTTGGCAATTATCCATATATCGACAAAAACCGCATCGGGATTTGGGGCTGGAGTTACGGAGGTTTTATGTCGTCTAACTGTATTTTGAAAGGAAATGACGTGTTTTCGCTTGCTGTGGCAGTAGCTCCGGTAACGAGTTGGAGGTTATACGACACCATTTATACGGAGCGATTTATGCAAACTCCACAGGAAAACCCAAGCGGTTATGATGAAAATTCACCACTCTTTTTTGCGGATAGATTAAAAGGCGATTATTTGTTGATTCACGGTTCTGCAGACGATAATGTTCATGTGCAAAACACGATGCTGATGGTGGAAGCACTCGTTAGAGCCAACAAACAGTTTGATTGGGCGATTTATCCTGACAGAAATCACGGGATTTATGGAGGACCGACCCGTTTGCAGCTTTACACTAAAATAAAAAACTTTATTTTGGAAAAACTTTAAAAAACTCAGATTTGCATAAAGTTATCGGTCGTTTTTAGAATACAGATTTACACAAATTTACACAGATTGATTTGTGCAAATTTGCGCAAATCTGTGTTCCATAAATCCTAGAATTCCAGTTTCTTTTTGCGAAGTTCAAAGTTTTGCCCCAGATAAACTTTTCTTACCATTTCGTCCTGAACGAGTTCTTCCGGGATTCCGGCTTTGAGGATGGCTCCTTCGAACATCAAATAGGTTTTGTCTGTAATGGCAAGGGTTTCCTGAACGTTGTGATCGGTTATCAGGATTCCGATGTTTTTGTTTTTGAGCTGAGCGACGATTCGTTGAATGTCTTCAACCGCAACAGGGTCAACTCCTGCAAAAGGTTCGTCTAAGAGGATGAATTTGGGGTCTGTTGCCAGAGCCCGGGCAATTTCCGTACGTCTTCTTTCTCCTCCCGAAAGTAAATCTCCTCTGTTTTTTCGGATGTGTTGCAGGCTGAATTCGTCCAGAAGTTCTTCCATTTTTGCCAATTGCTCTTTTTTGGAAAGTTTGGTGAGTTGCAAAACACTCAGGATATTGTCTTCGATAGAGAGTTTTCTAAAAACCGATGCTTCCTGAGCCAAATACCCGATTCCGTGTTGTGCCCGTTTATACATGGGGAATTCTGTAATATCGGTATTGTCGAGATAGATTTTTCCTCCGTTGGGCTTAACAAAACCCACAATCATATAAAAAGAAGTGGTTTTTCCGGCTCCGTTCGGGCCTAAAAGTCCTACAATTTCGCCTTGGCTTACCTCCACCGAAACGCCTTTTACAACGGTTCGTTTTTTATAGGTTTTGATTAAATTCTCTGCTCTTAGTTTCATACATAATGCTTTGCAAGAGCAAAGGTAAGTGATTTATTTAAAAACACAGGAACTGCTCTAACTTTTCGGTTCCTAAAAAAGAAAAAAGTCTATATTTGTAGCCGAGTTTTAAAAACAGCACCATGAAAACCATAGACACTATCAGTTTTTCGGGCAAAAAAGCCTTAATCAGAGTAGATTTTAACGTTCCGTTGGACGAAAACTTTAACGTAACCGATGCCAACCGTATTGAGGCTGCCAAACCCACTATCGACAAAATCTTAGGTGACGGAGGCAGTGTGATTTTGATGTCACACCTGGGCAGACCCAAAGCCAAAGAAGACAAATATTCGCTAAAACATATTGTGAGCAAAGTAAGCCAAGTGTTGGGCAGACCTGTAATTTTTGCTGATGACTGCATCGGTAGCGAAGCCCGGGAAAAAGCCAACAACCTGAAAAGCGGAGAAGTATTGCTCCTGGAAAACCTGCGTTATTACAAAGAGGAAGAAGCCGGAGATGTGGAGTTTTCTAAAAAACTGGCTGCCTTGGGAGATGTGTATGTAAACGATGCTTTCGGAACGGCACACAGAGCCCATGCTTCGACAACTATCATTGCAGGGTTTTTTCCTAACGATAAATATTTCGGGCATCTTTTAGCTAAAGAAATCCAAAGCCTTGACCGGGTTTTGAAAAACAGCGAAAAGCCCGTAACAGCTATTTTGGGAGGCTCGAAAGTTTCTTCTAAAATCACCGTTATCGAAAATATTTTAGACAAAATCGACCACCTGATTATTGGTGGAGGCATGACTTTTACGTTCGTCAAAGCGTTGGGTGGGCAAATCGGGAATTCCATTTGTGAAGATGATAAACTCGATTTGGCCTTAGCTATTTTAGCCAAAGCGAAAGCGAAAAACGTAGCGGTACATTTACCGGTTGATATGGTTATTGCTGATGCTTTCTCAAACGATGCTAACACCCAAACAGCCGATGTAAACGAAATTCCTGACGGATGGCAAGGTCTTGATGTGGGTGAAAAGACGTTGGAGAACTTCAAAAAGATCGTTTTAGAATCCAAAACCATTCTTTGGAACGGCCCTGTGGGTGTGTTTGAAATGGAGAAATTTGCAGCAGGAACCATCAAATTAGGGGGGTTTATTGCAGCAGCAACTCAAAACGGAGCTTTCTCGCTTGTAGGAGGTGGCGATTCGGTAGCAGCCGTAAAACAATTTGGGCTGGAAGCCAAAATGAGCTATGTTTCAACAGGAGGAGGAGCGATGCTCGAAATGCTTGAAGGCAGAACTTTACCCGGAATTCAGGCAATATTGAGCTGAGTTTTTCGTTTTCTATAATGATTTAACGTTATTTTCAGATGCCTTACTCCCTGAATTTTTTAGGTTTGCACATCTGAAATGATTTTCATTTTGTTGAAAATCAAAATAATATAAAAATGACAACAATAAAAAACAAACTTTTCTACATTCTTATACTTTTTTGGGTATGCTCGACTATGACCGCTCAGGAAAGTATGGTTGAGGATGTTGATTTGATTGAAATGCCCGAAATGAGTCCGCTTGACTCGATTAAAAAAAACTTTGTCAGCTATGATAAAGTGGCTAAAATCGACAACCTTTGGCTGAAAGAGCTGGCTTCTGCATCAGAAATTTCACCCGATTCGACTATGAGAATAGACAGTTTGAATCTGGAGGAAGAAGTGGTTTTTGACTTACCGGTTGAGCTTCTAAAAGAACGGCTTAAAAAATTAGACGAGCAGTCGCCTTTTGATATCGAATACAATCCGGCTTTGGAAAACGTTATCAAATCGTTTCTAAAAAACCGTAAAAAAACCTACGAACGCCTGATGGCACTCTCGGAATATTATTTTCCGTTGTTTGAGGAAAAGCTGGCTCAATATCACATTCCGTTGGAATTAAAATACCTGGCTATAGTAGAATCGGCTCTTAACCCAAGGGCGATTTCGAGGATGGGGGCTTCGGGTTTATGGCAGTTTATGCTCCCTACCGGAAGAGCCTATAACCTGAGTGTAAATTCCTATGTTGACGAACGCTATGACCCGATAAAAGCAACCGAGGCTGCCTGCCAATATCTTTCGGCTTTGCATACTATGTATGGTGATTGGGATTTGGCCTTAGCGGCTTATAATGCAGGCCCCGGAAACGTAAACAAAGCTATCAGGCGTTCGGGAGGAAAAACCAATTATTGGAACATTCGAAGAAATCTCCCCAGAGAAACCCAAGGCTATCTGCCTGCTTTTCTGGCAACGATGTATATTTTTGAATATCACAAAGAGCACAACATTCAGCCGCAACGCTCACATATTGCCCGAATCGAAACCGATACGGTAATGGTGAAAAAACAGATGAGTTTTGCCCAGATTTCGGAGTTGCTTGAGGTTACTACCGAAGAACTGAAATTTCTGAACCCTTCCTATAAGCTGGATATTGTTCCCTATGTTTCTGATAGGCCTCATTACCTGAGACTTCCGTTGGATAAAGTAGGTCTTTTTGTGGCAAACGAAGAAGCCATTTATGCCTATATCGATATCGAAAACAGCAAAAAAGAAAAAGTGATTCCTTTTGTCGAACAAGCCGTTACTACCCGTTATCACACCATCAGAAGAGGCGACACCCTGAGCGGAATTGCCCGAAGATATGGCGTTTCGGTAAACAATCTCAAAAAATGGAATAACCTCAGAAGCAGTAACATTCGGGCAGGACAAAAGTTGAAAGTGATGTAACTTTCTAAAAAAACAGAATATGAAAAAGAGTGTTTGGTTGTTGATTTTGACCCTATGTCTGTTTTCGTGTAAAGAAAGCCGGACAGAGATGGAGCCTTCCACAGGCGATATCAATCACCTGACCGTGCTGATTGAAGATGCCCTCTGGAAAGGTGAAGCAGGCGATGTTATCCGTAAAAAATTTGCTGCTTCGGTCGAAGGATTGCCACAGGAAGAACCTGTTTTTAATCTGGTTCAGCATACAGACAAAAGCGGAGATGATTTTTTCTGCAAAAACCGCAACCTCCTGATTGTCGAAAAAAACACCGAAAACTTCTTTGAAATCAGAAACGATGATTTTGCCCAAAATCAAAACGTTATTTATATTTCGGGAAAAAACACCCCTGAAATTCTGAAAATTATCGAGCGACAGTCCGATAGTATTATCCGGGTTTTGAAAGCATCAGAAATTGCCGAAACCCAACACCATTTGGAGCAATCAAAACTCGATACCCACAAAATAAAGGAAAAATTCGCAATAGACCTTATCATTTCTTCCGATTACAGCTATGTGCTCGAAGACCAGAATTTTATCTGGCTCCGAAAAGAAATCCAAAACGGAAATGCCAATCTGCTCCTCTATACCACTCCGCCTTTTACCGATGAAGACCGGGGCGAAATTATCGAACAAATCACTCACAACCGGGATGTCATCGGAGCGAAATACATTCAGGCCAGAGGAGACGAATCGGCTTTTATGGCTACCGAACAGGCATATTCGCCCTATTTTCATCAGGTAACCATTTCGGGCAGAACCGCTTTTGAAACCAAAGGAACCTGGGAAATCAAAAGTGCTTTTATGTCGGGCCCTTTTATCAACTATACCATAACCGACAAAAACTCCGGGAAAAACTTTGTTTTGGAGGGCTTTTCGTATTCGTCTTCTTCAAAAAGAGATATTATGCACGAATTGGAAGCTATCATTAAATCTGTAAAATTTCAGTAATGGAAGTCGTTTGGAAAATAAAATCTTTTGACCAACTTACCGTAAAAGAACTCTACGGACTCCTCAGGCTCAGAGAGCAGGTTTTTATTATCGAACAAGACTGCATTTATCCCGATATTGACAACAAAGACTACAAAGCACTGCATATTTTGGGTATGGCTGAAGGTGAGGTAATAAGCTATGCCAGAATTTTTAAGCCCGGAGATTATTTCGAGACGGCTGCCATAGGCAGAGTGGTAACAGACAAAACCTACAGAAATCTGAAAATCGGTTTTACACTGATGCAAAAAAGTATTGCTGCTGTGGAAGAATATTTTTCGCAAACTACCATCACTATTTCTGCCCAATGCTACCTCACCGGATTTTACGAAAGTTTAGGCTTTGTACAGGTTGGGGAAGGCTATCTCGAAGATAATATCCCTCATATACGGATGGTGAGAGGGTAAATATTTATTTATTGAGCCACGAATTAGTCAACGTTGTTGTTATGGTTTTCACCACTTGTCCTTCCACAATTTCATTGATGTTTATCGAAAGTCCCTTCGTTGTTTTGTCGTAGGAAACAGTGATGTTTTCCACCGGGTAATATCCTGCTTTTCCTTTGCAGTAGCAATGTACTCCGAAAAGTTTTTTCTCAGGGGTAAAGTCTTTAAAATCGGCTTCCATCATTTTGTTGCTGATTTCAAAAATAATTTCTTCCTGATAATGACCGTCTTGCAGGTTTTCGTCTTTGTTGCGGTCGTATTTGAAAATGATGACACTGGTGGCTGTGTTTTCCTTGAATTGATGATAAGCCCCTGTGCTTTTATCGTTTATGATGTGCAGACTTTTGTTTTTTAAGATTTCAGCAGCGCAAACCCCGTCTGACGGACAGTTGTTTGATTTTGAGGCCGTTTCCTTTTTTGAAGCACAGGAAAACAGCAGTATCGAAAAGAATAAGAGAACAGTCGGTTTCATAGTTTTGGTTTTTTTCAGGCACAAGGTACGAAAAATATTGTCATACAGAAAATAAAGCATTTTTAAGTTAGTGTATTGGTGAAAATCGTACATTTGTTATTCCAAAAACTTGTTTTAATTGAACTAAACTTATGTTGATTATGAAAAAGCATAGCATTCTTTTATTTATGATTCTGTTCTCTTATACAACTATGGCTCAATGGCAGTTAATTTCTTCTGAATATGGTGGTTTTGCCATAGATGTTATTGACGAAAATAAAGTTTTCGTAGCTTATGAAAACGGAATTATATACAGCACGGCAGATGGAGGAGAAACCTGGTCTTCCTATCAGGTTGAAGCACTCGAAGACTGCTTTTGTTGGTTTAATGACATCTATTTTCCTACTGAAAACGTAGGTTATGCCTGTGGTGGTTCCTATTATGGAGTTGTAAAAAAGTTTATTATAAAAACTACCGATGGAGGGCAGACTTGGGAAAGTTTGACGGCTCCTTCTGATATAACCGTGTCTCCGTATGCGTTTAACGGACTGTATTTTATCGATGAAAATGTCGGGTTTGTTTATGGTCCGGGCAACGGATTTTGGAAAACGGAAGACGGAGGAAACTCTTATACACTTATTGACAATAATAATTTTTATGTCAGAGATATACATTTCACCCCATCTAATGTCGGATATATCTCTTCTGTAATTCCTGAATCTGATAGTGGTGTAATTCAGAAAAGCGTAGATTATGGAAATATTTGGACAACCTTGACCAATCCTTCTATAGATTATCTTGTGGGCTCCATGTTTTTTGTCGGTGAAACTATTTATGCAATTAGTGGAGGTTATCCGCATAGCAGATTTCTCAAATCTACTAATGAAGGTATGACGTGGACGGAAACCACTTTTATCGAACCCTTTCTTTCGGCTCTTTGGTTTACTTCAGAAGATGTCGGCTACCTCAATATCAATCAGGAGATCTATCAAACTCAAAACGGAGGACAAACCTGGACAGCACAAGAGATAATCCCTGAGTCACACGGGAATATCAGAGAAATTGCCTTCGCTAATGAAAATGTCGGTTTTGCTTTGGGAACAGACGGAATTTACAGAACTACCAACGGAGGAGGTTTAAAGACAAATGCTATCAGCAAAATGAATCTGAAAATTTATCCCAATCCGGTTAGCGAAAAAATAAACCTTGAATTTGACAGCAACCTGAACATCCAAAGTGTTCGGCTTGTGGATATGTCGGGAAGAATAATAAAAACATATCTGGAGGATTTTGAAGCAATTGATATTCAGGGCTTAGCGAAAGGGAATTATATTCTGAAAGTCTTTTCTGATAAGGGCATACAAACCGAGAAAATTGTTGTAAAATAAAAATGAGACGGGTGTAGCAGGCTGGTAAAAACCACGTTTTTGGGTATTTACTACACAATTAAATCATAGGATATTGTTGTATTTTACTTATCTTTGATAAATTTGTGGCTATGAAAGTTATAAGAATCTTGTTTTTTGCTTTGGTCTGTCTGCTATCTGTAAAAGGGCAGGCTTCTTTTATTTTGCTCCCGATGGATGAAACTTCTCAGCAAAACCACCTGAAAGCCTACGGAATCACCTATTGGGTCTTGAAACAGGAACTCAATGTGAGTTGGTTGTTGAACTACAGAGGCGGTTCGTTTTTACTTCCCGATGCAGAGAGAATCCGTAAAGAATGTCAGATAAGAGGGGTGAGTTATGAGCTATTGACAGACGGTCAGGCAAATGCCATTTTGGAAGAAATCAGCAGTCCGTCTCAGAATATGGAAACCGTAATTCTGGAAAAAGCCCCGAAAATTGCGGTTTATACTCCCAAAGGAAAAAACCCGTGGGACGATGCAGTAACCCTGGTGCTTACCTATGCTGAAATTCCGTTTGAGCAGATTTATGATGAAGAAATTCTAAACGATGCTTTATTGCTTTACGAATGGCTACACCTGCACCACGAAGATTTCACCGGGCAATACGGAAAGTTTTTCGGAGCCTACAGACATGCTCCGTGGTACATTCAACAAAAAAAGGAAGCAGAAGAATTGGCTGCAAAATTAGGTTACAGTAAAGTGTCTGACCAGAAACTGGCAGTTGCTCTGAAAATCAGAGATTATGTGTTGGGAGGTGGTTTTATGTTTGCGATGTGTTCGGCTACAGACAGTTTTGATATTGCCTTGGCAGCCGAAGATGTCGATATCTGCGAACCGATGTTTGACGGAGATGTCAGTCAGCCCGATTATCAGTCCAAAATAGACTATTCCAGAACTTTTGCTTTTAAGGATTTTGTCTTGGAGCGAAATCCGGTCGTGTATGAATTTTCTGATATTGACACCACTCAAGACCGAGCCAAGGCTTTCCCGATGGAAAAAGATTATTTTACCTTAATGGAATTTTCCGCCAAATGGGATCCTATCCCTACGATGCTTTGCCAGAATCACACACAACTCATCAAAGGATTTTACGGACAAACAACCGCTTTTGCTCCCGAGAAAGTCAAATCGAATGTTTTGCTTTTGGGCGAAATGAAAATCACCGGAGAAGCCCGATACATCCACGGAACTCGTGGCAAGGGAATGTTTACTTTCTACGGAGGGCACGACCCGGAAGACTATCAACACCGGGTAGGCGATGCTCCGACGGTTTTAGACCTTCACCCGAATTCGCCCGGTTACAGGCTCATTTTGAACAACGTACTTTTTCCGGCTGCCCGAAAAAAACCTCAAAAAACATAATTTAAACTATAAAATCGGTTGACAAAGACCGATTTTTTATTTTAACAATATCAAAAATGATTCATTTTATAACAAATTTTATTGGTGTTATGTGATGAAAACTATTGTTTTCTTATGTAAATAAAGTCAAACTATTGCTTTTTGGCACTTCTCTAAATTTATTTCTGATAGTACTCTATAAAGAAAAGTTAAAGTTTTGTTTTGTTTTTTAAAACGTCCTTCCTATATTTGGGGTTCTTAATTTTAAACCAAAACTCTTATGAAAAGATTTTTACTCTTATCAACACTGTTTGTTTTGTTGTTCACGGGTAAAGGATACAGCCAGTTCGTTGAGGACTTTGAAGGCGGTATCCCTGCTGATTGGGCAACATTCAAAACGTTAAATGGAACACTTACTGCAGCTGGTAACGTTCCGGGATGGGGAACCACGACCACAGGTACGTTGGTTTGTGAAGGCACTACCTCAGCCTATATTGACCGTTCAAATATCGGAGCGGGAAATGTAGCCGAAGGCTGGCTGGTAACACCACAAATAA